>CALMKU010000179.1 GCA_937866945.1 uncultured Tolumonas sp.
GCACGTACGGTGGTGTGAGAGGACGGCGGGAGTGATCCCGCCTCCTACTCGATTGCAGTGTCACTCTAGGCACTGGCAGTTGTGACTACGTCACGCGGATCAGTCAAATGACAGTCTATGTAGCGTTGTCGTTTGTTGAGCTTCATTTTATGTATGTCGATGAGCACCAGACCATCAACGCAGTTAGCAAAGTCGGGGTCGATACCAAAATCCAGAAATTGCACACCGCCGGGTTCGCATAATTCCGAATATTGCTTATAAAGCGTTGGAATGCCACAGCCCAGATTATCGAGCATTGATTTCAGAATGCTTAAATCTTGCTGATAGTCCTGCCCGATAAATTGGCCCGCAATATCCAGTGAACCATTCGCATACGGTTGGCGTGAACGGGCTAATGGCCAACGCGGGCTGAAATGCAGTTTGTAAAATGCGACCAGCAGATCACGAGCCGGGGCCGGTAAACTGGCTGACATGGAGACTGGCCCCATCAAATAACGGTATTGTGGGTTCTGCGCTAAAAATGCACCGATACCTTGCCATAAATAGTCGAGGCTTCGTTTTCCCCAATAACGTGGCTGAATAAAACTACGGCCAAGCTCAATTCCCTGATCGAGAATATGCGCCATAGCGGTGTCGTAATGAAACAAACCATAGCTATACAGACCTTTATGACCTTTCCGTTCTAATTGCTCTTTCGTCGGCATAAAACGATAGGCACCGACAATTTCCAGCTCTTTATTGTCCCAAAGCAGTAGGTGGTAATAATCATCATCAAAACTATCGAGATCACGACGCAGACCCGTTCCTTCACCGACTGCGCGAAAGGCAATTTCTCGTAAGCGACCGAGTTCTTTTAAGATCACCGAAGAGGGTGCTTGTTCACGGCGATAGAGATAAATATGTTTACCATCAGGGGTGTTGCCCAATGGTTGGCAAGCTTCAACGGCTTTTTTCAGTTTTACCCGATTTTCAGCTAAGGCGATGGGGGCTTCGGTGGTCAGAATCCCTGATTTACTTTTGCCTAGGCGATAGAGATGTTTGCGAAATAGTTTGGCAAGCGCTTTGCCGGTGACGGGCAATTTTGACCATTCATTGAAGGGGATCTTGGCCCCGATGCGGATCTTAATGTGCCCTTTGCGCTGCTGGAACATTTCCCGTACCAATAACAGCGTCGACAGCGATTTATTCAGTAATGACGTGCCATAAAACAGCCATGAGTTACGACCTGAGATATAGATCGGCACAATCGGCGCACGATGTTGTGTTGCCAAGCGTAAAAAACCGTTATTCCAGCGCCCATCATAAATACCATGAATGTTTAAGCGTGATACTTCTCCGGCGGGAAACACGATCAGTGCTCCGCCTTTCCCCAGATGTTCATTGATTGCTGTGATCTGCTGCCGTTGTGTGTTTCCGTTCATGTTATCAACGGGCAACAATAATTCATTCAGCGGTTTGATCTGACTGAGCAGCTGATTAGCGATAATTTTCACATCGCCGCGCACGCGGGAGATGATCTGCAACAACGCCAACCCGTCTAATGAACCGATCGGATGATTGGCCACAATGACGACCGGCCCTTGTGCCGGAATATGTTCTAGCTCATTTTCACAAACATCACAGGCAAATGATAAGTAGCGCAGGGCTTGTTCGATGAAATCCAAACCGTGCAAATTCGGATATTTTTCGCCGAAGCGTTGGAATTCTTTTTCGCACAGTAAGTAGCGCAGAAAGGGTTTGTACCAGCGAGGCACCGGTTTTGAACTATGGGTCGAGAGTAATTCATCGACTGTAAACATCAGGTAAACTCCATCTAGTCCAGACTAATTCAGTCTTGATCTCTGGAGTGACGCTTCTATGTCGGGACGTTGACATTTTAATGACAGAGAAGATGTTGTTTTATGTTGCCGATGCTCTAAGATTTACACGATTTTACCAATTCAGTATGAGTTCGGGGACGATATGAAAAAAAGATGGTTATCTGCGATTACGCTTTGCTTGCTGACTGCGTGTGCTGTTTCACCAACAGGGCGTAAACAATTGTTGTTAATGGGAAATAATGATATTTCGCAAATGGGGTTATCCTCTTTTCAGCAGATAAAACAGAAAGAAAAAATCTCAACTGATCCACAACAAAATCAATATGTGAGATGTGTGGCGCAAGCTATCACTCAAGCAATTCCGGCACAATATTCCGCCAACAATCCCGGCCAGTGGGAAGTGGTTGTTTTTGACTCGGAAGATGTGAATGCGTTTGCATTACCGGGCGGACGAATCGGTGTCTATACCGGTTTGCTGAAAGTGGCTAAGAATCAGGATCAGCTGGCTGCCGTAATTGGCCATGAGGTATCGCACGTGTTAGCACAGCACTCGAATGAGCGTTTGTCTCAGAGTCAGGTCGCCAACATCGGTATGGCGGCGGCAGATAGCATTCTGAAAAACAGCACGACGAAAGGCCCGGCGATGGCGGCATTAGGCATGGGCGTACAATACGGAGTGTTAATGCCATACAGTCGAGCACATGAAACGGAAGCGGATGTCTTGGGCTTACAGTTAATGGCGATCGCGGGGTTTAATCCGCAGGAGTCCGTTAATCTTTGGCACAACATGGCGGCCAACAGTAAAGGTAATGCTCCGCTGGAAATCCTGTCTACCCATCCGTCTGATCAAACTCGAATCAACCAATTACAATCTTTAGTGCCACAAGTGCAACCTATGTATCAGCAAGCACTGGCAGGCGGTGTTCATCCGCAATGTGCCGGATAGGGTTCAGTAAAAGTAACAGGTCTGTTAACATGCGGGCTTTGTAATAATCGCGGAGTGTTTATGTCTAAGTTTCAAACAACCGAACAGCAAGCCTGTTACGGTATTGGCCGTCAAATCGGTCAGCAGTTAACTGAGCAGTCTTTTGCAGGTTTTGATCTGTCTGCTGTACAGCAAGGTATTGAAGATGCAATCAACAATGCACCTTTTGCTGTCGAGCATGAGCAAATCGGCGAAGCATTCCGCATTCTGAATGAAAGAATGGCTGCTGAAGAAGCTGAGCGTGCGAAAACCATGCAAGCTGGTGGCATCGCGTTCCTGACTGAAAATGCCAAACGTCCGGAAGTCAAAGTGACTGAATCAGGTCTGCAATATGAAGTGCTGGTTGCTGGTTCAGGCAAACAACCCGCTGCTTCTGACAAAGTACGTGTGCACTATCACGGTACTTTCACTGATGGCAACGTATTTGACAGCTCAGTACAACGTGGTCAACCAGCTGAATTCCCTGTTGGCGGCGTGATCGCAGGTTGGGTTGAAGCACTGCAACTGATGTCAGAAGGCGCGAAATGGAAATTGTTCATTCCGCACAATCTGGCTTACGGCGAACGTGGCGCAGGCTCAATTCCTCCGTTCTCTACGCTGGTTTTTGAAGTAGAATTACTGAACGTATTGGCGTAAGCCGGAAAAAGGCCAGACATCTGGCCTTTTTTGTATCTGAAAAACCATATCTGCTGACGAATATCAGCAGGTCAGAAATAGAATGAGGAACAAGATGACCGCTCCGATTCGTATCGCATTGATGGGCTGTCAGGGCCGTATGGGTAAGGCCTTGCTGGAAGCAATTCAGAACAATAATCAGGTTGCGTTGGGTGCTGCACTTGAACGCCCAGGTTCGACCGTGATTGGTTTAGATGTTGGTGATCTGAATGGCTTGGGTGCAATGAACGTGCTGGTGGCCGATGATCTGGAAAAAGTAAAAGATCAATTTGACGTCATCATCGACTTTACCCGCCCGGAAGTGACATTAAAAAACCTGGCATTTGCTGTCGCGAATAATAAACGAATTGTGATTGGTACGACTGGTTTTGATGATGCAGGTAAAGCCGCAATTGCAGATGCTGCAACCAAAATCAGTGTCGTGTTTGCTTCTAATTTCAGTATTGGCGTGAATCTGGTTTTCAAACTGCTGGAACAAGCGGCGAAAGTAATGGGTGATTATACAGACATCGAGATCATCGAAGGTCATCATCGTCATAAAGTCGATGCGCCGTCTGGAACTGCACTGAGCATGGGCGAAGTGGTTGCCAAAACACTGGGTCGCGATCTGAAACAGTGTGCCGTATATGGTCGTGAAGGGATCACGGGTGAACGTGACCGCAATACCATCGGTTTTGCCACTATCCGTGCCGGCGATTTGGTCGGTGAACATACCGTCATGTTTGCTGATATTGGTGAACGTGTTGAGATCACACACAAAGCTTCTAGTCGTTTAACGTTCGCAAATGGTGCTGTTCGTGCTGCAAACTGGTTAAAAGATCAATCTAGTGGTCTTTTTGATATGCAAGATGTATTAGATCTCAAATAAAACCGCCAAATGGCGGTTTTATTTAATATAGATATTATTATTTATTGTTCAAACCCCTTTTAATAAAGGGGTTTTGTCTATTTTTTTGTTTTATGTCGGTTAAATGCACATTTTTACCGATAACCTCTGTTTTTATATCCATTCTTTTTTAAAATTCAGTATTTCTCATTATTCATGCTGTTTTATGCTTGTAGTGTGCATGATTTTTCATTCGTCATTTACATGGGATTGGCTTCTTATCTTAGTTCAGGTAGAATAGCCGGAATTTGCCTGATGTGAGTTTGTAAAATGGCGTTTTCGGCCAGACAAACCAGAACAGGCAATAAAATCACCCCTTCAGTGCGCAGGAAATATACTGATCGGGGTACAAGCATAAATTTAATGACTTGGAGGTCGTCTTGACTCATTCTGCCCTGTTAGTGTTAGAAGATGGGACGGTGTTTAAGGGTGTGTCTATTGGTGCTGAAGGCTGTTCAGTCGGGGAAGTTGTTTTTAATACCTCGATGACTGGCTATCAAGAAATTCTCACTGATCCATCTTATTGCCGCCAAATTGTAACGCTGACTTACCCCCATATTGGTAACACTGGTACCAATTCTGAAGACGAAGAATCCCCAAACATTCATGCTCAAGGCCTCATCATTCGCGATCTGCCACTAGTTGCGTCTAACTTCCGTAATCAGGCAACTTTGTCTGACTATCTGAAGAAGCACAATGTAGTTGGTATCGCAGAAATTGATACCCGCAAACTGACTCGTATTTTGCGTGAAAAAGGCGCTCAGTCTGGTTGCATCATCGCAGGCGGTGACCTGGATGCAGCGAAAGCACTGGCGGCAACGAAAGCCTTCCCTGGCCTGAAAGGCATGGATCTGGCGAAAGTAGTGAGCTGTACTGAAGCGTATGAATGGACAGAAGGTTCATGGAAATTGGGTCAGGGTCATACTCAACCTGCCGAATACCCATTCCATGTCGTTGCTTACGATTTCGGTGTGAAACGTAATATTCTGCGTATGTTGGTTGATCGTGGCTGTCGTGTGACCGTTGTTCCGGCACAAACACCAGCGGAAACCGTGCTGGCGATGAATCCGGATGGTGTCTTCCTGTCAAATGGCCCTGGTGATCCAGAACCATGTGACTACGCAATCAAAGCGATCAAAACCTTCCTGGAAACCGAGCTGCCAGTATTTGGTATCTGCTTAGGTCATCAGTTGCTGGCACTGGCTTCCGGTGCGAAAACCATGAAAATGAAATTTGGCCATCATGGTGCCAACCATCCGGTGAAAGATCTGGATCGCAACGTGGTGATGATTACCAGCCAGAACCATGGTTTTGCAGCCGATGATGCGGATATGCCAGCTAACCTGCGTGTGACACATAAATCACTGTTCGACGGTTCTCTGCAGGGTATTCATCGTACTGACAAACCAGCGTTCAGCTTCCAGGGTCACCCTGAAGCGAGCCCAGGTCCGCATGATGCAGCTCCGCTGTTCGACCATTTCATCGACTTGATCAAAAAATATCGCGCATAACAGGAATAGGTAGCGTCATGCCAAAACGTACGGACTTAAAAAGTATTCTGATCCTGGGTGCAGGCCCAATCGTGATCGGTCAGGCTTGTGAATTCGACTATTCTGGTGCACAAGCGTGTAAAGCACTGCGTGAAGAGGGTTTCCGCGTCATTCTGGTGAACTCTAACCCTGCCACGATCATGACTGACCCTGAAATGGCCGATGCCACTTATATCGAGCCAATCACCTGGGAAGTAGTGCGCAAAATTATTGAAAAAGAACGCCCAGATGCGGTTCTGCCGACCATGGGTGGTCAGACTGCTCTGAACTGTGCGCTTGACCTGGAACGTCACGGTGTATTGGCCGAATTTGGCGTAGAAATGATCGGTGCTACGGCTGATGCGATTGATAAAGCTGAAGACCGCCGTCGCTTCGATTTAGCGATGCGCTCTATCGGTTTGGAATGCCCGCGTGCGGGTATCGCGCATAACATGGAAGAAGCGTGGGACGTTCAGAAGACCGTTGGTTTCCCATGTATCATTCGTCCATCGTTCACCATGGGTGGTTCAGGTGGCGGTATCGCTTACAACCCAGAAGAGTTCGTTGAGATCTGTGAGCGTGGCTTAGATCTGTCACCAACCAAAGAGCTGCTGATCGACGAATCGCTGATCGGTTGGAAAGAATATGAGATGGAAGTGGTGCGTGATCGTAACGATAACTGCATCATCGTCTGTTCTATCGAAAACTTTGACCCGATGGGCGTGCACACCGGTGACTCAATCACTGTGGCGCCAGCTCAGACATTGACAGATAAAGAATATCAGCTGATGCGTAACGCCTCGATGGCGGTACTGCGTGAGATCGGTGTTGAAACGGGTGGTTCAAACGTACAGTTTGGTATTAACCCAGTTGATGGCCGTATGGTTATCATCGAGATGAACCCGCGTGTATCTCGCTCATCGGCACTGGCTTCTAAAGCGACCGGTTTCCCGATTGCTAAAATTGCTGCCAAGCTGGCGATTGGTTACACCTTAGATGAGCTGATGAATGACATCACTGGCGGTAAAACGCCGGCATCTTTCGAACCATCTATCGACTACGTAGTGACGAAAGTTCCACGCTTCAACTTCGAAAAATTTGCTGGTGCGAATGACCGCCTGACAACCCAGATGAAATCTGTGGGTGAAGTCATGGCGATTGGCCGTACTTTCCAAGAGTCGCTGCAAAAAGCGATGCGTGGTCTGGAAACTGGCAAAACCGGTTTTGATCCGGTTATTGATGCGAATGATACGGATGCGAAAGCCACGATTCGCCATGAACTGCAAAACCCAGGTGCTGATCGTCTGTGGTATGTAGCCGATGCATTCCGTGCGGGTATGCCACTGCAAGATATTTTCAATGACACCAAGATTGACCCGTGGTTCCTGATCCAGATCGAAGATCTGCTGAATCTGGAAGCACAGGTTGCCGCAGCAGGCTTGTCTGGTATTGATGCAGACTTCATGCGTAAGCTGAAACGCAAAGGTTTCGCGGATGCGCGTCTGGCTAAACTACTGAACGTGAAAGAAGCGCAAGTGCGTGAACTGCGTTATCAGTATCAGATCCTGCCTGTTTACAAACGTGTCGACACCTGTGCGGCTGAATTCTCGACTAACACTGCTTATATGTACTCTACCTATGAGGAAGAGTGTGAAGCAGCACCAACCAACAAAGACAAGATCATTGTTTTAGGTGGTGGCCCGAACCGTATCGGTCAGGGTATCGAATTCGATTATTGCTGTGTGCATGCGGCACTGGCACTGCGCGAAGACGGTTATGAAACCATCATGGTTAACTGCAACCCTGAAACCGTTTCTACCGACTATGACACATCAGACCGTCTGTATTTCGAACCAGTAACACTGGAAGATGTACTGGAAATCGTGCGTATCGAGAAGCCAAAAGGTGTGATCGTGCAGTACGGTGGTCAAACTCCGCTGAAACTGTCGCGTGCACTGGAAGCTGCTGGCGTGCCAATCATTGGTACCAGCCCTGACTCTATCGACCGTGCTGAAGACCGTGAACGTTTCCAACAAGCGGTGGAGCGTCTGGGCCTGAAACAGCCACAGAACACCACTGTGACTGCGATGGAACAAGCGGTTGAGAAAGCCAAAGAGATCGGTTATCCGCTGGTTGTGCGTCCTTCCTATGTATTGGGTGGTCGTGCGATGGAAATCGTTTCTGACGAAATCGACCTGCGTCGTTATTTCAACGAAGCGGTGAGTGTATCGAACGAATCACCAGTATTGCTGGATCACTTCCTTGACGATGCGATTGAGCTGGATGTGGATGCAATCTGCGACGGTGAACAAGTCGTGATCGGCGGTGTGATGGAACACATTGAACAATGTGGTATTCACTCCGGTGACTCAGGTTGTTCATTACCACCTTACTCGCTGCCAGCTGATGTATTGGCTGAGATCCGCGAACAGGTACGTAAACTGGCCATGGAACTGAAAGTTATTGGTCTGATGAACGTGCAGTTTGCGGTGAAAGATGGCGTGATTTACCTGATTGAGGTGAACCCACGTGCGGCGCGTACTGTACCGTTCGTGTCGAAAGCGACAGGTGCACCACTGGCTAAGATCGCGGCACGCGTGATGGCTGGTCAGTCTCTGGCTCAACAAGGTTTCACGAAAGAGATCATTCCACCTTATTTCTCTGTGAAAGAAGTAGTATTGCCATTCAACAAGTTCCCGGGTGTTGACCCGCTGCTTGGCCCAGAAATGCGCTCTACCGGTGAAGTCATGGGCGTGGGTAATACCTTCGCAGAAGCGTATGCCAAAGCTCAGTTGGGCACTGGTAAAGGCTTGCCAAAATCAGGTCGTGCACTGTTGTCAGTTCGTGGCGGTGACAAGAAACGCGCGGTGGAATTAGCGGCTGCGCTGATCAAAGCTGGTTTTGAGCTGGATGCAACCGCTGGTACTTCTGACGCGCTGACTGCCGCAGGCATTGTAAACCGTAAGGTGAACAAGGTGTCTGAAGGTCGCCCGCACATTCTGGACCGTATCAAGAATGGTGAATACACCTTTATCGTGAACACCGTTGAAGGTCGTGTAGCGATTGCTGACTCTAAACAACTGCGTCGCGGCGCACTGCAGCACAAAGTGTCTTACACCACGACACTGAATGCCGGCTTTGCGTCTTGTCTGGGCATGGCGATTGATGAAACTGCCAATGTCAGTTCAGTACAAGAGCTGCATCAACGCGTTAAAGAAAGCATGTAATTCTGCTGTAACTCCTTAATAATAGAAGCCCGCACTATGCGGGCTTTTTTTTAAGGTTTTTTTGATGTCTTCTGTATCTGATAAATCATCGGTTCTGCTGCCTGTTTGTTTAATAATTATTGCGATGATTTCTGTGCAAAGCGGGGCTTCTCTGGCGAAATTACTGTTTCCAGTGGTAGGAGCAGAAGGCGCTACATCGCTGCGTTTAGGATTTGGCGCATTAGTTTTAACGCTAGTTTATAAACCTTGGCGAACGTCAGTGACGCGAGGCGGGTTATTGCCCATGCTGGTGTATGGCTTGGTGTTGGGAGGAATGAATTTTCTGTTTTATCAATCGATAAAAACACTCCCGCTTGGTATTGCGGTTGCACTGGAGTTTACCGGCCCGTTGTCAGTCGCCATTTTATCTTCCCGTCGTCCGGTCGATTTCTTATGGGTTATATTGGCGATGCTGGGGCTGTTTGTGTTGCTCCCTGTTGGTGGTAGCAATACGCATATTGATTTGACCGGTGCCATCTATGCAATCAGCGCCGGTGCGTGCTGGGCGTTGTATATTGTGTACGGGAAAAAAGCCGGCATCAAAAATGGTCAATCAACCGTTGCTATCGGCACTTTGATTGCGGCGGTTTTCTTTTGCCCGATAGGGCTCGTGCAAAACGGCTTGTCGTTGTTTGGGCTGTCGATCCTGCCGATTGCGCTTGGGGTCGGCATTTTATCAACGGCATTGCCTTTTTCGCTGGAAATGATGGCGTTACGGCGTATTCCATCGCGAACGTTTGGCACGCTGATGAGTATGGAACCGGCAGTTGGTGCTATTTCCGGTATGATCATTTTGCAGGAACATCTGACACTAGAACAGTGGGGCGGTATGTTCGCTATCATGGTGGCATCAGTCGGGGCCACATTAACAATCAGACCAATGACCAAAAAGACAAATTGATGTGAACCGGATTAGGGCTGAAACAGAGAGAAAGCCCGCATCAGTTCTGGTGCGGGCTTTGTTTTTACAAATTATTCAGATCTTGAATTGCGTCGAGCACCAACCCGGTACCGACGGTAATGAGCAGGATATCTGTGGCCACTCGGACATATTTTTGTCCTTCCGGTGGAATACCAAGGCTGATAACAATTTGTGGTGGTAAATCGTAATAGATCACATCACGCGGTAAGCGGCGGCCTACATGCCATTTCTTAGCCAGACCTGGTGGCTGACAACGATTATGTTTTTTAGACAAACCAGGTGGACAGCGGCCAGAGTGATAACTGTCATCATAATACCGGCGGATCACATCACGATGGTGGTTATCAAAATAGACATTGATCTGTGTTCCACTGTTGGACCGAGGTTTTATCAAGTCGTTAGTGCGAATATTCTGATCTTTAATGCGAGGGTTAACGCTGTGTATTTCCTGAACTTTCTCGGGTTTTCCTTTGTGTTTAAATTCGGGCTTTTCTGCAAAAGCCGGATTGAGCATGAAGACTCCCGCAACAAACACGGCGAGGGCAACTTTTTTATTAAAGGTGCTTTGTTTATTAAACGCGCTTTGCATTTTTTCTCTCCGGTAGTCTGAGCATCGGCGAACAAGACTAAACGATACGCTCTGAACTTAAATGGGAAACATAAACCATAGCGGCTGATAGTTTTATAAGTTTAGTGCATCCTGATTTAATCGGCGACTTAACGCTGGTAGGCTCTCAGAAAAACCGTGATAGCCCGCTCTACGACAGACGTAAGCAGTTGTTCATCAACTTCTCTTAATACGCCTAAGGCATAAAGTTCTACCACTTCGGCTTCTAATAATGCTTTTAAATGTGTCGCGCAAATACTGGCATCACAGGTAATAAGCTGTTGTTGTTCAATTTGTTGCTGCAGATAGTTGCTGACCAACAACCAACCTTTTTTAGGCCCATTTTCATAGAAATGACGGCCGATATCGGAACGATCAGCTTCGTTAATCGCCATTTTTCGTATGGCCATAATATTGGGGGCTAGTATTGAGCTGAGATAGTGCAAACCAAAATTCAGTAGCGTAGAACGAATATCGTTTTCTTCTTCTAACAATTTGAAAGCACTAGCAATTTGCTCCGTGGCGGATGACTCCATGACGGCGGCAAAGATCTCTTCTTTTGAGCTGAAATAGTTATACAACGTTGCTTTGGAACCGCCGACTCGGCTGGCAATTTCTGACATAGATGTATTTTCAAAACCTTGCTTACTAAAAGCCTCTGTTGCTACATCCACGATCGCCTGTCGGCGGGCTTCACTTTTAACGCGCATAGCGGATTACCATTAATGAACTTACCTGTTTAGTTTTACTTGACGGAGGCGTGCTGTCAAGGATATAACTGTACTGTACGGTTTAGTTATGAGGTTCAGAGTGAATATAGGACATGCTTCACGATTGCGCGGCGCCAAAAAGTGGGGGCAATTTGCCTTGTTACCACTCAGTGCGTTGGTATTAAGTGCCTGTGCTCATGCACCGGATTTACCTTCTGTGACTGCAAAACAGACATCCGATTACGCATCGGCCAAATCATTTGATGTAAACAACAAAGTCAGCTGGCCGGTGGATCGCTGGTGGTTGCGTTATGGCGATACACAACTTAATCAGTTGATGGAGGAAGCCGTCAGTGATTCTCCGACGCTGAAAGCGGCAGCCGCGCGATTGAAGAGTGCCGATGGTTTGGCGCAACAAGCTGGCGCAAGCCGTTCGGTTCAGGTTGGTATGGCATTGTCGGCCTCTGAAAGTAAAGTCAGCTATCAATATCAGGCTTATGCGCCGCCACAGAACTGGAATGATTACGGTTCTGCCACGCTGAACTTCAGTTACGATTTCGATTTCTGGGGTAAAAACAGATCCGCCGTCGCCGCAGCAACGTCGGATTTTGCGGCTGCCCAAGCTGAAAGTGCACAAGCGCAATTGATGATCTCGACATCACTGGCTCAGGCTTATGCGGAATTAGCCCGCTTATACTCTAACCGGGATACGGCGGCTACTGCACTGGATATCCGCAATAAAACGGTGTCGTTGATGCTGCAGCGTTTTAATAATGGCCTGGAAACCAAAGGCGTCTTGCGTCAGGTGGAATCTCTGCGGGCAAGTGCGGAAGCCGATGTGCTCAGTCTTGATGAGGCGATTGCATTACAAAAGAATGCCTTGGCCGCATTGTTAGGCAAAGGCCCGGATCGTGGCATGACGATTTCACGCCCGAACGTTAAATTGCAGCAAACATTCGGTTTACCGAAAGAGGCCGGTGTTGGTCTGTTGGGGCATCGCCCGGATGTCACCGCGTCACGCTGGCGCGCTGAGTCTGCCGCTAAACGGATTGGTATCGCGAAAGCGCAGTTTTATCCGGATGTCAGTCTTTCGGCATTTATCGGTTATCAATCGTTTGGTCTGAATAACCTGACCAAATCAGGTAACGATGCCGGCAGTATTGGCCCGGCGATCTATCTACCCCTGTTTACCGGCGGACGCTTGCAAGGGCAACTGACCACAGCACAAGCCAGCTATGAAGAGTCGGTCGCGAACTACAACGCCACCGTGACACAAGCCTTTCACGACGTTGCCGATGTGGTGACCAGTTCTAAAGCCTTAGATGGTCGTCTGCAGAAAACACAAGATGCTGTTAATGCGGCACAAGATGCTTATCAGATCGCGAATAACCGATATCGCGGCGGGTTAGCCACCTATCTGGATGTATTGACCGCAGAAGATGCATTGCTGGGTAGCCAGCGGGCACTGGTGAATTTGCAATCACGTGCGTTCTCTCTTGATGTTGCTTTGATCCACGCGTTAGGCGGCGGTTATCAGGCTCCCCGGTCTTGATTTAATACAGGAATTTTAAAATGTCTCAGATGAATTCAGATACCACTATGGACCAGTTCGACGATGAATTTGATGCATCCCGCGCTGGTGCGTCCCGTAAAAAAGGTTTTATTGGTTTGACTGCTGCGATTGCACTGGCGAGCGCGGGTTATGGTTGTTACTGGTATTTTTTTGCATCCAACTATGTAAGCACCGATAACGCTTACACGGCGGTAGAACTGGCGGAAGTGACGCCGGCCGTTGGTGGTATCGTGAAAGCGGTGAACGTAGTTGATACCCAGCAAGTGAAGCAAGGTGATGTTTTAGTCGTGCTGGATGATACCGATGCGCGCTTAGCGCTGGCACAAGCGGCAGCGGATCTGGGGCTGGCGAAACGTCGGGTGCACAGCTATCTGGCTAACGATGAAGGTTTGGCGGCACAAGTAAAAGCGCGTGAAGCGGACGAAAAACGAGCGCAGGCACAACTGGAAGCGGCACAGGCCGATCTGTCGCGGGCACAGGTTGACTTGCAACGTCGTCAGGCCTTGCTGGCTTCCGGATCTGTGTCGGGTGAAGAGCTGACTAACGCGAAAAATGGTCTGGCACAGGCGCAGGCTAACCTGACTTCCGCCCGCGCGGCAGCGGCACAAAGCAGCGCGAATCGTATGTCGACCATTGGTTCGAAGAAAGCGAATGCGGCGCTGACCGTTGATACGACTGTGGAAACCAACCCGGAAGTGTTACTGGCGAAAGCGCGTTATGAGCAGGCACAGGTTGATCTGGAACGTACTGTGATCAAAGCCCCTGTCGATGGCACGATTGCTAAACGTCAGGTGCAAATTGGCCGCCGCGTGCAAATTGGTGCACCTCTGTTGAGTGTGGTGCCAACACAAAATATTCACGTTGATGCCAACTTTAAAGAGGTGGAATTACGTGATGTGAAAATAGGTCAGCCGGTTGAAGTGACCGCTGATATTTATGGCGACAAAGTGGTGTATCACGGCACTGTGAGTGGTTTGTCTGGTGGCACAGGTTCTGCGTTTTCGATGATCCCGGCACAAAATGCGACAGGTAACTGGATCAAAGTGGTTCAGCGTCTGCCGGTTCGTATCATGCTCGATGCGAATGAAATGAAACATCGCCCATTGCAGGTAGGGCTATCGATGGAGGCAACCATTGATACTTCTGCTGCGCCAGTAGCACCACAAGCAGTCGCAAAAAACAAAGAGTCATCGGCTAATTCTCAGGGTTAAGGCGGTAAGCGATGAGTCACTCAGCATCGATTGAAAACTTCCCACAACCGTTATCCGGTGGGAAGTTAGCTCTGGGCGCCATTTTATTGGCAATGGCTAATTTTCTGGCGATATTGGATACCACCATCGCCAACGTATCGGTTTCCAATATCGCGGGCAGTTTGGGCACGTCAACCAGTCAGGGCACCTATGTCATCACCTCGTATGCGGTAGCCGAGGCGATCTCGGTGCCACTGACCGGGTGGCTGGCATCGCGCTTTGGTTCTATGCGGGTGTTTGTTACTTGCCTGATCATGTTTGGTGTTTTTTCAGCCTTGTGTGGCATGGCAACCAGCATGAATATGCTGGTGTTATTCCGTGTGTTCCTGGGGTTTGCTGGTGGCCCGTTGATGCCATTATCTCAGACCCTGATGATGCGGATTTTCCCCAGCGATAAAAAGCACGCTGCGATCGGGATCTGGAGTATGACCACACTGGTGGCGCCAATCATGGGGCCGATCCTGGGTGGCATACTTTGTGACCAACTGAGCTGGCCGTATATTTTCTTCGTCAAAGCACCATTTGCGATAGTTGCCGGTGTGTTGTGTTGGAAACTGTTACAACAGTTTGAAACCAAAACCGCCAAGTCACGCATGGACACCGTTGGGCTGGTGCTGCTGGTGGTTTGGGTCGCCGCACTGCAAATCATGCTGGATGAAGGCAAAGACCATGATTGGTTTGAATCAAATCGCATTGTGATTTTAGGCATTGTGGCGCTGATTGGTTTTGCGGCATTTATGATCTGGGAACTAACTGCGCGCAATCCGGTGGTGGATCTGAAAGTGTTCCGACACCGTGGTTACGCGACCAGTATGCTGACGCTTTCACTTGGCTTTGGTGCTTTCTTTGGCATCACCGTGTTAACCCCGCTATGGCTGCAGATCTATATGGGTTATACCGCCACTATTGCGGGTTATTCCACCGCGATGATGGGGATTCTGGCGGTCTTTTTAGCGCCAGCGATTGCCAATCTGGCGACCAAAATGGACCCTCGGCCACTAGTGTTTATGGGGGTGCTCTGGCTGGGTATCTGGACGCTCTATCGCAGCAACGCCAACATGGATATAACCTTCTGGCAAATCAGTCTGCCGATGTTATTCCAGGGGATCGGCATGCCGTTGTTCTTCGTTCCCCTGACCGGGTTAGCGCTTGGTTGTGTACTGGATCGAGAGATGGAGTCAGCCGCCGGTTTGATGAACTTCATTCGAACCTTGTCGGGTGCGTTTGCCACCTCGATGGTGAATACCTCGTGGGAAAGTCAAACCCGTTATGTACATGCTGAGTTGTCGGGGTTAACCGATCAATCTGGCAGCACGACGGAAGCCATGACCAGCGCCGGAATGGGTGTCGATCAAGCCAGAGGCATTATGGATTGGATGCTGCAGGGGCAGAGTGTCATGGTCGCAACGAACAAAATTTTTATGGCGATAGCTGTGCTATTTACCATTGCCGCATTTGCTATCTGGCTGGCACCAAGGCCAACCAAAATAGTGGATACATCCGCCGTTCATTAGTCATCTTTCCTTTGTTGGTGGATTGTTTTTGCGGCCTCTTTCTGAGGCCGCTTTTTTATCGCCTTCGCCTCGGAATAACGTCACATCACTTTACTAAAAGCCATGACTGATCATGGCTTCTGTTTATTGCACAAATTAGCTGTCTCGTACACAAACCAATACCATCACAGAGCGAGGTGCTGTCTGATATTTGTCAGTCTGTAGCTCAGTACATTCACAACCTAATGGCGTAATATCCGCAGGTGGTAATAACCCGGTATCGCACACGCGCTCCCAACGCCCTTGTGGATAATGCGGCGGCGTAGGCAAAGTTACTGTCAGTGGTTTCCACCAGGCATTAAAAAATGCGTAAATATCGGCTCTGTGGCCCGGGTCATAAGCGGTTAAGCCCAGCGCATGCGAAGCGTCGCTCCAATCAGGTTGAAATGGTTGTACGCCATGCCAATCCATTTTTGCGCTCTCCAGCGCTTTTGCCAGTGAAAAAAAGGCGCGAGGTTCTTCTTTTAATACCGAACGATAGCGCATTAATTCCGTCACAAATCGTAGCATTTCACGACCGCGCAACCCAGGTTGCCAGTTTAACCAACTGGTTGGGTTATCCTGACAATAGACATTGTTGTTACCAGACTGTGTTCTCAGCGTTTCATCACCCATTTGTATCATCGGTGTGCCTACCGACAACAAATTGATGACAAAGAAATTTTTTATCTGACGTAAACGTAACGCATTAATTTGCGGATCATCGGTCGGGCCTTCAACGCCATGATTCCAGCTGTAATTATCGTTAGTGCCGTCTCGATTATCTTCCCCATTTTCTGCATTGTGTTTTTGGTTGTAACTGACCAGATCCCACAAGGTGAAACCATCATGACAGGTAATAAAATTCAGACTTTTATAGGGGTCGGTATATTGCGGATGATAGATATCAGGGCTACCAATTAGCCGTGTAGCGAAGGCGGATACCATTCCGTCATCGCCTTTAATAAATCGACGCACGTCATCGCGAAAACGGCCATTCCATTCCCGCCAGCGATCGCCAGCCATACGGCCCACCAGATACAAACCGCCGGCATCCCAGGCTTCGGCAAATAACTTGGTATCGGCCAATGCATAATCGCCGTCAATCGTACGGATTGTGGGGGGATCATTCATTGGTTGCCCGTAACCGTCACGCGATAAAATGGCGGCTAAATCGAAGCGGAAACCATCAACATGCATCTCTTCGCGCCAGAAACGTAGGCTGTCAGTGATCATCTTTTTGGTCATCGGATGCGAGGCATCTAACGTGTTACCACAGCCGGAATAATTAGTACTGCGATAATTTTCATCCAGCGTATAAAACGCATCGTTATCCAGCCCGCGAAAACAGATCACCGGGCCATCATCACCACCCTCCGCCGTGTGGTTATAGACAACATCTAAAATGACTTCGATATTAGCTTTGTGCAGCGCTTTGACCATATCGCGAAATTCAGTTAACACGCCCAGATGCGAGCCCACACTGGCATATTCCGCATGTGGGGCAAAAAATCCCATCGGGCTGTATCCCCAGTAATTGCTTTTCCCCGGCCGGGCATCTTGCGGGTCAAACTGAAATACGGGTAATAATTCGACCGCAGTAATGCCTAATTCCTGCAAATAGGGAATTTTGCTGATCACGCCAGCATAGGTGCCACGCAAATAATCGGGCAGGCCGGATGAGGGATCTTTGGTGAAACCGCCGACATGCATTTCATAAATTACGGAGCGCGAGAGAGGATGGCGGGGATAATGATCATCTTCCCAATCATAATGTCGCAAATCGACCACCACGTTTTTCGCACAACAGTGCAGGTTACTGCCGGGTTTTGTGGATAACTGACGGTCATAATTTCCTGATAACACGATACGCTGCCCGTAAGGGTCTAACAGCACCTTTTCTGGGTCAAAACGATTGCCCGGTAAAGCGACTAATACCTCTTTAACTCGCCAAGCATAGAGCTGCCCGGCAGTAACTCCAGTGACATGCACATGCCAATAATACCCGGAACGATATTCCACTTCCGACAGCGTGATAATTTCAGGTTGTTCATCTTTTTCGGAATGGAACAGCAGTAGCTCCATTGATTTTGCCAACCGGCCCCAGATAGCGAAATTAGTACCGTGACCTTCAGGGGTCGCTCCGAGCTGACGGCAGTGTCCGGCGGAGATTTTTTTAGGAGCAGAAACCATGGGTATTCCTGCGATGAGCTATTAAAATAAAAAGCCCGCCGTGCGAACAAGGCGGGCTGACGAAATATTGTAATCCGGCTCTAGATTTCAGGTAAGTTATCGCGCCAGCCGTAAAATTCACTAATGGCGTTAGATACCATCTGCTCTTCCCTTACACCAAACGGATAGCCACTTTGTACGCACATCTTTTTGGCTTCTTGGTAAGGTGAGTTGTAGCCCTCGAGGGTGTCGAATACGTGGGATTTGATCCGGGTATAGTCAACTCTTTGCATGGCCGCTCTTCCTCTTGCAGTAAGTACCGTTAAATTTGACAATACTTGAAATAAAAAAGTTCATTAAACAAACAGAAAAAACGCCCCAATAGGGTACTAATGAATAACTCTAGAGAAAAAACAGAGCTATATGGGAAATACTTGTTCATTTTGTGAGCAGGATCATTGCTGAATCGAGACATATTGTTTAAGGCAAAAGAGCAGCGATAACGATCGCTGCTCTGTTTAATTATTGCACAGGAAAAAGCAGTTTTGCGACGTCACGGAACTGACTGGCAAAGTGGAAGGTTACGCCTTCTTTCACATATTCCGGCAGCTCTTCCACATCCCCCTGATTCGCTTCCGGCACGATGATTTGGTGAATACCAAGCCGTTTTGCTGCAATGACTTTTTCGCGTACCCCGCCAATGGCCAGCACATGTCCTGTTAACGTTAATTCGCCAGTGATAGCAAAACCTTTTACTGGGGGGCGGTTTAACGCTAAAGAGAGCAGGGCACTGGCCATTGTGATCCCCGCACTTGGCCCATCTTTTGGGGTCGCCCCTTCCGGTACATGCAGGTGAATGGCGGCTTTATCATAAAACTGCGGATCAGCCCCCAGCTCGCGTAAATGGCTGCTGATAAAGCTATAGGCCAGCTCTGCGGACTCTTTCATCACATCACCCAACTGGCCTGTCAGTTTAAAACTACGCCCTTGCTGGTGAACAACACTGGCTTCTATCGGCAAGGTGGCGCCACCGAGAGATGTCCATGCCAAGCCGGTGATAATGCCCACACCGCTCAGATTTTTTTCTTTACGGAATAGAGGGCTGCCTAAGTAATGTTCTAGTCCGCTGGCTTTTACATTGATCTCTTTGGCATCTTCGTTCAGCAGTTCAACAACAGATTTGCGTACAATTTTCGCCAGCTGTTTTTCCAGATTACGGACACCTGCTTCTCGGGCATACCCATTGATGATGCCTTTTATGGCTGCATCGGTGATCTTTAATTTACCGTTCGGTACCCCCGCGTGTTCTAACTGGCGTGGCCAGAGATGATGACGGGCAATGGCCAGTTTTTCTTCTGCCAAATAACCGGATAGGCGGATGGTATCCATACGGTCTAATAACGGCGTTGGGATCGAATCCAGCGTATTAGCCGTGCAGATAAATAGACATTTCGACAGATCAAGACGCAAATCAAGATAGTGATCGAGGAAGTTAATATTTTGCTCAGGGTCGAGTGTTTCCAGCAATGCAGAAGCCGGGTCGCCCTGGTGGCTGATACCGATCTTATCGATCTCATCAAGCATAATGACTGGGTTCATCACCTGACATTCTTTTAATGCCTGCACAATTTTCCCCGGCATCGCACCAATATAGGTGCGGCGATGCCCTTTGATCTCAGCCTCATCACGCATGCCACCGACACTAAAGCGGAAGAATGGGCGATCTAAGCTGCTGGCAATAGAATGACCAATTGACGTTTTACCGACACCGGGTGGGCCGACCAGCAGCATAATGGCGCCACTAATGGCATTTTTATACGCACCTACCGCCAGGAATTCGATGATGCGATCTTTGACATCAGTCAGACCATCATGGTCTTGATCCAAGATCTTGCGGGCCTTTTTCAAATCGATGCGCTGTTCTTTTTCAACGCCCCACGGCACCTGACTGATCCAGTCGAGATAATTACGCGTCACTGCATATTCAGGCGATCCGGTTTCCAGAATTTGCAGTTTTTTCAGTTCTTCATCGAAACGACTCTGTACGGCGGCCGGTATTTTTTTATCTTTCATTCGGGCATTGAAGCCTTCTACTTCTGCCGTTTTATCGTCTTTTTCCAACCCTAATTCTTTTTGGATCACTTTCAGTTGTTCATGCAAAAAGAACTCACGTTGCCGTTCACTAATGGTTTTGTTTACTTCCTCGCGGATCTGCGTCTGCAGCTTGGCGACCTCAATCTCTTTTTTCAGGATCGCCAGCGACTTTTTCATCCGCGGGATCAGTAGCGAGGTGTCCAGTACCTCTTGTAATTCTTCGGCACTGGCAGTGGTGATTGCTGCTGCTAAATCAGCTAGTGGGGACGGATCATTTGGGCTGAAACGGTTCATATAGTGTTTCAGCTCTTCGCTGTATAACGGGTTGATCGGTAGTAACTCTTTCAATGCACCGATCAATGCCATGGCATAGGCTTTGATTTCAGTTTCTGATTCGGCCTGATCATTCTCCATATAACGGACTTCGACCAGATAGGGTGGTTTATCAGTGAGCCAATTGATAATTTCAACCCGTTGCACCCCTTCTGCCACGAATTGGATCTCGCCTTCACCACTGCTGGCTTGCAAAATTCGCACGGCACAGCCGGTTTTAGGAACAATATCTTTTAGTGGAATGGCGTCACTTACATCATCGCCAATACGGAAGAGGGCAACCATTTTATGCGCAGTATGGGCTACACGTTCGATAGTTTTTCCCCAAGGGTTTGCCTGGATCTGTACCGGTAAAACTTGTGCCGGAAGGAAAGGGCGGCCTTGAATGGGAAGAATATAAAGTTGAGCTGGCCGTTCCTGACCGGGGACGATCAGACCTGTTTTTGGATGTACTTCTGCTGCTGTTGATTCGTTTTCAATGCTCATATCACGCACCTGTTACAGTAAATGATGATTTTAAAATAAGGTCAGGAATGCGATTTTCAATATAAGCATAGTCAAAAACTCTAGTACAAATGCAGAGTTAGCTCAGACTGTGATGTAATGCGAAACTTAGGCTGTTGGAAATTAAAATCAAAAACCGTTTATGACGCAGTTAAAACGCCACAAACGGTTGGAGTTGCTGATCTCAGACTGAAGCTGTTTTTTTTGTTGTGGCAATAGGAAGCACTTGCCCATCCGGGTTTTCTTGCTCTAAAACAACATCAAATTTCCAGATGTGATGCAGGTGTTTCATTACTTCCTGTGCGGAGTCAGCTAACGGAATGCGGTTGTTAGCGTAATAGCGCAAAGTAAGGGTGCGATCACCACGCAGATCAACGTTATATACCTGAATGTTGGGTTCATGTTCGCCAAGGTTATATTGCGCTGATAGTTTGTGTCGTAGCTTGCGATAACCCTCTTCGTTGTGAATCGCCGCTACTTCAATAAATTCTTTCTGATCGTCGTCTTCAATCGCAAACAGATGGAAATCGCGCATCACTTTCGGGCTTAAAAACTGGCTGATAAAACTCTCGTCTTTAAAGTTTTCCATTGCATAGTGCAAGGTATCTAACCAGTTACTTCCTGCGTAATCCGGGAACCAGGCACGATCTTCTTCCGTCGGGTTTTCGCAAATCCGGCGTAGATCCTGAAACATGGCAAACCCTAATGCATACGGGTTTATGCCGGAATAATAAGGGCTGTTATACGGCGGTTGAGCGACTACGTTGGTGTGATTATGCAGAAACTCCAGCATAAACCGGTCACTCAGTTTTCCTTCGTCATACAAGTGATTGAGGATGGTGTAATGCCAGAAGGTCGCCCAGCCTTCGTTCATTACCTGCGTTTGTTTTTGCGGGTAAAAATACTGGCTGATTTTACGCACGATACGAATAATTTCGCGCTGCCACAGCTCCAGTAATGGGGCGTTTTTTTCCAGAAAATAGAGAATGTTTTCTTCCGGTTCAACTGGGTAGCGTTGCCCTAATAATGCGTCATCTTCCTGTTGGCGGCGTTTAGGTAGTGTGCGCCAAAGTTCATTCACCTGACTTTGCAGATATTCTTCACGACGCTTTTGCCGACGACGCTCTTCTGATAACGACAATTTTTGCGGGCGTTTATAGCGATCGACCCCGTAACTCATGAGAGCATGACAAGCGTCTAACAGGCTTTCGACCTCATCGATGCCATATTTTTCTTCGCACTGAGTGATGTAATTACGGGCAAACACCAGATAATCAATGATGGAACTGGCATCGGTCCAGGTCTTAAACAGGTAGTTATTTTTGAAGAACGAGTTGTGCCCGTAACAGGCGTGCGCGATCACCAACGCTTGCATGGTGATGCTGTTTTCTTCCATTAAATAGGCGATACAGGGGTCGGAGTTAATGACAATTTCGTAGGCTAACCCCATCTGACCGCGTTTGTAATGTTGTTCCGTGGAGATAAATTTCTTACCAAAAGACCAGTGGTGATAACCAATCGGCATACCAACACTGGAATATGCATCCATCATCTGTTCTGCAGTAATGACTTCAATTTGGTTTGGATAGGCGCTGAGGCGGTAATGTTTTGCAACACGCGCTATCTCTTTCTGGTAAATATCCAGTAATTCAAAAGTCCAGTCTGGCCCATCGGGCAGGGTTACTCTGCTGGCCTCTTTAACCATGGCTTCGGCTTCGCTCATGCTCCCTCCTGCTCTAGGCGGCTTGTTTTTTAAATAGTTCGCGGAACACCGGATAGATATCTTCCTGTTTGCGAATATTCTCCATAGCAAAATGGGGGAACTGTTTAGCCAGCTCTTCATATTGGAACCACAGGCTTTGATGTGCCCGTGTGGTTATTTCGATGTAAGAGAAATAACGAACCCACGGCATGATTTGATCTTCCAATAACTTGCGACAATGCGGTGAGTCATCGGCCCAGTTATCACCATCGGAAGCTTGTGCCGCGTAAATATTCCATTCATTGGCCGGATAACGGCTGTGCATTATTTCGCTCATCAATTCCAGAGCACTGGAAACAATGGTGCCGCCGGTTTCCTGTGAATAGAAGAAGTCGTGTTCGTTTACTTCTTTCGCTTGCGTGTGGTGGCGAATAAAGACCACCTCAACGTTTTTATAGGTTCGGGTTAAGAACAGATAGAGCAGGATATAAAAGCGTTTGGCCATATCCTTTGTTGGTTGATCCATTGAGCCGGATACATCCATCAGACAGAACATGACTGCCTGACTGGACGGTACAGGCCGCTTAACGAAATTATTAAAGCGCAGATCGAAGGTATCGATGAAAGGAACTGCCTCGATCCGGCGTTTCAATTCAGCAATTTCTTTTTCCAGCAACAGTCGTTCGCTGGCATCTTCTTCAGTGTTGCCCAACGCAGCTAACTGTTCTTCTAATTCGGCTAACTGGCGTTTTTTACCGGTCTGTAATGCGACGCGACGGGCCAGTGAATTTTGTAAGGAACGCACAATATTGATGTTGGTGGGCACACCATTCGCGGTGTAACCGGCACGCACATTTTTGGTTTCCACCAGTTTGGTGATCTGGTTTTTCTCCATGTTAGGGAGTTCCAGCTCGTCAAACAGCAGATCAAGATATTCATCTTTCGAAATTTCAAAGGTAAATTCATCGGCACCTTCACCGCTGTCACTGGCATCACCACTGCCGCTGCCACCTTTACCGCCACCGCCTTCCGGACGATCGATATGTTCTCCGGTCACAAATCGGTCATTACCCGGATGTACCATTTCACGGTGCCCGCCTTTTCCTTGATGAAAAGTCGGTTCGGTGATGTCTTTGGTAGGAATGCGAATATTCTCGCCGCTTTCAATATCTTGAATGCTGCGTTTCGCCACAGCATCAGATACTGCCTTTTTGATCTGCGATTTATAGCGGCGGATGAACCGTTGCCGGTTCACCGCACTTTTGTTTTTACCATTCAATCGTCTGTCGATGAAATGGACCATAGCTTTGATCTCCTCATCCACTAAGTGGATTTGCGTACACGCAGATACCACTCGGAGAGCAGGCGAACTTGCTTGCGGGTGTAACCTTTTTCCATCATCCGTTCGACGAAGTTTTCATGTTTCTTCATCTCATCGGCAGATGTTTTGGTATTGAACGAGATCACCGGCAACAAGTCTTCGGTGTTAGAGAACATTTTCTTCTCGATCACAGCACGTAGTTTTTCATAGCTGGTCCAATTCGGGTTCCGACCGGCATTGTTCGCACGTGCACGCAGCACGAAGTTGACAATCTCATTACGGAAATCTTTTGGATTACTAATGCCTGCTGGTTTCTCGATTTTTTCCAGCTCGCTGTTTAATGAACTGCGGTCAAACAGCTGGCCGGTTTCAGGGTCACGATATTCCTGATCCTGGATCCAGAAATCGGCATACGTTACATAGCGATCGAAAATGTTCTGACCGTATTCGGAGTAAGACTCCAGATACGCGGTCTGTATTTCTTTACCGATAAATTCCACATAACGCGGAATCAGGAAGCCTTTAATGAATTCCAGATAACGATCGTGCAACTCTTGCGGGAATTGCTCACGTTCGATCTGTTGTTCCAGCACGTAGAACAGATGCACCGGGTTCGCCGCTACTTCGGTGTGGTCGAAGTTAAATACCCGCGACAAGATCTTAAAGGCAAAGCGGGTCGACAGACCGGACATGCCTTCATCAATACCCGCATAGTCGCGGTATTCCTGATAAGACTTGGCCTTCGGATCGGTGTCTTTCAGGCTTTCGCCGTTATACACCCGCATCTTCGAGTAGATGCTGGAATTTTCCGGTTCTTTCAGGCGCGACAGAATGCTGAACTGTGCCAGATATTCCAGCGTACCCGGCGCGCATTTGGCTTGCGTCAGTTCGCTGTGCATCAGCAATTTTTCGTAGATGTGCATCTCTTCCGAAACGCGCAGGCAATAAGGCACCTTGACGATATAGACGCGATCAAGGAAAGCTTCATTGTTTTTGTTATTACGGAATTGCTGCCATTCTGATTCGTTGGAATGCGCCAAAATTATGCCATCAAAGGGCAGGGCGGAAAGCCCTTCTGTGCCGTTATAGTTGCCTTCCTGAGTGGCCGTCAGTAACGGATGCAGCACTTTGATTGGCGCTTTGAACATTTCCACAAATTCCATTAAGCCCTGATTGGCAAGGCATAATGAGCCGGAATAAGCGTAAGCATCGGCATCGTTCTGCGCATAATGCTCCAGTTTACGAATATCGACCTTACCGACCAGCGCGGAAATATCCTGATTGTTTTCATCACCCGGTTCTGTTTTGGCAATCGCAATCTGATCCAGAATAGATGGGTAAACTTTTTCCACTTTGAATTTGCTGATATCACCACCAAATTCATGCAGACGTTTAGCAACCCAAGGTGACATGATGTTTTTCAGGTAGCGTTTGGGAATGCCATATTCCTGCTCAAGAATTTTGCCGTCTTCATTGACGTCAAACAGGCAAAATGGGTGATCGTTCACCGGAGAACCCTTGATGCGATAGATCGGTATTTTTTGCATCAAAGATTTTAATTTTTCCGCCAGCGATGATTTACCGCCCCCCACTGGGCCTAACAGATACAGGATCTGCTTCTTCTCTTCCAAGCCTTGAGCTGAATGTTTCAGGTAGGCCACGATCTGTTCGATAGCTTCTTCCATGCCGTAGAAGTCATCTTTGAACGCAGGATAACGTGACAATATGCGGTTTGAAAAAATTCGGCTGAGGCGTGGTTCCAGTGCCGTATCGACCATTTCTGGTTCACCAATAGCCAGCAACAGGCGCTCTGCAGCGGAGACATAGCAAGAACGGTCATTACGGCACAACTCCAGAAATTCCTGAAGTGTGTATTCTTCTTCTCTGGCAGCTTCGTAACGGCGTTGATAGTGATCAAAAATACCCATAGCTTCTCCCCCAATACTGAGATGAGTCCCATTGGTAATGGGGCTACATGCATCTGTTTCATTTGTAAGCCTAGACGACAATTTGCCAATGGTGTCAGAAAGTCTTCATAAATCCTGTAGTTGCTGACCATTAAGCAGTGCCATCTGGTACAAAAAAACACATTCCGAATATTCTGTAGCTATTGTTGTGCCACTCCGACTACTGAATGTCAAAAAATAAACAAACATTTAACGACTAATAGCTATTTACGTAACGAAAAAGAAAACAGGTCAAATAATCTACTGATTTTCGATAGAAAAAGATAAAAAAAAGCCACCGCAGAAGGCGATGGCTTAGGCAATTATGAGGTTTGATTACGATTATGGTGCAATCAAACGATGTTACATGGTTCCAGATGCCAGATCTGGCGGACATAATCCTGGATCGAGCGGTCAGAGTTAAATTTGCCCACTGATGCAGCATTAATGATCGCCATTTTGGCCCAGCCTGCTTTATTCCGATACAAAGCATCAATGCGCTTATGCGCTGCATCGTAAGAAGCAAAGTCAGCCAGCGTCAGATAAGTGTCGCCCCAATCGAGCAGTGATTTTTTGATCGATTGTAGCTCACCTGGGTGGCCTGGCGTGAAGTAGTCTGTGTCCAGCCAATCCAGAGCAGATTTGATTTCCGGATTCGCATAGTAATAATCCCAAGGGTTATAACCTTGCGCTTTCAGGCTCTTCACTTCTTCAACGTCTAAACCGAAGATCACACAATTATCTTCACCCACTTCTTCTGCGATCTCGATGTTAGCGCCATCCAACGTACCAATCGTGATAGCACCGTTCATCGCCAGTTTCATGTTACCTGTACCAGACGCTTCATAACCGGCGGTTGAGATCTGTTCAGAAACATCGGCTGCTGGGATCAGTTTTTCTGCCAGACTGACGCGATAGTTGGGCATGAACACGACTTTTAGTTTGCCGTTGATCCGTTGATCAGCATTAATGCGCTCACCAATTTTATTGATGGCATAGATGATGTCTTTGGCCACACGATAACCCGGAGCTGCTTTCGACCCGAAGATAAATACACGTGGATGCATGTCATATTCTGGATTCAGCAGCAGACGACGGTAGAGAACTAAAATGTGCAGCAGATTTAATTGCTGACGTTTGTACTCATGCAGACGTTTGATTTGAATATCAAAAATCGCATCGGCGCTCACTTCAATGCCGGTTTCCGCCTTAATGACTTTAACCAGTTTTTCTTTGTTGTGGCGTTTGATATCCATGAATTTTTTCTGAAATATCGCATCATCTGCATGTTTGGTCAGTTGTTGCAGTGCATCCAGATTTAAAGGCCATTCAGTACCGACCGTTTCGGTAAACAGATTAGCCAGTTCCTGATTACAAGAAAGCAACCAGCGACGCGGGGTGACCCCGTTGGTAACGTTGCAGAATTTATCAGGCCAAAGCGCATTAAATTCAGGGAATAGATCTTCTTTCACAAGCTTAGAATGAATTTCCGCCACGCCATTTACTTTGTGCGAAGTAACGACACAAAGGTTTGCCATGCGCACACGACGTGGGTTGCCCTCGTCAATGATAGAAAGTTTACGTTTCACATCATTGTCACCCGGCCATTTCACGTCGACTTCATTTTTCAGGAAGTAAGCATTGATTTCATAAATGATCTCGAGATGACGTGGTAAGACCTTTTCAAACAGGTAAACCGGCCAAGTTTCCAGCGCTTCCGGCAACAAGGTATGATTGGTATAAGAGAATACTTGCTTACAAATATTCCATGCATCGATCCATTCCAGACCTTCGTCGTCGATCAATTCACGCATCAGTTCAGGGATGGCGATAGTTGGATGCGTATCGTTCAGCTGTACCGCAATTTGCGCAGCAAAGTCTTTGAAGTCGGTATGCGTGCGTTTGTAACGACGCATGATGTCTTTCAAGGAACAGGCGCAGAAGAAATATTGCTGAACCAGACGCAGCTCTTTACCCGCTTCCGTTTCATCATTCGGATAAAGCACTTTGGAAATAGTTTCTGCTTCGGCTTTTTCTTTCTGTGAGTCGATATAACCACCGTGGTTAAATACATCCCAATCAAAGAATTCAGAAGCTCGAGATTCCCACAAACGCAGAATGTTTACTGTATGAGCACCAAAGCCCACGATCGGAATATCCCAAGGTACACCTTTGATCACGCGACCTGGGTGCCATACTTTACGTACTTTGCAATCTTCGCCAAATACGGTTTCTACATAACCGTAGAGTGGAATTTCCTGCACCGATTCCGGGCGACAAATTTCCCACGGATTGCCATATTCACGCCATGAATCAGGACGCTCAACCTGACGGCCATCGCGGATCTCCTGACGGAACAGGCCATGTTCATAATGCAAGCCATAACCCAGAGCGGGATAACCCAGTGTTGCCAGTGAATCAATAAAACAGGCAGCCAAACGACCCAAACCGCCGTTACCGAGAGCCATATCCGGTTCTTCTTCGCACAGATCCGTCAATTCCAGACCAAGTTCTTTCAGTGCGGCATCACAGGTTTGATAAAGCCCTAAATTATGCAGGTTGTTGGCGGTCAGTCGTCCCATCAGGAATTCGGCTGAAAAGTAGTGCACGGCACGCGTGTCTTTCTTGAAGTGAGTCTGTTGTGTGCTGGTCAGTCGGTCGAACAGCATCTGATTGATAGTGGCGCAGGTTGCCATCCACCATGCTTGTTTGCTTGCTTTCTTTTCACTGGTGCCCAGTGTGGTGCGAAGATGGTGAACGATCTCTTGCTTAAACTCATCCTTGTCCAGTGCAAACAGCGGTTGCTCCAAAGGATTCACCATAGCGATTACCTCTTTTTAAAACCAGTTAAGTCTTGGCCACAAAATATACAGTAAACTACATTAGCTTATTTTTTGTGTCGTGTATCGCGCGCTATTAGATATTCGCATGATGTTGACCGAATGTCCTCTGTAGAATCTTCTGTATTGTTCGAGTTGTTATTCCTGTCACATATGTAATTCCCATATAATTGTTACATCACTATTTCGTATCAGGATTCCCGTTGGATATCGATTATTTTGCTGAAAACGGTCTGCTTGCAAAGACAATACCGGGGTTTGCGCCGCGCCAAGCTCAGGTTCATATGGCAGATGCGGTCAGTAAAACGATAAAGAGTGCGGGTCGTTTGCTGGTGGAAGCCGGAACTGGCACCGGAAAAACGTTCGCATATCTGGTGCCTGCCTTAGATAGTGGCAAGCGCGTCATTATCAGTACCGGCTCTAAAGCCCTGCAGGATCAGCTTTACGAGCGTGATCTGCCGACGCTGCTATTAGCCATGCAATACGGTAAACCGGTCGCTCAGTTGAAAGGGCGCTCGAATTATCTTTGTACTTATCGTTTAGCGTTGCTTGAGCAGGAAATGCATTTTCTGGCGGCGGACGTATTTGCTGATTTGCCGAAGGTGCGTAATTTTAAGGCGCGCACCCTCAGTGGTGATGTCGCTGATATTCCTGGGTTACAGGAACAAGCGCCGATTTTGCCGTTTGTTACCAGCACTAATGACAACTGTTTAGGTCGTGAATGCCCCGATTATGAAACCTGTTTTCTGGTCAAAGCGCGGCGCAAAGCACTCGATGCGCAGGTAGTGGTGATCAACCACCACCTGTTTTTTGCCGATATGTCGGTCAAAGATACCGGTTTTGGCGAATTGCTGCCCGATGCTGACGTGTATATCTTCGACGAAGCGCATCAATTACCCGATATTGCCAGCCAGTATTTTGGCGAATCACTCTCCAGTCGCCAACTTTCTGATGTTGCTGAAGAGTTACGCTTAGCTTATCGCTTGGAAGCCAAGGATATGGCGCAACTGGGCAAAGCGGCGGATCGTTTGATCCAGGATTGTCAGGCAATGCGGTTATCGTTTGGTGTAGAGCCTTCCCGTGGCAATCTGCGTGATATTCTGGCGCTACCAGCTATGCAGCGTGATTTACAACGGCTGAAAGAGACCATCAAATTTTGCTACGACGTCTGTAAATTGGCATTAGGGCGTGGCGAACAGATCAATAACTGTTTTGAACGTTTAACCGGCTTTTTGACCGCTGCTGATCATGTCACGGCGATCACTGAGGTCGGTGCGGCCTATTGGTATGAAACCACCAAACGCCATTTCACCTTAAACGTAACACCACTTTCCATCGCGGAACGCTTTGCGCAAGAGGTAATGCGGGTTGGTTGCAGTTGGATTTTCACTTCCGCGACGCTCACGGTCGGTGAGGAATTTAATTATTTCTCTCAGCGCATGGGCGTGGAAGATGCCGATACCTGTCTGTTAGATAGTCCGTTTGATTACGAGCATCAGTCATTGCTGTGTGTGCCACGAAATTTACCGGATACGTCAAATTATCAGCGTGCCACACAACTGGCCGAGCGTTTATTGCCGGTGATTGAACAAGTGCCGGGCGGTTGTTTTTTTCTGTGTACCAGCTACAACAGTGTCAATCAGATAGCGCAGGTATTACGCGATAAACTCGACCGTACAGTGCTGGTGCAAGGTGATGATAATAAACAGCGCATTTTGGCCGATTTTGTGGCAGATGGTCATGCCGTGCTAGTGGCGACTTCGTCCTTCTGGGAAGGGGTGGATGTGCGCGGTGCTGCGTTATCCTGTGTCATTATTGATAAGTTACCATTTACTTCACCGGATGAACCATTATTGAAAGCGCGCATGGAAGATTGCCGTTTGCAAGGCGGCGATCCGTTCCAGCAATTGCAATTACCTGAAGCTGTTATTGTGTTAAAGCAAGGGGTAGGGCGATTGATCCGCGATTATCAGGATCGTGGTATCCTGATCCTCTGTGACCCGCGATTGGTCAATAAACCGTATGGTGCGGCATTCCTGAAAAGTTTGCCGCCGATCCCGCGTTGTCGGGATCTGACACGTTTAAGTGAATTCTGGACAATACCGGACATGCCGGTGGTTGAGCCGGCTGCCTTATTACAACCGGCCTTATTACAAGAAGAGACGATTACTGATGAAAATTCTGGCGATTGATACAGCCACTGAAGCTTGTTCTGCGGCCTTATTATGGAACGATGCTGTATTAACCCGTGAACAAGTCGCACCGCAGGGGCATACCCGATTAATTCTACCGATGGTGAGTGAATTAATGGCAGAAGCGGGCGCATCATTACAAGGGTTAGATGCCATTGCGTTTGGCCGCGGCCCAGGTTCTTTTACTGGTGTGCGTATTGGTATTGGTGCGGCACAAGGTTTGGCGTATGGTGCCAATGTGCCACTGATTGGCATTTCAACGCTGCAGATGCTGGCGCAAGGTGCTTACCGTCGACAGCAGGCGGAAAAGGTCATTGCGGCGATAGATGCGCGCATGAATGAAATATATTTGGGTGCGTTTACGCTGCAAGATGGGCGTATGCAACCGGTGCTTGATGAAGCGGTTATTCTGCCGGAACAAGCCGCCGAACTTTTGCACTCGGTGACAGCAAAAATAGCCGGTGGCGTTGCCGTAGGCACCGGATTCACCAGCTATACTGAATTAGCGGCGAAACTGGGCCTGTTACCTACCGAAAATCAGGTCGAATTAAATCTGCCATGGGCTCAGGATATGCTGCCACAAGCGGTTGCCGCTTATCAGGCTGGTGAGTATTGTGATCCATCTCTGGCTACACCCGTATATTTGCGTGATAAGGTGACTTGGAAAAAGCTGCCGGGTCGTGAATAATTAGTGAACAGGATGAGTTAACCCGTTTTCTATGAATATAGCTGCTACCAATCTTTCGATCACAGGTTTAAGCCGACCGGATGGTTATCTCTATCCGGGTAAAGATCACGCTAGTGAAGAAACTGCTGAACAGACCAGTACGAAGTCTGATTCCGTTGTTTTTGCTGCAGGCGCGGAAGAAGCAGCAGAAAAATTAACTTACGATCAACCCAGCCCGAGGCAAAGTCGGGCTATCTATGCTTATAAAGATGTTGCCCTTCAAGATCGCCGCAGCCAGCTTGAACAAATGCTGCGTGTCGATATGTATGCCTGAAACTCCTTTCTGAGAATATAAAAATGAAGTGGATCTCGCTGTTTTTCCTTCTGTTTGTCACTGCTTGCGCCAATAACAATAACGGCTATTATGCGGATGATTCGACACTGATCCGTCAGCAATTTTCGCAAATGGCGCAGCCGAATAATCCACAAGGTTGGTTGGTGAAATGGAGTGGTGTGATTGCGCAAACCCGTAATCTGGCCACCGGTACAGAAGTAGAAGTCGTTTATTTACCGCTAAGCTATAACGGCATACCTCAGCAATCAGAACAATCTCCGGGCCGTTTTATTGCGGTCTTTCCGCAGTTGCTTGATCCGGTGCTGTATGCCAAAGGGCGTAGCATTACCGTTTCTGGTGCAACAGCGCCATCCCGCGAAGGCAAAATTGGTGAGATGCCATATCGTTTTGCGGTCGTAAATGCGACCCAACACAAGCTATGGCCAATCGTGAAAGAAGTCGAAGTTCGTTACGAACGCCCGCTATTTGATGACGGATTTTATTATCATCATCGCGTCATCGTTCCGCGTTAATTCATAGCGATCAATAGTTATACCCAAAGTAATTGGAGTTGCGGCTAGGCGACAAGTGAACGAATCCCCATGAGCATAGATAAACTATGTGATTGGGGTGAGTGAGCGTAGTCAACAACGCGGCAACTTCAAGTACAAAGGGTATATCAGTAATTGTTATCTGATTGTTGCCATTCTCGCTCCATCGTTTCATACTAACCGCTACTTGTCGGAGTGCCCTTTGGGCTGAGACCGTTAATTCGGGATCCGTTGAACCTGATCAGGCTAGAACCTGCGAAGGGAAACAAGAGTTGCGCTCAGGAATCGTTCTTCATTAGAGTGTTTCCTCGCCAGATCTCTCAAGATCTTTTGCTGCAAAACTCCTCTCAACGCTACTTCCGGCAAGCCATCCGATTTCTATTTAAGGTGAGCTTGCTATGTCGAAAAATCTAACTTCCCGTGAACGTCGCGAATCAGCGAAAGAGTATCTGTCTACATTAGCGTCCCAAACATTTCCTAATTCCGATCGTGAATATATTGAAGGTTCACGTCCGGATATCCGTGTACCGATGCGTCGTATTAACCTCAGCCCTTCATTAATTGGTGGCACCAAACAAGCACCTATTTTTGAAGAAAATGCGCCCGTGTTGGTGTATGACCCATCCGGTGCATATGGCGATCCGGATCAACAAGTGGATGTCACCAAGGGCTTAGCTCCACTGCGTTTAAACTGGATTTTGGAACGCAATGACACGGAAGAAGTCAGCGAACCAAACTCTGCCTTTACCCGTGCCCAAGCTGAACAGCTGGCACTAGTGCCGAAAATGGCGGTTCAAGCGCCGATCCGTAAAGCCAAAGCGGGGCATTGTGTCAGCCAACTGCATTATGCACGTAAAGGCATCATTACCCCTGAGATGGAATATATCGCGATCCGCGAGAATCAACGTCGTCTGCAAGAGGGTGAAAAAGGCATTACGCCGGAATTTGTGCGTCAGGAGGTGGCCGAAGGCCGTGCGATCATTCCAGCCAACATCAACCATGTTGAAAGCGAACCGATGGTCATTGGCCGTAATTTCCTCGTGAAAATTAACGCCAATATTGGTAACTCTGCGGTGAGTTCCAGCATCGAAGAAGAAGTTGAAAAGCTGATCTGGTCAACCCGTTGGGGCGCTGACACCGTGATGGATCTGTCTACTGGTCGTCATATTCACGCTACGCGTGAATGGATCTTGCGTAACAGCCCGGTGCCTATCGGTACCGTGCCAATGTATCAGGCGCTTGAGAAGGTTAATGGCGTTGCCGAAAATCTGACCTGGGAAGTGATGCGTGACACTCTGATCGAACAGGCAGAGCAGGGCGTCGATTACTTCACCATCCATGCCGGTTTGTTGCTGCGTTATGTACCAATGACGGCGAAACGTGTGACCGGCATTGTTTCGCGTGGTGGTTCCATCATTGCGAAATGGTGTCTGGCGCATCATCAGGAAAATTTCCTGTATACCCATTTCCATGAAATCTGCGAGATCTGCGCACAATACGACGTGGCGCTGTCGCTGGGCGATGGTCTGCGTCCTGGCTCGATTGCTGATGCCAATGACGAAGCGCAATTCTCAGAACTGCGTACGTTGGGTGAACTGACGAAAGTGGCGTGGGAATATGATGTACAGGTGATGATCGAAGGCCCGGGTCACGTACCGATGCACCTGATCAAAGAGAACATGGATGAGCAGCTCAAGCATTGTCACGGCGCGCCATTCTATACCTTAGGCCCGTTAACGACCGATATTGCACCGGGTTATGATCATTTCACCTCCGGCATTGGTGCGGCGATGATTGGCTGGTTTGGTTGTGCAATGCTTTGTTATGTCACGCCAAAAGAGCATTTGGGCCTGCCTAATAAAGAAGACGTCAAACAAGGTCTGATCGCCTACAAGATTGCAGCGCATGCAGCCGATCTGGCGAAAGGTTTCCCTGGCGCGCAAATTCGTGACAATGCGATGTCGAAAGCACGCTTTGAATTCCGTTGGGAGGATCAGTTCAATCTGGCGCTTGATCCTGAAACTGCCCGCTCTTATCACGATGAAGATCTGCCGCAGGAATCAGGTAAAGTCGCGCATTTTTGCTCAATGTGTGGCCCGAAATTCTGCTCAATGAAAATTAGTCAGGAAGTACGCCAGCTGGCGAAAGACGGTGCGTTTGACGCGGAAGATGAAGTTACCTCTGGCATGCAACAACAAGCGGCGGCATTCCGTGAACAGGGTAGCGAACTTTATCTGGCGCGTGAGGTGGAATAATGGATTGCGATTCCTTACGCACTCAGGCGTCTCGGCCGATTGTTTGGAGCATCGCTGGCAATGACTGTGGCGGCGGAGCAGGGCTCGCCGCAGATCTGCTGACCATCCACGATTTGGGTGGTCATGCTTGCCCGGTGGTGAGCTCCGTAACAGCACAAAACTCGCTCACGTTGCGTAGTGCCGAGGCGGTGTCAGCAAAAATATTGCGGGACCAGTTAGATGTATTGGCGGTTGATTTGCCGCCAATGGCTATCAAAATTGGTTTGCTGCCAACTATTGAACATGTTGCGTTATTGGCCGATTGGCTGGCGGGCTTTAAAGCAAAACAGACCTGTTTTGTGGTGCTTGACCCGGTTGTGATCACCAGTCAGGGCGGCAACATGGCCGAACAGGACATCCGCGATGCGTTGCTGACGAAATTGTTACCGCAGCTGGATCTGATCACACCGAACCTGAATGAATTGGTATGGCTGCTGCAATTGCCAACCGATCATCTTTCGTCGGCTGATTATCCGTTGTCATTACTTGAAACGGCCAGTGCTCAACTACGTCAATTTGGCGTCAACGCTGTGCTATGTAAAGGCGGCCATTTCAACGATGCACTCACCCGCGATTATTTCTCTGATGGCACCCAGCGCTTTGTTCTGGAATCAGAACGAGTCGTCACCCGTCATGGACACGGTACGGGTTGCACATTGGCATCCGCAATTGCCGCATTGGTGGCACAAGGTTATGACATCACCGATGCGTTAGCCGTGGCGAAAGCCTATGTACAGCAAGGTTTGCGACACGCGCAGGGGATTGGGCAAGGTCCGGGGCCGGTCGCGCATGAGGGTTGGCCAGAGCAGGCAATTGATTTCCCGCAACCACGCTGGGTCATTCACAACAACGGCGTTTGGCAGTTAGAAACGTCACTGGCTGTCGCTGCTTTTCCTGAGACCGATCACCAATTAGGGTTATATCCGGTTGTGGATTCGGTGCAGTGGATTGAAAAATTACTGCAATGGGGTGTCAGAACTCTGCAATTGCGGGTGAAAGATCCGGATGCTCCCGATCTGGAACAGCAGATAGAGCAAGCAATTAAACTTGGCCAACAATATCAGGCGCGATTGTTCATCAACGATTACTGGCAATTGGCAGTCAAGCATGGCGCCTACGGCGTGCATCTTGGACAGGAAGATCTGCAAATCGCCGATCTGAATGCGATCCGTGATGCTGGGTTACGACTGGGTATTTCTACGCACGGATTTTTTGAATTAGCCCGCGCGTTTGCATTACAACCTTCCTATATTGCGTTAGGCCATATTTTCCCGACACAAACCAAAGAAATGCCATCGCAACCACAAGGCTTACAGCGGTTAGATCGTTATGTAGCCCTTGCCTGCGATTTTCCGACTGTTGCTATCGGTGGTATTTCTGAACAGCGCGTTCCAGAAGTGCAAATTTCAGGTGTGGGCAGTATTGCGTTGGTGAGCGCCATTACTAAAGCATCTGATCCACAAGTGGCGACTGAGCGTCTGTTACGGCTGGTGGAAGGCAATACATCGGAGGCGGTTGCTTATGACTGACATGCTCTCGGATGACGAATTTCTACGTTACGGACGACAGATATTACTGCCAGAACTCGGCGAAGCAGGTCAGCTTAAACTGAAACAAAGCAAAGTGCTGATTGTCGGCTTAGGCGGGCTGGGTTCTCCAGCTTCACTTTATCTGGCGGCAGCCGGTGTCGGTGAATTATGGTTGGCCGATGGTGACAAGGTTGATAGCAGTAATCTGCAGCGGCAAGTTTTGTATCGCACCGCCGATCGTCATCAACCTAAAACCAAAGCCGCATGTGCCCATCTAATCGCGTTGAATCCCTCCATTAAATACAAAAGTTTACCTGCGGTAGACGAAGCTTTATTGGCGGAAATTGTCCCGCAAATGGATGTAGTGCTTGATTGCTCTGACAACATGCTCACCCGTCAGCGAGTGAATGCGGCCTGTATGCGTGCGCAAAAGCCACTGATCACTGCCGCGGCAACGGGTTGGGAAGGGCAGTTGCTATTGATTGAACCTGCACAACAAACCGCATGTTATCACTGCCTGTTTCCACTCAATGAGGAGACCGGATTGAGTTGTCGCGAGGCAGGCATTGTTGGCCCAGTGGTTGGTATGTTGGGCACGGCGCAAGCTTTATTGACGATGCAATTGCTGTGTGATTTGCCGCGACCAACAGGCATTTTGCAACGCTTTGATGGCCGAACGCTGCAGTGGCAACGCCTGAAAACACAATCTGATCCGACCTGCCCAGTTTGTCATTCCTCTGCTTCATCTTCTTATTCGCTGGAGTTTCCGATATGCAAATCCACTTAAACGGCGAGTCGCTGCAACTCGAATCGCCTTGCAGCCTTGAAGCGCTGTTATCCGCGCAAAATCAGCTTAAAGCCGGTGTGGCGGTGGCGATAAACCAACAGGTCATCCCACGAAGCCAGTGGAGCCATACCTTTCTTTCTGAACACGACGACGTGGATCTGTTTCGCGCCATCGCTGGAGGTTAACCATGACGTTACCATTACAGATCGCCGATAAAACCTTTAATTCTCGTTTACTCACCGGCACTGGCAAATTTGCCTCGGCTCAGGTCATGCAACAAGCATTAACAGCCAGTGCCACGCAGATTGTCACGCTGGCGCTGAAACGTGTGCGCTTCGATGAACCCGACCTGCAAATTCTGGAACCGCTGCGTGCCATGGGCGTGCAATTGCTACCGAACACCTCCGGTGCCCGCAATGCCAAAGAAGCGATTTTCGCCGCACAACTGGCGCGTGAAGCATTAGGTACGAACTGGCTGAAACTGGAGATCCACCCTGATCCGCGTTACCTGATGCCTGATCCGATAGAGACCTTTAAAGCTGCCGAAGAGCTTTGCAAGCAGGGTTTTGTCGTGCTGCCATACTGCGGTGCTGATCCTCTGCTGTGTAAACGCTTAGAAGAGGTCGGGTGCGCAGCCGTTATGCCACTCGGTGCGGCGATTGGTTCGAATCAAGGACTTTCCACCAAAGCGATGCTGGAAATTATCATCGAACAAGCCAACGTACCTGTAATTGTCGATGCCGGCATCGGTGCGCCATCACATGCTGCAGCTGCGCTGGAAATGGGTGCTGATGCCGTGTTGGTGAATACCGCAATTGCAGTCGCGGGCGATCCAATTGCCATGGCGCGTGCGTTCAAAATGGCAGTGGAAGCTGGCCGTATCGCTTACGAAAGTGGCCTTGGTGCAGTGAATCAACAAGCGATTGCTTCCAGCCCGTTAGCGGCATTTTTGGAGACACTGGCATGAGCTTCTATGATGAATGGGCAAGGCTCGATTGGGACGAGCAGCAAGCGTGGGTGCTCACGCAAACAGATGCCGATGTTGAACGCGCACTCGCACGATTAGCCCGCACCGGTAAACGAGAACTCGCTGATTTTGCCGCGTTGATCTCGCCAGCGGCGGAAAAATATCTGTTACCGATGACTGAATTGTCGCAAAAACTGACCCGCCAGCGTTTCGGTAACACCATCAATATGTATCTGCCGCTTTATCTGGCAAACCTCTGTGCCAATGATTGTACCTATTGCGGTTTTTCGATGAGCAACAAGATCAAACGCAAAGTGTTGTCGTTAGCAGAGATTGATCGCGAATGTCAGGTCATTCGTCAGATGGGTTTCAAATCGCTGTTACTGGTGACCGGTGAACATGAACGCAAATCGGGCATGGACTACTTCCGTCAGGTTTTCCCCGTCATCAAACCGTATGTCTCTTATCTGATGATGGAAGTACAACCGCTCTCGACTGATGATTATCGTGAACTGGTCAGCATGGGGCTCGATGGGGTGATGGTCTATCAGGAAACCTATCATGAGTCGACCTATGACGAGCATCATCTGCGCGGTAAGAAGAAAGATTTCCGCTGGCGGTTGGAAACCCCTGACCGCCTTGGCGAAGCTGGCGTGGATAAGATCGGGTTAGGTGCGTTACTCGGCTTGGGTGATTGGCGTACCGACAGCCTGATGGTTGCGCGTCATCTGCAATACCTGCGTAAAACACACTGGCAGAGTCGTTACTCGATCTCATTCCCTCGTTTGCGCCCATGTACTGGCGGTTTCCAACCGGCAAACCCGATGAGTGATCGTCAGTTATTACAACTGATCTGCGCTTATCGCTTATTCGATCCAGAAGTGGAATTATCGCTGTCTACACGGGAAGGGCCTGAGTTCCGTGATTTTCTGATGCAAGTCGGGATCACAACCATGAGTGCAGGCTCGAAAACTCAGCCGGGAGGCTACGCCGAAGATCATCCTGAACTGGAGCAATTCGCGGTGAGCGATGAACGCAGCCCGGTTCAGGTGGCTTCGGTCATTCAAATGCAAGGGATGGAAGTGATCTGGCAGGAGTCCAGCCCACAACATTGGCATAACATCCCGATTTCTCAATAAAATCATCAATCAGAGACTGCAAAATGCGAAAAAATAGGCAAAGCATTTTGCATTTTGCAGTCATATGCGTCTAATTAGTGCAATTTTTTAACTGTTATGGAATTAATGTCTTTAATATCAATGAATTGAATGATTTTATTTGTGTGTAAAAAGTTGGCATCAAAAATGAATTAACCATCAGGACAGACCAACTTCGCCAGATGTGATCGGCTGAAACTATTTCGGAGCAAATATGCCAGTCATTACTTACACAATGAATCACACACTGGTGCTGACAGTTGATGGCGAACTTAATAATGATACGGTTGAAGAGATCAGGCCGATCATTGATGCATTAATTCAAAAACACACCGATGTTCTGGTTGATAT
>CALMKU010000180.1 GCA_937866945.1 uncultured Tolumonas sp.
CACGCCTTTTTCAACTGCACGAGCAACCAGCTCTGCCGGCGATAAATGGCCATCCGAACAGGTGGAGTGACTGTGTAAATCTATTCGCATTCACGTTCTCGTGGTTCAATTGCAAAAAGGAACTTGACAAACAACTGTCAATATCGTTTAACTGTAACCACTTTAACTGAACTTGGTTTTGAAAATGTCAAATATCCTAACCCAAACCTTTCGTTGGTGGTGGCACACTCCTTAAAGCGGGTGTGGGGTTTCGGCTATTTTCAAAAATAAAGCAGACAGAATTCCCAATAAGGCCCGCTAGCATAGCGGGTCTTTTTTTTATACGCAAAATATTACAGGGACGATCAAATGATTCAGCGACATAAACAGACATGGCGATGGCAAAAAAGCTGATTAACCAATTGTTAACCATCATTTTTTGTCTTAAGGAGTAACGTCATGCAATTATCAAACGCGGGAGTACAACTATGAGCCCTTCTCTCCCAACCGGTCAACGTCTCACGCTGCGTGAGAAAGCTCATTATGTCGCTGATCCATTAGAACTGTTTACCCAACTGACAGAGCCGGCAGATAACAGTCTGTTGCTGGAATCCGCCGAGATCGATACTAAAACCGGTACGCAGAGCATGTTATTAATTGATGCCTGCGTTCGTATGGTCTGCCAAGGTCACACCGTCACCGCAACCGCACTGAACAGTAACGGCGAAGCGGTATTGAATTTGTTGGCTTCTACGCTACCCGATAGCGTCAACAAGCAACGGGAAGCCAATCAATTACAGCTGGTTTTTCCTGAAAACACCGATATTCAGGATGAAGACAGCCGCCTGAAAGCACTGTCAGTATTAGACAGCCTGCGCACGCTGCTGACTCACAGTGTCGATGCCGAAGCAGTTAATCTGTTTTTAGGCGGCATATTCGCCTACGACCTAATCGCCAATTTTGAACGTCTGCCAAATGTGCAAGATAGTGACAATACCTGCCCCGATTTTTGCTTCTATGTGGCAGAAACGCTGATCCATATCGATCACATTCATAAAACTACGCATCTGCAGGCGGCTTTATTTGGTGGTGAATCAGGCGCACATGAACTGCCTCGCCTGCAACACCGTCTGGCCAGCCTGAAAGAATATTGCAACCATTTCCGTGCCAGCTCTGCTTCCAAAAAAGAGACACTGCCATCGCAGTTAAATGTCGATAAGAGCGATAAAACCTACTGTGCTGATGTCGAAAAACTGAAAGGCAATATCCGTAAAGGCGATATCTTCCAAGTCGTGCCATCGCGTTGTTTTAGCCTGCCGTGCCCGCAACCGCTGATCGCTTACCGCGAACTGAAACGCACCAACCCAAGCCCGTATATGTTCTACATGAACGATCAGGATTTCACCCTGTTTGGCGCCTCTCCAGAAAGTGCCGTGAAATTCGAGCATAAGAGCCGTCAGGTGGAAATGTACCCGATTGCTGGCACTCGTCGTCGTGGCCTGAATGCCGATGGTTCGATCAATCTAGATCTCGATGGCCGTTTAGAGCTGGAACTGCGTCAAGACAGCAAAGAGACTGCCGAACATATGATGCTGGTGGATCTGGCGCGTAACGACATTGCCCGCATCAGCGAACCCGGTAGCCGTTATGTCAAAGATCTGCTGAAAGTCGACCGCTACAGCCATGTGATGCATTTAGTTTCGCGAGTTGTTGGCACGCTGCGTCATGATCTGGATGCCCTGCACGCGTATCAGGCTTGCATGAACATGGGTACCCTGACTGGCGCGCCGAAAATCCGCGCATCAGAGTTGATCCGTGAAGTGGAGCAAAAACGCCGTGGTAGCTACGGTGGTGCGGTCGGTTATCTGAATAGCGATGGCGATATGGATACCTGCATCGTGATCCGCTCAGCGTTTGTAAAAAATGGCATTGCGTATGTGCAAGCCGGCGCCGGTGTAGTGTTTGATTCCAAACCACAGGCAGAAGCTGATGAAACTCGCGGTAAAGCCGCTGCGGTATTAAATGCCATTGCACTGGCACACGGCACCACACTGGCTGCAATTACTGCCCAAGCCTCGCAAGCGGCACAAATGCACAAGGAGGCCGCTCATGGCTAACACCATTTTCCTGTTGGATAACTTCGACTCATTTACTTACAACTTAGTCGATCAGTTTCGCAGCCTTGGGCATGGCGTAAAGATTTATCGTAACAATCTGCCCGCACAGCAGATCTTCGATCAGATCATGGCAAGTTCCGATAATCCGGTGCTGGTGCTTTCCCCTGGCCCCGGTGCACCGCACGAAGCTGGTTGTATGATTGAGCTGATCGGCTTATGCCGTGGCAAAGTGCCAATCATTGGCATTTGTCTTGGCCATCAGGCGATCTGCGAATATTACGGCGGTACCGTAGGCTCTGCCGGCGAGTTCGTTCATGGTAAAGTATCGAAAATCGAACACAGTGGTAAAGACATGTTCGTGGGTATGAGTCAGCCACTACCGGTCGCACGTTACCATTCACTGGTCGCGACCTATGTGCCAGATGAACTGGAGGTGATTGCTCGTTTCGGCGAAATGCCGATGGCCGTATTACACCGCGCAGATCGTGTGATGGGCTTCCAGTTCCACCCTGAGTCAATCATGACGACAGAAGGTGCGCAACTGCTGACTCAAAGCCTGGCGTTTATCACTGCCACAGACAAGGAGGTCTAAAAATGACTGTTTCTCTGGAAGGGCTATACCGTGGTGAGTCATTAACCAACATTGAAAGTGAACAACTGTTTGGTGAAGTCTTACGTGGTGAGATGGATCCGCTCGTGCTCTCATCATTACTGACAGCACTGAAAGTCAAAGGCGAAAGCCCATCTGAAATCGTGGGTGCCGCTAAAGCGCTGATTGCTGCCGCTAAACCATTCCCTCGTCCAGATTATGAATTCTGCGATATCGTCGGTACTGGTGGCGATGGTTTGCATACCATTAATATCTCTACCACCGCCGCGATTGTGGGTGCCACCTGTGGCATTAAAGTCGCAAAACACGGCAATCGTAGTGTGTCATCCAAAACCGGTTCCTCTGATTTGCTGGATAAACTCGGTATCAAGCTGGATATGAGCCCGGAAACTGCGCGTCATTGTCTGGATGAAGCGAATATCTGTTTCCTGTTTGCACCGCAATATCACAGCGGTATGCGCTTCGCCGCTCCCGTTCGTCAGGCGTTGAAAACCCGCACCATTTTTAATGTGCTCGGCCCATTGATCAACCCAGCACGCCCTACGTATCAGTTAATGGGTGTCTATTCCGAGCTGTTGCTGGAACCGATCGCCGAAACCTTACGTGAGCTGGGTTTACAAAAAGGCATGGTGGTTTATGGCAGCGGGCTGGATGAAATAGCAATCCATGGTGAAACACAGGTGGCTGAAATTCATGGTGAACATATTCGTTACCACACGCTGACACCGGCTGATTTTGGCCTGAAATATTACACGCTGGAAGCAATTCGTGGTGGTGATCCAGATGAAAACCGCAAAATCACCGAAAAACTATTAGCCGGTAAAGGCACTGATGCCCAACAAGCCGCCATTGCCATCAATTTGTCACCACTGTTGGTCATGGGCGGAAAAGCTGATGACCTGAAACAAGGTGCGGAATTGGCGATTGAAACACTGCGCAGCGGCGATGCCTTGGATAAAGTCACTCAACTGACCACGTTGAGTCATAAGGAGTAACAGGATGTTGTTTAATCAGGCGCTCGCCTCAACCGTGCTGGGTAAAATTGTTGCAGACAAAGAAATTTGGATTGCTGCACGAAAGGTAAGCCAGCCATTGGAAACCTTCCAAGCGACACTGACGCCGAGTGATCGTGACTTCGTTGGCGGTTTACGCGGCAAAACAGCGTTTATTCTGGAATGCAAAAAAGCATCGCCTTCCAAAGGGCTGATCCGCAATGATTTTTCACCATCAGCAATCGCAAAAGTTTATGGCAAATATGCCTCCGCGATTTCTGTGTTAACCGATGAAAAATACTTTCAAGGCGATTTTGCTTTTCTGCCGCAAGTACGCAAAGAAGTCTCGGTACCGGTGTTATGTAAAGATTTTATCATCGATCCGTATCAGATCTATCTGGCCCGTCATCATCAGGCTGACGCCGTATTACTGATGCTGTCTGTATTAAATGATGAGCAATATCGTCAACTGGCGGCTGTTGCTAAATCACTGAACATGGGCATTCTGACCGAAGCGATCAGCGAAGAAGAGATCAACCGTGCAATTGCACTGGGAGCTGAAGTTATTGGCATCAATAACCGTGACCTGCGTGATCTGAAAATCGATCTGAATCGCACGCGGGAATTGGCGCCTTTAGTACCAAAAGATCGCGTGGTGATCTGTGAGTCTGGCATCTATCACCATGCTCAGGTGAAAGAGCTGGCGCATTACGCTAATGGGTTCCTGGTCGGTAGTTCACTGATGGAAGAAACCGATCTGGATATGGCGTGCCGAAAACTGATTTTGGGGCAAAACAAAGTCTGTGGCCTGACTCGAGCCGAAGACGCTAAAGCCTCTTATGCCGCTGGTGCCGTGTTTGGTGGTTTGATCTTTGTGGAAGGTAGCCCACGACATGTTTCCGTCGCACAGGCTCGCGCCATTACAGAAGCGGCGCCACTGAACTTTGTCGGCGTATTCCGTAACGAAAGCAAAGAGATGATCCAATCGTTGGTGGAAACACTGCAACTGAGCGCAGTGCAACTCCATGGTGATGAATCCGAAAACTATATTAAGAAATTACGTTCTCTCATCCCTGGTTGCCAGATCTGGAAAGCGGTTGCGGTCACTGATGTCTTACCCGATTTAAATTTTACCGCCGATCGCTTGCTGCTCGACAGCAAAGTAGGTAATCAGAGTGGCGGCACCGGTCATGTGTTCGACTGGTCACTGCTGGCTGATTTACCGAAAGAAAAAATGATGTTGGCCGGTGGAATTAACCCGGAAAACATTCCAGAGGCCATCAAAGTCGGTTGCCTCGGTGTGGATTTAAATTCTGGTGTGGAAAGCGCGCCCGGCATCAAAGATGCGGACAAAATCCAGCGTGCATTTGTAGCACTGCGTAATTACTGATTTTTGTAAAAAGGAATTGCAATGACTTTACTTGACCCATTTTTTGGTGAATTTGGTGGGATGTACTCCCCTCAGATCCTAATGCCAGTGCTGCTAGAGCTGGAAAAAGCGTTTGTTGATGCCAAAGATGACCCCGAATTTCAGGCTGAATTTCAGCATCTGCTGAAAGAATATGCCGGTCGTCCGACACCATTGACCTTGTGCCGTAACCTGACACAAGGTACGAAAACTAAAATTTACCTGAAACGTGAAGATCTGCTGCACGGCGGCGCGCATAAAACCAATCAGGTATTAGGCCAAGCCCTGCTGGCAAAACGTATGGGCAAAACCCGTATCATCGCCGAAACCGGAGCAGGTCAACACGGTGTGGCAACCGCATTAGCCTGTGCGCTGCTCAATCTGCCTTGCCGTATCTACATGGGTGCCGTTGACTGCGAACGCCAAAAACCAAACGTGTTCCGTATGCGTTTGATGGGCGCAGAAGTTATTCCGGTACACGCAGGTTCTTCCACGCTGAAAGATGCGTGTAACGAAGCGATGCGCGACTGGACTGCTAACTATAAAGACACGCACTACATTCTGGGTACTGCCGCAGGCCCGCACCCGTTCCCAACTATTGTGCGCGAATTCCAACGCATGATCGGCGAAGAAGCGAAAGCACAAATTCTGGAAGCCGAAGGTCGTCTACCTGATGCTGTCGTCGCTTGTGTCGGTGGTGGTTCTAACGCGATTGGTATGTTCGCAACCTTCATTGAAGAAGAAAGTGTTCGCCTGATTGGAGTGGAACCAGCCGGTCATGGTATCGAAACCGGTAAACATGGCGCACCGATTGGCCATGCCCGTAAAGGTATCTATCTGGGCATGGTCTCTTATCTGATGCAAGATAACGACGGTCAGGTCGAAGAATCACACTCGATCTCTGCTGGTCTCGATTTCCCATCGGTTGGCCCGCAACACGCCTACTTGTCGTCTATTGGCCGTGCGGACTATCCATCTGCAACCGACAAAGAAGCCTTAGATGCGTTCCAGGAACTCTCCCGTCGCGAAGGTATTATACCGGCTCTGGAATCCTCACACGCACTGGCTCACGCGCTGAAAATGGCACGTTCTGAACCAGAAAAAGAGCAGATTTTGATCGTGAATTTATCCGGTCGTGGCGATAAAGATATTTTTACTGTAGCTGATGCACTGGAAGGCAAAGGAGCGCTGTTATGAGTCGTTATTCTGCATTGTTTGAACGTCTGGATGCGGCCAATCAGGGTGCGTTTGTTCCTTTCGTCGCTATTGGTGATCCGACCCCTGCCCTGTCTGAGCAGATCATCGAAGCACTGATCGCCGGTGGTGCCGATGCGCTGGAGTTGGCGATCCCGTTCTCTGATCCAGTGGCTGATGGCCCAACCATTCAGGATGCGGCTACTCGTGCGTTGCATGCTCATACCACACCGGCGATCTGCTTTGATATTCTGGCGCGCATTCGGGCTAAATATCCGGAACTGCCAATTGGTTTGTTGCTGTATGCCAATCTGGTTTACACCCATACACCGGAAGATTTCTACCAGAAAGCGAAAGATGCCGGAGTAGACTCCGTACTAATTGCTGATGTGCCAGTTGAAATGTCAGCACCGTTTAAAGCGGCGGCAGATAAAGTTGGTATTGAGAGCATTTATATTGCACCACCCAATGCTGACGACGACACACTAAAAACAGTGGCGAAACTGAGTTCCGGCTACACCTATCTGCTAAGTCGCGCCGGTGTTACTGGTACTGAAACTCGCGCACAAATGCCCGTCGATCATTTGCTACAAGCATTGAAAGAGTTTGGGGCACCACCAGCCTTACTGGGTTTTGGTATCAGCGAACCAGAACAAGTAAAAGCGGCTATCGCCGCAGGCGCTGCGGGTGCGATTTCGGGTTCTGCCGTCGTGAAAATCATCGAGCAGAATCTGGCGGAACCCGCCGTTATGCTGGAAAAATTAACCACTTTTGTGAAGAGCATGAAAGCCGCAACACTGCGTTAATCTCCTCTTAAACTCCCCCTGCAAACGGGGGAGTTCTTTCTGCTGTCGTTTTCTCTTTTCATTCCATCAGGCACTGGTTAAACTGTCACCGTTTGTTAACAACGAGACAAAACATGAAACAGCTGCTCGATTTCATCCCTCTCATCATCTTTTTTGCCGTCTACAAACTGCACGATATCTATGCCGCCACCGGCGCACTAATGGCCGCGACGTTACTACAGATGATTGTGGTCTGGTTTCTGTATAAAAAACTGGAACGTAGCCACCTGATCACATTGGTGTTGGTGTTGGGTTTCGGCGCAATGACGTTATTTTTCCATAATGAAGCATTTATTAAATGGAAAGTGACAGTCTTATACGCTGCATTTGGCTCTGCATTATGGATAAGTCAGTTCCTGTTTAAAAAACCGCTGATAAAGAATTTATTAGGCAAAGAAATGCAATTACCCGACGTAGTCTGGAATCGCATCAATTTCTCCTGGGGACTGTTTTTCTGGATCGTGGGTGGCCTAAACGTTTACGTCGCTTTCTACCTACCCACTGAAATATGGGTCGACTTCAAAGTATTCGGTGTATTAGGTCTGATGTTGGTCAGCACATTACTGACCGGTATTTATATTTACCGTTATCTGCCGACGGATAATCAACAGGATAAGGAATAGTTATGTGGTACGTCATCATCGCAGAAGATATTGAAAATAGTCTGCCATTGCGTAAAGAACACCGCCCGGCCCACTTGGCCCGCTTACAAGCATTACAAGCCGAAGGCCGCGTGCTAACTGCGGGCCCAAACCCAGCGATCGATGCTGATGACCCAGGCGAAGCTGGTTTCAGTGGTAGCGTGATGATTGTAGATTTTCCATCATTGATCGAAGCAAAAGCATGGGCGGATGCTGATCCGTTCGTTGCAGCCGGCGTCTATGGCAAAGTAACGGTAAAACCATATAAGCAAACCATCTGAATTAATCCAGATGCATAATAACAAGGCCTGCATTCAGGCCTTTTTGCATTTAGATGGAAGCGATAAACCACGGGTTCAGAATATCTGCTTTGCTGTAACGCAGCGGTTGCCCTGCCAGTGTTTCCACTTTACCACCTGCACCTTCCAATACCGCCTGCGCGGCAGCAGTGTCCCACTCACAAGTTGGACCTAAACGCGGATACAGATCAGCTTTGCCTTCCGCCAGTAGACAAAACTTCAGCGAGCTACCCACTGATACCAGCTCATGTTCACCCAGCTTTTCAAGATATTCCACTGTCTCCGCATTCACATGTGAACGACTGCCCACGACACGCAACAGCGCATTGTCTGATTTAGTGGTTCCTGATAAAGCGTGAACTCCGCTTTCATCTTCCAGCCAGCAGCCATACTCTTTTCCGCCCCAATACAATTTATTCTGTACAGGTACACCCACAGCACCAAATACCGCGATGCCATCAATGATCAGTGCAATATTGACGGTAAACTCGCCATTCCGTTTGATGAATTCTTTCGTACCATCTAACGGATCAACCAGCCAATAGATCGGTAATGTCGTGCGTTTTGTCTTCACAGTGTCATCCGATTCTTCAGAGACCACTTGCCACTCAGGTGTTAGCTGTTGAAGCTCTCGTTCAATCAATTGATGCGATGCTTTATCGGCTTGCGTTAAGGGCGATTCATCCGCTTTAACTGTCAGCTCCACCGGCTCATCATAGACAGATAAAATAGCCTGTCCGGCGTCTTTCACGATCTGTAATACCGCAGCAATTAATTCATCATTCAACATATTTTTATTCCCCAATTTATCTGCCGACAGTTTACCTGATGATGTCCGATAGATTTAGATCATTGCGTACTGACTTATAGCCAATGCTGCCATAACTGGCAGTATGCACTGCCCGACTTCTGTTTGATGATGAATTCATCACCTCAGGAGAGACCCTATGTTCAAAAAAGCTATTTTTACCTTACTGCTGTCCGGTTTACCGTTTGTCGCAAACATGGCACTGGCAGTAGAAAATCAAATTTCAGAATTCAGTGACAGCGCTATCGTCATCGGCGATCAAACACCGATAGATTTAAATAGCGCAACGGCAGAGCAATTAATGACCCTTAAAGGGATCGGCAAAAAGAAAGCGCAAGCAATCATCACTTACCGTGAAAAACATCATGGCTTTCAACGCATTGAAGAGCTTGAACAAGTCAAAGGTATTGGCCCCAAATTACTCAGCAGTAATCTGGCTCGATTAAGCATCAATAACATAGTACAACCCGCTAATTTTTCAGCAGAAACACAAATGCCACTGAACAGAACCCCTTATATGACACCAGAATAATCCAACTATGGCCATTCGAAATTGATCTACCAAAGGATAGGAAGTCGGTTATGATAGCGCCAGCTTGTCTGTATATTACAAGGACTAACAATGAGCACCACCCAATTTGCAGTTCGTAAAGCGATATTACCTGTAGCGGGTCTGGGTACCCGTATGTTGCCAGCCACTAAAGCCATTCCAAAAGAAATGCTGCCAGTGGTTGACCGTCCACTGATTGAATATGTGGTGCGTGAAGCAATTGCTGCCGGTATTAAAGAAATCGTGCTGGTCACGCATTCCAGTAAAAACTCTATCGAAAACCATTTCGATAAAAGTTTTGAATTAGAAGCGACACTGGAAAAGCGTGTTAAGCGTCAGTTGCTGGCTGAAATTCAGAATATCTGCCCGAAAGATGTCACTATCATGCACATCCGCCAAGGCGAAGCCAAAGGCTTGGGCCATGCGATCCTGTGTGCACACCCACTGGTTGGCGACCAACCATTTGTGGTATTGCTGCCTGACGTGCTGATTGATGAAGCCTCTTGCGATCTGAAAACAGATAACTTGTCTGACATGGTGAAACAGTTTGGTGAAACCGGCGTCAGCCAGATCATGGTTGAACCAGTCGCCAAAGAAACCGTCGATCAATATGGTATTGCCGATGTAAACGGCGAAACACTGACTCCTGGTGTTTCACTGCCAATCAGTGAAATCGTGGAAAAACCAGCGGTTGATAAAGCGCCTTCTAATCTGGCAGTAGTAGGTCGTTACGTCCTGTCTGCTGACATCTGGCCTCTGCTGGAAAAAACTCCGTTGGGCGCAGGTGATGAAATTCAGCTGACCGATGCCATCGCTATGTTGATGGAAAAACAGCCAGTAAATGCCTATATGATGAAAGGCAAAAGCCACGACTGTGGTGGCAAATTAGGCTATATGAAAGCCAATGTGGAATATGCACTGCGTCATAAATCACTGAAAAATGATTTCAAGGCTTACCTGAAAGAATTAGTTAAAACGCTGGATTAAAAACTTAGAGGGGCAGTGTTAACTGCCCCTGTCTTTCTTTTCTATTAGATCAATTACCCTCTGGCAATTTTCAACATCAGATTATTTTCAGCCTCGCCCTGCACCTGCATTTCAAACGGATAACTGATCACTTTGTTAAAATTGTGATATTCCACTTCTGGTAATAGCCCCAACGATAGATTAGCGGCTTTTTTTAACCAATGCGGAAAACTCAACCCGGCATTGGCGAAATGAACCACTTCGGCGTCATCAGACAGCAGTAATACTGAACAGTTAATGTTGCACAGGATACCCGATTGGCAGATATGCCAGTTCAGATAACTCAACACATTGCGTGGCGAATCAAAGATGTTATTCTCATTTTGCTGATATTGACGGTACGGTGGATCTAATAAAAATTTAATCATAGCGGCAACAAATGCCACATCCAGCATCTCTGCATACAGTTCAACAATTACAACCATCAGTGCATTATCGACCGAGTAAAATTCCGCATATAACAACGGAGTAGTTGAACTGTAGTCAATGCGCCATTGCCCTAACATTATCGGAGATGTCTTTTTTTGCATCATGTGCATGAGTTTGGTTGCGGTGTAGTCATCTTTACGCAACACAGCCCGGTGATGCTGTAATTCCTGATAATGATCGCCCGGTTCAGCATTCGATAAACATTGTTCTATCGCTTCGGTGACCACATTCCAATCGGTGATCGGTTTAAGCAGATAATCGCAAGCACCCTCTCGCAATGCTTGCGTCACATCATCAAAACGAGCAACCCCAGAAATGACAATAACCGGAATAGTGGGATATCGCTGATGAATGATGGTGATAACCTGATGACCAGTCATGCCCGGCATATGCAAGTCACAAAGCACGACATCAGGTTGAAACATGGCAACACAAGCCAAACCTTCAGAGCCGTTTTTACTCTCCATCAACAGGTAGTTTTTACTACGTAGATAAGCGCCTAGCGTCATCCGAAACACTGCTTCATCTTCAATTAGTAATATTTTTTGCTGACTGGTCCCATGAACCATGGTGTCATCCCGAATCTCGGCTTTATGAATAGCGTAGCTAACATCCTCGCTGAGTGAAAGTTGACTCATTTTTAAATTTTTACAACTTCACAGAATTGACTATTTTATCCATGGATTTGCTAACCTGTACTATCGCCAGATATTCGTTTGTCTTCATCAGCATAAATCAGAGATAATGGGCCAATACATCAGGAATAATGACGATGTCGCCACAAGAATTCTTATTACTAAACCAACCTCGTCTTAGTCATCCGGCCCGAAGTCTGTACTGTCTGCATTTACGGCGCATGGCGACACAACAACAACCGGTGTTGATCAATTATCCTGAACTTGGCCGTGCACTGGCGGTTGAAGATCCACAAATTATTGGTGGTTTCAGCTATCAGGTCACTGCTCGCCAGCTCACTCAGTTATTTGATGAATTGGGGCAAGCTGGCTTGATCCAGCTACCAGCAATAGCTACATCATCAGAACATTATCACCAACAATATGTCACTCTCCCTTTGCTGGCATCACAGGCTGCACCGTTGGCACAACCCGCTTTTGCTATGCATACCGAATGGCAGCCTGATCATCAATTTGTGGGGATCTGCCAATTATGTGGTTTAATCGACCCGCATTATGATGAAGAAGAACGTGGTGAATTTATTGCCTATTGGCTTGGCAGACCGGAACGCTTTGCCACACAACATCAGTGGATGATGAAATTTGTCAAAATGCTGAAAAGCCGTCGTTATCAACGCAAGCAAACCGACACGATTGGTTATCAACAAACGACTGTCGCGGCTACAGCACAAAATATAAGTAATGAGCCCAGCCAACGAGCATTAGAGATGATTGCTCACGCACAGCAACTGAAACAACAGCAAGGGGAAGATCATGAGTGAGCACAATGATCCATTAAAAGAGAATCAAGAAGAGTTGCCTCGTGTCGATTCCAGTGATGATCAAACGAAACAACAAATTAATTCCCTGCTGACTCGCTTACAACGTATTCGTCGTTCTCATGTTCCGGTCCCTGAATATAACTATGAACAACTGCGCGCTGAATATGAAAAACAGGCTAATTCTGACGTACAAAAGCTGCAACAAGAGACGCGGTTACAGCGCATCCAAAATTTGATCGCGCAGGCTGATTTAAACCCCGATTGGTTATTTGAAAAAATGGATCATGAAGATCCAGTTTTGGGCTATGCCATTCAGACCGCACAGTCGTTTATCAGCGGCTTTGAACACTGGGAACAAAATGGCGGCAGTTGCATTTTGATCTACGGCGATTACGGCAGCGGTAAATCGACTCTTGCAGGTGCTATCGCACATGAATTGATTGCCCAACGTCAAAAATCAGTCATTTTCCAACAATGGGCTTCGATCATTGATCGTCTGTTCTTTGCCGTTATTGAAGATCAGGATGAACGCAACCGTTATCGCCGAGCGCTGGAAGAAGTGGATCTGCTGATTATTGATGAAATCGGGGCGAATAAAACCCGTATGGTGGAAAGTCAAAGCAGCTTCCTTGGCCATCTGCTGCGTCGCCGCCGGAATTTGTCGAAGAGCGTGATCCTGATTACCAATCATAATCCAGCGTCATTACATCAGGCGGTGGGCGATTTCTGCTTTGAAGCAATTAAAGCATTTAACCCAGTTGATATTCATCTGACAGGCCCAAGTCGCCGGCCTCGGATCGGCAATTATGGCGGCTAATGCCGCCGATTTCGTGATACGCAGAGAAATTTAACGCGCCGACACGGGCAATTCTTCACTCACACCTAAGGCTTGAGCCAGCAAAGGTTTCATCAGCGGCATACTGTGTGCTGCCAGCCGCATACCGGCACCGCGGACTAATTTTTTCAATGGATGGTCGCCGCTGAATAGTTGTTTAAAACCTTCCATCGTGGCCAACCACTGCACGGCTTCCGCTTTACGCCAGCGTTCATAACGACGCAAGGTCATCACATCATCTAACGGGATCTGCTGTTTGATCGACTGCAACAAAGTGTCCGCCAATGCTGCAGCATCCATCAAACCGAGATTAACGCCCTGCCCCGCTAATGGATGAATAGTATGAGCAGCATCGCCCATTAAGACCAAACGGGATTGTATCTGTTGCCGCGCATAGCGAGCCTTTAATGGGCACAACACGCGAGCACTGACCAATTCACAAACACCGAGTCGCACATCAAACGCGGCCGCTAATCGATGGTTAAACTCATCCTCAGTACAGGAGGCTAAATCTTCTGCCTGTAGTGATGGTAATGACCAGACGATAGAACATAGATTCTCCTGCCATAGCGGCAAAAAGGCTAACGGCCCTTGTGGGGTAAAGATCTGCCGGGCAATATTCTGATGGGGCTCGGCTGTACGAATGGTCGCCACCAATGCAGTGTGTTGATAATCCCAACTGGTGACCGGGATTCTGAATTGCTGACGTAACCATGAATTGGCGCCATCAGCCGCGACAATCAGACGACTGAACAGCATTTGCTGATTATCGAGTAACACTACAACGCCTTGCTCATTTTCTGAGACAGATTGTATTTGTGCCGGGCAAAACAACTCGACAGTTGAATCTTGTAACGTTGTTAATAATGCTTGTTGGATGACATTATTTTCAACGATATGGCCTAAATGTGGTTGCTGAAACTGGCTGGCGTCAAGCTCGAAATGGGCAAAACTGTCTTTTTCCCAAACTGACATACCAGTAAAAATCGCTTTCCGTGCTAGCAAAGGCCAGGCACCGGTTCGGGTCAGAAAACGCTCACAGGCCAAATTGATCGCACTAACTCGGGTCGAAGGTTCTAGCGTCATGGCTTCCGGTAACTTTTGGTCAATGACCGCAATTCGTAAGCCACTCTCCCGTAAAGCAGAGGCCAATGCCAAACCAACCATGCCTGCGCCAACAATAACCAGATCCAGCATCTTCATGATTTATATCCTAACGCTTGTTGTACCAGTGCATTTTTTAATGCCGGAATATGATTCATTAGCAACAATCCTGACTGACGAGCGATCAGCAGCGGTAAGGCCGGTTCAGCAAATAACGAGGCCAGCGAAGAGGTAAACCAGATCGTGCATTGCTGATCATCTTTACGTCGCTGTCGATATTTTTGTAACACTGCATAAGCACCGGGATCGGTAATCTGCTGCAAACAATCGCGCAGCGCCATAATATCGCGCATCGCCAGATTAAAGCCTTGCCCAGCCACCGGATGTAATTGCTGGGCAGCATTTCCCAGCAATACCACCCGATGATGTGTCGATTGTGTCAGATAACGCAATGATAATGGATAAACAGCCCGGGCACCGCTATGCACAAAACGCCCGGCTCTGAAGCCAAACGCTTGTTGCAACTGACGGGTAAACTCGGTTTCAGTCAGCTGCATAACTTGTTGTGCATTTTCATACGATTGACACCAAACAACCGAATACGTTTGTTCACCTAACGGTAATAACGCCAATGGGCCATGTGGCGTGAACCGCTCCCACGCCCGTGCGGCTACTGCTTGCTCTGTTTGTAAAGTGGTGATGATCGCGCTTTGCTGAAAATCATGCTGCGCTACCGGTAAATTTAACTGTGCCTGCAATATTGATTGCGCACCATCAGCGCCCACCAGCAGCCGAGTTGTAATCTGTTCACCCGAAGACAGCGTCAACGTGACCGAATCTGCCGATTGCACACAGGCAGTCAGTTTAGCTGGGCAAAAATGACTGACATTGGCATATAGTGCCAACTGCTCATACAATCGTTGGCCTGCTATCGATAGTTCAAGAACATAACCAAGAGCTGGTTGCTGAAACTCTTCGGCGCTCAGCGTCACCCGCCCGGCATGACCTTGTTCTGAAACATGAATATGACGAATTGCATGTGCAGTTGGCTGCCATGACGACCATAACTCCAGTTGCTGTAGAGCTTCAACACTACCGGCAGCCAATGCTATCGCCCGGCCATCAAACCCAGGATGCGCTGGTTGCGGTTGGTGCGCCTCGATCAGCGCTATTCGCCAAGGGCGACCAGCCGGTGCCAGTTGCGCCAGCGCAATTGCCAACGTGGCGCCTGTCATGCCACCACCAGCAATCACAACATCATAATCGGTCGGAATCGTCACGCTATGCTCGATCAATGTAATGTAGGGCTAGCTTCAATCTGAGGCAGCGTTTTGCCAAATTCTTCGAACGCTAACATGGCGCCCAGCTTCACGTGTTCATATAACACAAAGTAAGAGGCTTCATTTTCTTCGTCTTCTTCAAATTCATCATCCAGTTGCGAGATATTGCTAAAATCACCAATCATCTCCTGCAACTCTTCCGAAGCACGATTTAATTCTTGCTGCATGACAGCGAAACCAGCCAGAAATGCCTGCACCCATTCACTGATCGACTGCAGACGCTCGTCTAACGGGCAATCTTCATCAGGCACTAACAATTCCAGACCAGTTTGTTGATTCAACGCCGTCTGAGTCGTGATGAATAATTGTTCCAACCAACTCCGGACTGCCGATGGCATTGGCAGTCCATCATTTACCAGAGAATTAAACTCAGTCAGCCATTGTTTACCGGTAGCATCCACACCACCGCACAACAGACCACAAAGAATGCCATGTAACTCTGCAGGAGAGGCCATGACATCGTGCTGTTCTAACAGCTGTTCTGCCTGAGCATATTCCTGAAAAATGTTATTATTCATACGATAAACCATAGAGAAAAAGTGACGGTCAAAAGAAACAACCTTAGGATGCCTGATCCTAACATTCACAGCCGGTCGTCACCAGTGAGAACGCTTGCAAGTTCTGGATCCCGGTTATATAGTCGGCCGTTATTCACTGTATTTAACTGGCGCAGAACGAATTATCAACATGACAGAGCCTTTGGAATCCGTAGAAATTAATGTGCTGGGACGCGCGTACCGGGTCTCTTGTCAGTCAGACCAATATCAGTTGTTACGACAGGCCGCACAAAAACTAGACGACGCGCTGGGCGACTTACGTATTCGGGCTCGTGGTAGCAGTAATGAACAGCTAGCTATTATGGTAGCTTTGAACCTGAGTCACGAATTATTACTTGAAAAAAACCGCATTCAGCAATATTCTGAAAGTATGGAACGACGCATCAGACAGCTTAACGATGTTATTCAGGACGCCCTGAAAGAGCAGAGTAAATTGTCGATAGATGATTGTAACTGAAAGAAAAATTTTCCTGGGGTGTGCGCCAGTGGGCTTAAGTCCCTGAGCCGATAATTTCTTTACCAGGAAGTCGCTCGCTAGTCAGTGTGCATGCCCGGCCCGACCGGGAAGCCTGAGATTGGCAGTCAGATTTCCGCCTTGAACTCTCGGGTTCAAGGACAAAAGCCTGCAACGGCACCCCGGGATCTCTACTTATTATGACCGTTAACGACCGAGATTTTTTACGCACGACAGTGCGAACCCGCCGTCGTGAACTTAGCCTTCAAGCCCAACAACATGCCGCACAACAACTCGTGCTGCGCGTCATCCCGTTTCTGCAAGAAAATCAGGTTCGCTGTATTTCTCTTTATCTGGCTTGTGATGGTGAATTAGATACCCAACCGCTGATTGAATGGTGCTGGCAAAACGATATCCGTGTTTGTTTACCGGTATTGCACCCGTTTCACGAAGGTCACCTGCTGTTTTTATCTTATACCGCTGAAACTAAAATGTTGCTCAACCGTTTTCGGATCCCGGAACCGGAACTCAATTGTGCGCAAATCATACCCAAACAGGATATCGATATTATTTTTACCCCGCTGGTCGCATTTGATGCGGCAGGTAATCGTTTAGGTATGGGCGGTGGATTTTATGATCGGACACTGGAAAACTGGCAAAAGACTCAACGCCCATTTCCTGTCGGGTTAGCGCATGATTGCCAGCAAGTCGATCTCATTCCAACCGAAATGTGGGATGTACCACTACCAGCGTTGATTACACCTTCACGCTGCTGGCAGTGGCCTTTGAGTTAGTGTTTTGAATTAATGCTGATTCTTTAACATACGCAGTAACTGATCTTTCAGATTCGGAGGTGTACCTTTGATAGTCAACGTATCAGTCTGCGCATCATAGCCAATTCGCTCACCCAGTAGTTTTTCATCAAAGCTAATGTTTAAACCCCCACCTGAGCCAACAAATTTGGTCAATTTCCGCAGCGCTGTGGTTGCAGCCGGAAACTCTTCATCTAAGTCATATTCTTCGCTGATAAAGGCGTAAAAATCACCACCATCATTTTGCTTAGGCAGATATTCAGCCACTGATTTGATAGCGATATCAGCACCTTCTTCACTTTGCTCTTTGTAGTAATCGGAGACTTTTTTCTTCGTTGCCGCTTTTTCATCAGCTGGCATTGCTACCTGCTGGCAATATTCATTAACGGCTTGTACCAACAACTGATTTTGCATTTTGACATCAATACCTTCGGCTGCACCGAGGAAATCCATAAAGAAATCAGAAACCTTACGACCAATTCGCCCTTTGATGAAAGAAATATAACGACGAGAATCCGGATTAGTCTGAAACTCAGTAATGTCCACACGGGCAATCAACTGCATTTTGCTCAGATCAATATATTTGATCTGTGATAATTCCAGCGTGTCAGTCAAGGTGACGCTGGTTTCACAATCCAGCAGCCCCAGTAAAATGTAACTCACCCCGACAAACTGATATTTACAGAAAATCAGCACGCCTTCATCTGGATACTGATAATGGTTCAGTTGCGCTAATAACGCAGTGGTCGATTGGTGTGTAAAATCTACAAAAGGAAGTTTTTTGTCCAAGTATTGCTGAAACAGCTGCGGAAATGGTGATGGATTTCCCGGTTGTTCAGTATCCGCCAGAAAACAAGCATACGATTTATTGCCTTTTTGCTGATAAATACGGTGCAGTTGATCAATCCATGCCTGAACGTCAGCGGTTGGCTGAAGTTCCTGTGAACGGGTGTCAGCAGTCAGGACACTATTCTCATCTTGGCGAAGAGAATGAATAATAAGATGTTCAATAATCAGGCTCATAGCAGTCGTGGTATCATAGTGAAAAAGAGCAAGGTGGCGTATTATATAGCGTTCATAACCTGACAACTGCAAATTGAGACATATTTCATGCCGATCCTTTCTAAATACAGCACCGAACAAATTGAATCCTTAATGCAAGAGATGCAAACCGTATTGCAAACTCATAATGCATCAGTTGATCTCGGTTTATTGGCGTTGGGCAATTTAGCAACTCACATCATCAACAAACATGTGCCGGAAGCACTGCGTGCTGATGTAGCAGATTCATTTGCCAAGGCTCTGCAACAGTCTATTACCAAAACTAAAAAGGTAATTCAGTAATATGGCCCTGCTGCGACCACAACCCGGTGCATTTTATCGAGATCAAGTCTCGCGCCTTATTAGCTGGGGACATTGGTTCACCTTCTTTAATATCTTGCTGGCGCTGGGCATATCCAGTCGTTACATTCTGGCTAACCCTTGGCCGGAAACACAGCTCGGTGTTAGTTATCTGATCTTGAGCTGGCTGGGGCATTTTTCATTTGTTGGGTTCATCACGTATCTGCTGACGTTATTTCCACTCAGCTTTGTGATACCGAATCAAAAATGGATGCGAAATTGCTCAGTTGTGATCGCAGTATTGGTGCTATCTGTGTTGCTCATTGATACACAGATTTATCACGTCTTTAAATTTCATATTAACCCCACCGTGTGGGAGTTATTGCTCAAAGAAGCGCAATCGAAAGCCGAGCTGAACTGGAATTTTCTGTTTATTGTTATTCCGGTGTTATTCCTGTTAGAACTGGTGATTTCCAACTACGCATGGAAGATGCAGTTACGCCGCCGGAAAAAAACCTGGGGTACAGCGATTAGCACTGTACTGGTCAGTTGTTTTTTGTTGTCGCATATCACCTACATGGCTGCCGATGCCAAGCTTTATGAACCAATTATTTCTCAGCGCGCCAATTTTCCACTGTCGTATCCAATGACCGCGCGTTCGTTCCTGTCAAAACATGGCTGGTTAGACATGGAACAATATAAATCGAAAGCAGCGAAAGTAGCAGAACTGGAACACAGTAAACAGCGCCTGAATTACCCATTGAAACCATTACAAGTTACTGAACCAGAAAAGAAATTAAACATTCTGTTAGTGGTAGTTAGTGGCTTACGCGCTGATATGCTTAAACCCGATGTCATGCCATTTTTAAGTGATTTTGCCGCTAAGAATCAGCAATTCTCACAGCATATGGCCGGCGATAACGAGCATGCGGGCAGCTTATTCAGCCTATTTTATGGCTTACCTGAAGCCTATCGCAGTAATTTCGATGCCGAAGGTGTTTCACCACTTTTAATCGATGAATTACAGCGTCAGGAATATTTGCTCAGTGCATTTTCAAGTAATGGACTGAATCAGGCTATTTATAAGAAAAGTATTTTCCAAAATGCCCGACAAATTAGTCGTCGTAAAAGTGAACTGACACCACACAGCGATCAACAGACTTTTTCTGCCTGGCAAAATTGGCTTGGGCGACAAAATCAGGAGCGCCCTTGGTTTAGTTATCTGAATATTGCCATGCCGGCCACGTTAGCATTACCTAGTGATTACCAAGGCCCGTTTCAGCCAGAACTGACGGATAGTAATCCGTTCGCGGCATTTACTCCCGAAAATCACGATAAATTTATTAATCGCTACAAAAACGCGGTGCGATACAGTGATGAACAGTTACGGCAATTAGTCACAACTCTGCAAGAACGCCAGCAGGCAGAAAATACCATCCTCATTATCACAGCCGACCGAGGGCTAGAGTTTAATGAAACCAACACCAACAGTTGGGGTTCGGGCAGTAACTATTCCACTTATCAGATGCAAGTGCCATTTATTATCAGTTGGCCCGGGAAAACCGCCCATCGTTGGGATAAATTGACAACCCATTACGATCTTGCACCCACCTTGCTGCATGATGCTCTCGGCCTTGAAAATGAAGATAAAACTTACAGTAGCGGCAGTAATTTATTTGCTAATCAGCAACATGACTGGCTATTGCTGGGTAATCGTCAGCACTATGTGATCTATGAGCCGAACACCATCACTGAGTTTAATCGTCAGGGTGATTTCAGCGTCTATACCAGAAAAAATTACCAACTGGTTGATGATGCGCGTCCTAACATGGCGGCATTGCTGCAAGTCATGAATGAATTAACCCGCTTTAAAGATGCACAGTAATAGATTGAAGCTACCTGATAGCGGTTTTCCATTATCAGGTAGCAATGTTTTACTGTGCAATATGAGCGAGCTTAGTCTCTCTTTTCCCGACTACTTATCAGACACAGAACAAGCCAGACTGCAGACAATATCGAATCCTACTCAGGCAAAATTCTATCAACACAGCCGCGGTTTATTGCGCACACTACTCGGACAACTCCTGCATCAACCACCGGCTGAGATCTGTTTTTCTAATACGGCCCATGGCAAACCGCAGCTAACACAACACCAGTTACAATTTAATATCAGCCACAGTCAACATTGGCTATGTATCGCTCTAGCAACTGATCCTGTTGGTGTTGATATTGAATTCACTGCACAGGCTCCAATACGCCCTTGGCTGGCTTTAGCTAAACGCTTTTTTACCGCGAATGAATATCAACATCTCACTAAACAACCGGCAAACCAATTGGCTAATCATTTTTTTCAATTGTGGACACAAAAAGAAGCGGTACTGAAAGCGCATGGTGGCGGGATCAGTGCCGGTCTGCAACGGCTCGACTTGCTTACGCATCTGCATTCATTAGATGAGCAACGCTATGAGACAGAATATTCTCAGCCAATTTCGCAACTGCATTGTGCTGTTAGTTTACAAACCAAGGCTGAAACACCAATCAGCTATTATATTCTCAATGATCAACTTGAAATTGAGCCCTTACTGCCACCATATATACATCACCTCTGTCTGAAGCCGAATTCATTATGATCGTTACCATCACACCAGAAAATTTTCGTACCGAATTACTCGATGCATCCCGACAAAAGACCATTGCCGTCTTCTTTTATGCCGATCAATTGCCGGAATGTCAGCCTATGGGGCAACAGCTAGAACAATTGATTGGTCTGGCTAATCCGATGGTGACACTGGCAAGAGTCGATGTTGCCGATCCGCAGTTACAATCATTAGCCGTGCAACTGGGCTTACAGGCGCTGCCTGCTGTGGTTATTTTCAAAAATGGGCAACCCGCTGATGCTTTGATGGGCCCGCAAGACCCAGCCGCAGTAGAAAATATGCTGGCTAAGTATCTCCCAAAAGAAGACGACACACTGTTTGCTGAAGGTCAGCAGTTATTGCAAAACGGTGATGCCGGTGCCGCATATGCGGTATTAAAAAAAGCCCAGCAGCTGGCCCCTCAGCGTTATGAGATCAGCACAGCACTAGCCGATGCATGTGTGCAATCAGCCCGCTTGGATGAAGCGCAAGCTGTGCTGGAAAGTATACCCAATGTATATCAGGACTCGGCTTACCAACAGGTGAAATCAGCATTAGATTTGGCCCAACAGGCTTCCGATAGCCCAGAAATAAGAGCGCTTGAAGCCCAACTCGTGTTAGAACCAGACAACTCACAACTCAAGCAAGATCTGGCTATTCAATACAGTCAAACCGGACGCAAGCAAGAAGCCTTGGAGATGTTATTCACAATCCTAAGTCGTGATTTGAATTTTGGGGAAGCCAGAAAAACTTATCTGGATATTCTAGCTACCATGGGCAGCGATCCATTGGTGTCTAAATACCGGAAAAAACTGTACACCCTGCTCTACTAAGCGTTTATCAAGTAATAAAAAGGCCCGAACTAGATGTCGGGCCTTTTTGTCTGCTGAATGCATCGTTATTAATATGAACCTATCGATGCCTCTGCACGCGAACTGCCCGGCCAGGAATTCACAACGGCTTTGACCAGAGTCGCAAGCGGTATGGCAAAAAACACGCCCCAAAACCCCCATAACCCACCAAAGATCAATACCGCTAAAATAATGGCTATTGGATGCAGATTCATGGTTTCTGAAAATAACAGTGGCGTCAGGATATTTGCATCTAACGTTTGAACAATCGCATAGGCTAACATCAGATAAGCAAAATCAGAGGATAAGCCCCATTGGAACAAGGCTACTACAGTCACCGGAATAGTCACAGCTACAGCCCCGATATAAGGGATCAGCACGGAACAACCAACCGATATGCCCAACAACAACGCGTAGTTAATGCCCATAAAAGCAAACACCACATAATTCGCTGCACTAACTACCAGAATATGAATAACTTTACCGCGAATGTAATTAGTAATTTGATCGTTCATTTCCAACCAAACCCTATTTGCTAATTCCCGATTATTTGGCAAAAAACGCTTCATGACCAACAACAAGCTATCTTTGTCTTTCAGCATGAAAAATATCAATAGCGGTACTAAAACCATATACACCAGCACAACAGCGATATTCATTAATGAAGCAAAAGAGAATGAAACCAACACACCACTGTTATTGAGCAAACGCTCCTGAATAACACTGGTGATGCTATCAACCAGTGATGCATCAATAAAATCCGGATAGTGCTGCGGTAGTGTTTTAAGATACTCCGTGCCATTAGCCAGCATCACCGGCCCTGCTTTTACCAGGGTCATGCCTTGCCGGAACACCGCCGGTAAGATGCCAAAGCCAATCAATAACATAAGCCCGATGAACATAAGCAAAACCAGTGTGGTTGCGCTACTTCGGCCAAGACCCATTTTAATCAGGCGTTGAACAAACCATTCCAGCAAATACGCAATCACCAGCGCAGCTAAGACGGGAGCCAAGATATCGCCATAAAAATAGATAACCGTAAACCCACCGACTAATAACCAAAATAAAGTTACCGCATTCGGATCTGAGAAGCGTCGCCGATACCAGTTTAATAATACGTTTAACATCCTGCCGATTCCGTTGAATTCATCGTACAATTGCCTAGTGTAATCGCTTACGCTGTATTTTTCGCATGTCGAAACAGATAATTATCAAAGAAAGAGGTACGCTGTGCTTTATCATTGCCTGAAAAAATCCCTGCTGTGCCTTGGTACCGCATGTTGTCTTATCTTTTCAACTATCTCACCAGCTGAATCTCAGTTGCCGGACATCGGAACCGCTGGTGTTTCAGCCTTATCCGTCGAACAGGAAGTGCTGTACGGTAAAGCCTTTATGCGATTTGCCCGCGCCAGCTTACCCATGATCGACGATCCAGTGCTTAACGAATATATAAATGATCTGGGTTTACGCTTGGTCAGCCAGGCAAACAGTGTTCGTTTTCCTTTCACTTTTTTTCTGGTGAAAGACGATAGTATCAATGCGGCTGCTTTTCTGGGCGGGCGGGTAAAAATACACAGCGGCTTATTCCTGCATGCTGAAAATGAAAGCGAACTGGCTGGCGTGTTGGCCCACGAAATTAGCCACGTTACCCAACGTCATATTGCTCGTTACATGGAAGATCAAGCCAAAAGTGCACCACTCTCTATCGCCGGTTTGGTGGGGTCGATCGCGCTGGCAATGCTAAACCCAACCGCTGGTGCGGCAGCCATCAATACCACCATGGGTTTAACAATCCAAAACTCCATCAACTTCACCCGTGAGAATGAATATGAAGCCGATCGGATCGGCATGGCATTACTCTACAATGCCGGTTTTGAACCAACTGGCATGATGACGTTTTTCCAGAAATTAGCCGCGGAAAATCGTTACTCATCCAAATTGCCGGAAATGCTACTCACGCACCCTATCACCGAAAATCGTATTGCTGAAGCCAGAAACCGCGCCAGTAGCTACCGGACACGGCATGTTGACTCCAGTTTAGATTTCGCTCTGGCGAAAGTGCGGATCCAAGCCATGTATAGCAACCAGAGTGCCGATGGTCTACTGACATTTTTTGAACAACAAGCGGGTAAAAACACTGTAAACACAACATCTTGGTTAGCGGCACAGTATGGTAAAGCGCTCTCATTGATGCAATTGCACCGTACCGCAGAAGCAGGCGAAATACTGGCGATGTTGATCAAACACCAGCCGGATAACCTGTTTTTCCAGGACTCTCTGACCGATCAGGAAATCGATGCGCAGCAATTGAATGCTGCCATTAGCCGGTTGGAGCAACGTAACCTGAATATGCAGGAAAATCCGGTCATCATCATGAATCTGGCGAATGTTTATCTGAAAGCCAATCGTGCTGATTCCGCGATTCGTTTGCTGGATCAATATACCCGCAACAATCCTGAATCTTCGGTTGCCTGGCAACTACTGGCTGAAGGCTATCAGCAGACAGCAAATCAAGCCGGATTTCATCAGGCTCAGGCCGAATATCTGGCCTTGCGGGGTGATATTGAGCAAGCCACCGATCAACTGCACATGGCGCGCGCTAACACAGCAGACAACTTGAGTCAGGCGCGGATTGATGCGCGCATCGCAGAGCTGGAAGAGCAGAAAAAAGTGGATGACAGCTTGAAACGTTAGAGTTCCAGCACTTCCTTAATAAAAGGAATCGTCAATTTACGCTGGGCATGCAAAGACGCACTGTCCAGTGTATCCAATGCTTGTAGTAAGGTTCGCATATCTCGTGATAAGCGATTCAACAGGAAACGGCCGACATCAACCGGTAGTTTGAATCCACGCAATGCTGCACGTAACTGTAAGGCGCCCAGTTTCCCTTCATCATCCAGTTCATGTAACTGAAATGATACGCCCCAGTCCAGACGCGATGCTAAATCCGGTAAACAGAGACCTAATTTACGCGGTGCAGTAGTCGCTGACATGATCAATGAGCCGCGACTGGTTTCTTTCCAGCGGTTGAACAAATTAAACAGCGATTCTTCCCAAAGTTGGTCGCCCGCCACTGCATCGAGATTATCAAGACATAACAGCGGCATGCGCTCCATGCCTTCCAGAATATCTGGCGAATATTGTTCATGCCGATCGAGAGGAATATAAACGGCGGATTCACCATTGCCATTAATTTCAGCACAGGTGGCATGTAACAGATGTGAACGCCCAGACCCACGACAGCCCCAGAAATAGAGCAATGGAACACCTTCGCCGATGGCCGCATTCTTTAAAGTGGTGATGAGTTGCGCGTTACTACCGGGATAAAAACTGGCAAATGTTTCATCATCAGGCAGTTGAACAGCCAGTGAAAGTTGAGTTGATTGCAGCATCATCACCGCCTGTTAATAAAGCTGAAGATAGGGAGGTTGCACCGATGCAGCCGTTTCTGTTCCGGCTAATACTAGCCCTAACTCAAGTTGACGAGGCAGCTGTTCTTCTGGGAAATTGTCCACAGTAATAAAGCCGCGCTCCTGCACATAAGCCTCTAATGCGGCAACAACTTGACCGGCTAATTCATTTTGCATTCCATAGGCTTGCCCACGAATAAGCACCGCGCCATCATTTCGGGCATCATGCAGTTGCCAATCTAATATCCATTCACCGTTTTGCTGGTGTAGCTGTCCCAGCAGCAGTTTATCCGCATCATAGCGCTGACTGACCATCAGCAATGGCGACATAAAGGCATTTTCTATCGTCGCAGGCTGGATCTGAGTAGCATCATCAAGATCCATAATCGGAAAAATAAAGCGATAACTCACAGAAGCTTGATAAGTGAACAGTTGAGGCCAACGCGTCGATTTATCATCCGGCACTATTTGCTCTTTGACAGATCGGTCTACCAGCCAGCAAAGAATTCGCTCCGGCATAGCCTGAGATGGAAGGCTCCAGCCCAGACTGAGCAGCAAACAACATCGCAGTAATAAGCACCAGCAACTGTTCTTCACAATAGTTATTTAGTTCCGAATATTTTATCGCCCGCATCACCCAAGCCAGGAATGATATAACCTTTTTCATTCAGGCCCTGATCGATAGAAGCACAATAGACTTCCACATCACCGTGGGCCGCTTGCAATGCCGCCAGCCCTTCCGGTGCAGCCACCAGAATAATAACCTTGATCTGCTTACAACCTTTTTGTTTCAACAAATCGATGGTCGCAATCATGGAACCACCGGTCGCCAGCATTGGATCAACGATCAACGCCAAACGCTCATCAATATTACTGACAATTTTCTGGAAATAAGGAACAGGTTTCAGTGTTTCTTCGTCACGATAAATACCGACCACACTCACACGTGCACTCGGCATATGTTCCAGAACACCATCCATCATGCCCAAGCCAGCACGCAGAATAGGCACTACCGTGACCTTTTTCCCTTTGATCTGATCCACTTCTACCGGACCATTCCAACCATCAATGGTTACTTTTTCAGTTTCAAAATCAGCGGTAGCTTCATATGTCAGCAGGCTGCCCACTTCTTTGGCCAGTTCGCGGAAACGTTTTGTACTGATATCCGCTTCACGCATCAGACCCAGTTTGTGTTTAACCAGCGGGTGTTTAACCTCGACAACTTTCATTATGAACTCCGTAATTTGATTATCCGGGGAAGATCTTATCATTCAGGTAAGACGAAAATGAATGTTTTCTACTACAAACCACAGGTTTTCTTTTTCTCTTCGTTCCTGACTGCTAGAATAGGGTCTGTTTAATCTCCCCCTTAACAGCGATTACGACAAGGATCTATCGTGACTGACAAGACTTCACTGAGCTACAAGGACGCTGGCGTTGATATCGATGCAGGTAATGCCCTGGTTGAGCGTATCAAAGGCGTTGCCAAACGCACCCGCCGTCCTGAAGTAATGGGCGGATTAGGTGGTTTTGGCGCTCTGTGCCGAATTCCGGCTGGCTATCGCGAACCTATCCTGGTTTCTGGTACTGATGGCGTCGGCACCAAATTGCGTCTGGCGATCGATCTGAAAAAACACGATACCGTTGGTATCGATCTGGTTGCAATGTGTGTGAACGACCTGATCGTTCAAGGTGCAGAACCGCTGTTCTTCTTGGATTACTACGCAACCGGTAAATTGGATGTCGATACTGCTGCCGCAGTAGTGACTGGTATAGGTGCAGGTTGTGAACAATCCAACTGTGCATTAGTCGGTGGCGAAACGGCTGAAATGCCTGGCATGTATGAAGGTGAAGACTACGACATGGCAGGTTTCTGCGTAGGCGTGGTTGAAGCATCAGAAATCATCGACGGCTCTAAAGTTGCCGCTGGCGATGCGTTGATTGCACTGGCATCTTCTGGCCCACACTCTAACGGTTTCTCTTTGATCCGTAAGATCCTGGAAGTGAGCAAAGCTGACGTACAACAGCCACTGGGCGACTCTACACTGGCTAACTCGCTGCTGGCACCGACTCGCATCTATGTTAAACCAGTGCTGAAGCTACTGAAAAACTGTGAAGTACATGCACTGTCACACATTACCGGTGGTGGCTTCTGGGAAAACATCCCACGTGTATTACCAGAAAACACCAAAGCAGTGATCGACGGTAGCAGCTGGCAATGGCCAGAAGTATTCAACTGGTTGCAAAAAAACGGCAACGTTGAAACTTACGAAATGTACCGCACTTTCAACTGTGGCGTTGGCATGATCATCGCGCTGCCACAAGATCAGGTGGATGCTGCACTGGCATTGCTGAAAGCCGAAGGTGAAAACGCTTGGTTGATCGGTCATATCGAACAAGCCGCTGCCGGTGAGAAACAGGTAGAAATTAACTAATGAATCTGGTTGTTCTGATTTCTGGAACAGGAAGCAACTTGCAGGCTGTCATTGACGCCTGCAAGTCAGGCAAAATTCATGGCCGAGTCGCTGCTGTTATCAGTAACCGCGCAGATGCCTATGGATTGAAGCGTGCAAGTGCTGCTGATATCCATACTGCTGTCATTTCTAATCAGGATTATGCTGATCGGGCACAATATGATGCGGCGTTGATGACTGAAATTGATCGTCACCAGCCAGATCTGATTGTTATGGCCGGTTTTATGCGGATCTTAACGCCTGCTTTTGTGAATCACTATGCCGGACGCATGCTGAATATTCATCCGTCTTTGCTGCCTAAATACCAAGGCTTGCATACGCATCAAAAAGCCATTGATGCCGGTGACAGTGAACATGGCGCCAGTGTACATTTCGTGACGGAAGAGCTCGATGGCGGCCCGGTGATCCTGCAGGCCAAAGTTCCTGTCTTTACGGAAGATACCGCTGAAGAGTTAGCACAACGCGTACATGTGCAGGAACATCAGATCTATCCATTAGTGATCAACTGGTTTTGTCAGCAACGTTTAGTCATGAAAGAAGGTAAAGCTTGGCTGGATGGCGAATGCCTTCCGGTATCCGGTTATGCCAGTGACGACGATGGCGCAGGGCAAACAGAGTAATGCAAATAAAGAACAGGGAGCTTAAGCTCCCTGTTCTTTATCTTCCGTCGTAATAGCAAATAACTGCTCACCGAAGCGGAAAACCTTCAGTTCACCACGTTCCATTTTCTGCCACTGCTCATTATTTGTCAGCGGCTGAGTCGCAATCACAGTCACTACGTCGTTCGGTGTCGTTTCCTGCTGAAAATCGATCGTAACATCGTCATCGATTAACTTAGCCTGCCCAAATGGTGCTCGACGAGTAATACAATGAAGATTGCTGGTGCAATAGGTGATCAAATATTCGCCATCGGATAACAACATATTGAACACGCCTAATTGCATTAATTCATTACATAACGTCGCTAGAAACTGAAATAATGCCTCGGATTCTTCTGGGAAAAATGGGAATTTTTTCTCTAGTTGGTTTAGCAACCAGCAAAATGTCTTTTCACTATCAGTTTGCCCAACCGGCACAAAACGCCCTACATCCAGCACTTCATAATCAGTCAGTTGCCCATTGTGCGCAAAGGTCCAATAACGCCCCCATAATTCTCGCGTAAATGGGTGAGTATTTTCTAATGCCACACTACCCCGATTCGCCTGCCGGATATGACTCACCACAGCACAACTTTTGATCGGATATTCCTGAACCAACTTAGCAATTTGAGACTGCGCACAAGCTACGGGATCTTTAAAAGTACGGCAGCCCTTCCCTTCATAGAAAGTAATGCCCCAGCCATCAACATGCGGGCCAGTACGCCCACCACGTTGTACTAATCCACTGAAACTAAAGCAGATATCAGTGGGAACATTCGCACTCATACCCAATAATTCGCACACAGCCTCACCTCGAACTAATCAGACAGCCAACTCTTTTTCAATCAACATGATCAAAATATGGATAACTTTAATATGGATCTCTTGAATACGATCCGCATACCCAAAATAAGGGACGCGAATTTCAACATCAGCCATACCAGCCATTTTACCGCCGTCTTTGCCAGTCAAAACAACAACTTTGATCCCTTTCGCTTTGGCTGATTCGATGGCGGTAATAATGTTTTGTGAATTACCGCTGGTCGAAATACCCAACATCACATCACCAGAGCGACCAACCGCCTCCAGATAACGGGAAAATACATACTGATAACCATAGTCGTTAGAGACACAAGACAAATGACTTGGATCAGAAATGGCGATGCCGGCATAGCCCGGACGATCTTCACGGTAACGGCCAGTTAACTCTTCGGCAAAATGCATGGCATCACAGTGTGATCCACCATTGCCGCATGACATGACTTTACCGCCATCACGCAGTGATGCTGCAATTAGTTTTGCCGCTTGTTCAATAGCATTAATATTTTCGACGTCAGCAATAAAATCGGCCAGAGCCTGCTGTGCGGTTACCAATTCCTGCTTAATAATTTCCTGATACATATGCGGTATTTTTCCTTTCATTTTTTATATGGAAAAAACGTTTATTCTTGTTCGGGCCGCCACAGACAACTACCGCCTTTTTTAGCAACCAGATCTAATCTTTTTTCATGTGCCGCTAATTCATCATCTGACGCACGTAAAACTTTCAACGAACCATTCCGCTGCAGCATTTTCAACTGCTGAGCTGATGCAGATGAACCAGAACTATTATCATTGACTGTGTTGTGTAACTCCAGTCGCGTCTGGCCTCCCGTCATCAATAAATAGACATCAGCCAGAATTTCGGCGTCCAATAACGCGCCGTGCAAAGTACGATGCGAGTTATCAATACCAAAACGCGTACATAACGCATCCAAACTGTTACGTTTGCCGGGGAATTGCCCTCGCGCCAATGCCAGCGAATCCGTAACCCCACAGATGTCTTTAACCCGCTCCGTCCAACCCAGCTTCTCAAATTCATGATTGATGAAGCCAACGTCGAACGCTGCGTTATGAATGACTAATTCCGCACCGCGAATAAAATCCCGGAATTCTTGTGCGATAGCCGCAAACGGCGGTTTATCTGCAAGGAAGGCGTCGGTAATACCATGAACGCGGATCGCTTCTTCATCCACCAAACGATCTGGTTTGATATAAACATGGTAATGATTTCCGGTTAAACGGCGGTTTATCACCTCCACACAACCAATTTCAATGATGCGGTGACCAAGATAAACCGGGCCACCGCTCTGGTTCATACCCGTGGTTTCAGTATCTAGAATTACGTAGCGATTCGTTTGCATTGGGTTCATAGCACTTTTATGTCACACTTTACTCAGACGCTCAGAATACCACGACACTATGCTAAAACAGATAACTCTCTATACCGATGGCTCATGTCTCGGCAACCCTGGCCCTGGCGGTTATGCCGCTGTTTTGATCTACAAACAACACCGTAAAGAATTAGCTCAAGGTTACGAGCTGACCACCAATAACCGCATGGAGTTAATGGCCGCTATTGCCGGTTTACAGTCTTTGAGTGAACCCTGCCAGGTCAAACTAACGACTGATAGCCAATATGTTCGTCAAGGTATCACCCAGTGGATCCACGGCTGGAAAAAGAAAGGCTGGAAAACGGCAAACCGTAAACCAGTTAAGAATGTGGATTTATGGTTACAGCTAGACAGCGAAATTCAACGTCATGATGTGGAATGGTTTTGGGTCAAAGGGCACTCAGGTCATCCGGAAAATGAACGCTGCGATGAACTAGCTCGCAATGCCGCACTGGCAGCTGATAGCCATCTGGTTGATACCGGCTACCCGGCGTAATAAACCATCTAACGTTCAATCCGGGTTTGATTTTTTAGTCTGGCCATACCGCCTACCATCACCGGGCGTTTGAGCCAGGCGGCTTCCCGAAGCCGGGTCAACGGAATGGTACGTTTTCGGGCGGCCAACATATAGGTTGATGCAAAGCGATAACCGCAACGTCTTACCGTGTTTTCCCGGCCAAAGTGAAACCAGCTACGGCGAGAAAGAGACGAATAAGTAAATCCTTCCAGATGAACAATTTCAAAACCAAGCAGATGCAGCCAGTCCAGCACGCGCTCAGGCGAGAACATCTGCGCGGACCAAGGTAAACGCCGCCTTAAATGCGGCAGTAATTTACCTAAGCCAACCAAACTATGCGGATTAAAACCACTGATGATGATCCAACCATCCGGAGTTAATACCCGTTCCGCTTCGCGTAATATCTGATGGGGATCACTGCTGAAATCTAACGTATGCGCCAGTAAACACGCATCAATACTGCCGGTTCGGATAGGCAATTCATCAACATCTGCAATAATGCCAAGTGACGCACCTTCAGATGCTAACGCGCACTGATGACGAATAGTCGAAGCAGAGCACGAAAGCTGACTACTCAGTGTGCCTAACTTCAACAGATGATAGCCAAACATAAATTGACACCATTCATCGAGCTTATGTTGGATCTCCATCGCCAGCCAATCACCCATGGGTAATTCGCTCCAGTTCTCTGGCGCAATAATCTCCCGGTTTGTTTTTGCTGGTTTCACTTCATCACCTCAACGCGGGTAAATATTGCCTTTCTCTCTCTTTCATTTTATACACAACACTGCGTAATTCGAACCGGAGCTCATCACATGTTGCAGGTACAAGCCATTCCCAGTCGTACAGACAATTATATTTGGCTGATTAAGCAAGACGACCAAGCTATCGTTGTTGATCCCGGCGAATCTGCCCCCGTGATTGAACGATTACAACAACAAGCGCTGACACTTCGGGCGATTTTCATTACACACCACCATCATGATCATGTAGATGGGGTTGCTGAGCTACTAAAGCAATACCCGCCGTGCGAAGTTTACGGCCCGCAAATTGTATTGTCTGATGTACCACAGCTACAAACCATGCACGATCAGGATTTGATCAGCTTCCCAGATCTTCAGCTGGCATTTAAAGTCTGGCACACGCCAGGGCATACGGCTGAACACATTGTATTTCACGGTCATGGCGCCCTGTTTTGTGGCGATACGCTCTTTTCTGGTGGTTGCGGACGCTTATTTACCGGCACCGCGACACAGATGTATCACTCGCTGCAACGACTGGCTAGTTTACCAGAGGAGACTCTAGTTTATCCTGCCCATGAATATACTTACAATAATTTAAGCTATTGCTGGCAGGTTGAACCAGATAATATGTTTATAATGTCGCGAATTAAAGATGTTAGTAAATTACGGCAACAAGGCTGCCCAACACTGCCATCGTCGATTGGTATAGAAAAGAGATGCAATGTGTTTTTACGTACAAATAGTCCCAGTGTTGTGACTTATGCTCAAAAATCGAGCGATCTCTATCTCGAAAATGAGATCCAGATCTTTGCTATTTTGCGCGAAAAAAAGAATAATCTTTAAGCTGTAACTGAGCATAATTTATGCAAGGCTTGATCTGAACCCTAAACACACATACCATCTGTCAAAATTTTGAGGATGACTGGATGAACATAAAGCTACATTTGGCCCTGATGGGTGCGTTGTTGCTGACCGGTTGCCAGGCGTTACAAACCGACTCAGATAAAAATAAGTTGGGTTCTACCGTTAATGTCATATCGAATTATCGGTCGCACGCAACCTCGGCTCTAGATCGATCGGAAAGCTCACATCCGTACATGTGGGACCGCATTGCTGACGAGATGCAGTTGACCATTCCAAATGATCCTGACGTCATCGCTTACCGCGATTGGTATATCAAACATCCCAAGTACCTGCGAACTGTCACCGAACGTGCCGCCCCCTTCCTCCACTTAATCACTGAGGAAATTGATAAACGTCAGATGCCAATGGAGCTGGTGTTATTGCCCATTGTTGAAAGTGCATATAACCCTAATGCCCGCTCCCATGGCAACGCTGTTGGCTTATGGCAATTCTTAAGTGCATCAGGCAGACGCTATGGTCTGAAACAAGATTACTGGTATGACGGTCGTCGCGACGTTGTAGCCTCCACTCAGGCTGCGCTGGATTATCTGGCTCAGTTGAACGCCTATTTTGAAGGCGACTGGATGAACGCCGTTGCCGCGTACAATGCGGGTGAAGGCCGTATCCAGGATGCCATTAATGCAAATCGTGCTCGTGGTAAAGCGACAGATTTTTTCTCGCTGCAATTACCACGTCAGACGATGGAATATGTGCCTCGCATGCTGGCATTAGCGGATGTCATCAAGAATGCGAAAAAATATGGCATCGACTTGCCTAAAATACCAAACCGTCCATCGGTTCGTTTAATTGATACCAATGGTCAGGTAGATCTGCGTACTGCTGCAGAACAGGCAAGCATGTCATTACCGGCTCTGAAACGTTTGAATCCTGGATTCAGCCGTAACACAACGTCACCAAAAGGCCCCTATCATTTATTGGTGCCGATTGGCGTAGCGGATGAGCTTGAACTGGCACTTGCAGATATGGCGCCACAGAAACGCCTGCGCAATGACAGTGAGCGCGTTGCTATTGCGAGCAATGATGTAACAGATGCTGGTGATGCTGCTGATAACCGTTCGAACAGCTCTTCTTCCGCGACAATTGGTGTTCACCATAAAGTAAAACGTGGGGATACCTTAAAAACGGTAGCCCGCATTTATGGTGTATCCGAAAAACAATTGATGCTGTGGAACCGTCTGACGAAGAATAAAGTAAAAACAGGCCAGGTTTTATTGGTAAATGCGCCAGTAAGCAAAGCCTCCGGCAAAGCGACAAAACTATCAGCAGCTAAAGCCGCTAAGTTACGTCGTTATGAAGTTCGTCGCGGTGACTCCCTATCTTCCATCGCAGAGAAATTCCAGATCACTGTGAATGATCTGATGCGCTGGAATAGCTTAGGACATAACCGTCTCAAGCCAGGTCAGACATTGACTGTAAAACTTGATGACAGCGGTGCCTAAGCTGTAAGCAAAATAAAGTAATTACTAACCGGGAGCTTTGCTCCCGGTTTTCTTTTCTGCGCACCCCACATTAAGATGTTCACTCGCTTTCGTCATAAACAGGAACTCGGATGTCTGATTTCATTCTTATTACAGGTTGCTCCACTGGCATCGGTTGGCATTTAGCCCAACGATTAAAACAGGAAGGCTACACTGTGCTGGCAACAGCCAGAAAAGAAGCTGATGTGGCAAACCTGCAACAATCTGGTTTACAGGCACATATTCTGGATCTGAACGACGAACAAAGCATTGAGCAAGCGGTTAACTGGGCAATGACCGAATCGAAAGGCAAACTCTACGGCCTCATTAATAATGGTGCTTATGGTCAAACCGGAGCATTAGAAGACCTACCAACTCAAGCATTACGCGAACAATTTAATACCAACCTGTTTGGCTGGCACCATTTAACCCGCCTGATACTACCCGTCATGTTGCAGCAAAACCAAGGACGTATAATTCAGATAAGCTCTCTGCTCGGTTTAGTCGCCATGAAATATCGCGGCGCTTATAACGCCAGCAAGTTCGCATTAGAAGGTTATACTGATACGCTGCGACTTGAATTACGCGATACGGCAATTCAAATCAGTCTGGTTGAACCAGGCCCGATCCGCAGTGAATTTCGCAGTAATGCGTTGAAAAAATTCTTGCAACACATCGACGCAGCTTCCAGTCGCCACAGCAAGCTCTATCAGCAAACATTGCAACGCTTACAAAATCCAAATCCTAAAAATCCATTTACTCTGGAACCAGAGTCCTGTGTCGCACCAGTGCTGCATGCGTTACGCAGTAAACGAGCAAAGACTCGGTATGGTGTCACCTTCCCCACTTACGTATTTGCCTTTTTAAGACGAGTGCTGCCGAGCCGTTGGTTAGATGGCATCCTCTGTCGCTCCGCATGACAAAAAATAAGGCCGCATTAATTTCATGCGGCCTGTTCGGATAATTTAATAATGCTGACCATTATCATAATAATTCGCTCGTACCAGTGGATGAACGACAACCGCCACCTCATCGTTACTGCCTGATGCTGCTTTTACAATTGATGTTATCAACTGTGCAGCCGCGTCCTGCATGTCTTGACCGCGATCGAACCAAAAAAGTTCAATAAATGGATATGCCTGACCACCAAACCGTGTCGCAATAAACTCAGCCGGAATATACTCAACAGTGAAATGAGCAGCCGGGGCCTTAGTCAGCTCAGCAAGCTGTTCAACCAATGGTTCACTGATGGCGACAACCATTTCACGCTGCATGCCACGGCATCGAATATGAGGCATTAAATATCTCCATGATGAAAAATAAATTTCTGCGCTATGGTAATGCGGCGATCTCCGGAATGAAAGGTTTTGGCTGGTTTGGGCTGTTACTGCTTAGTTTATTCTCTGACAAAGTGCTGGCGATTTCATCACCCGACTTCTGGCTGGCCGAGCGGGGAGACCAAAAGCTCTGGCTGCTGGGATCGATCCACGTAGGACATGAAGACATGTATCCCCTGCCCTCAGTCATCATGCGCTGTTGGCAACAAGCAGAAACTCTGATAGTGGAAACAGATCTGAATCAATCAGACACGGCCAGTCAGCAAAGTTTGCTCTCTTACGCCATGCTGCCTGATGAAACCTCATTGGCCCAACAACTAAGCTCATCGTTGTATCAAAGAACAATACAGACCGCGGCACTTTATCAATTAAAAGAACCTCTGCTGGCAAAATTTCGCCCGTGGTTTGTGGCCATCACACTCCAGCAACAGGCGATCCAGCAAGCGGGTTATCAAGCCTCATTAGGTATCGACCAACATTTCATTGCGTTAGCTAATAATAAACAGCTTGCTATCAGTTATCTCGAAACACCGGAGCAACAACTTGCCTATCTGGCCAGATTAGATGATGTGGAAGATGATTTTTTGGAGTCCACGCTAAAACAAATCAATAAAGTTAGCGATGAATTACCAGATCTGATCGCAGCATGGGAAAAGGGAGATCGAAACAAAATTCAGGCTCTATTAGACGATGACGACACCAGCCCTGAATTACAAGCATACTTGGAACAACATTTAATCAAAGAAAGAAATCAGAACTGGATACCTAAAATCATCGCTCAAAAATCCCAGCGAAACTTCATGGTAGTCGGAGCCATGCACCTCTATGGTCATGATGGACTATTACTCATGTTGGAACAAAACGGATATAAGTTAACCAACATTCCAACCCGGTGAAATCATGAGATCCGCCTAGCACAAACTAAACCCTAGACTTAAAGACTGGTCTGTCACAGAGTCGGGCGTTATCATGACAGCATGAGCGCAAGTATTATTTGTTGCAGGAAATGAACAGGAAACACAGCATGTCTTATCAATTATTAGAACAACGTTTTCAACAACTGCATCATCTGCAACATCTGCAAGCTATTTGTGGCTGGGATCAAGCCACTATGATGCCAGATGGCGGAAATCAGGCTCGTGGGGCAGCTTTAGCTGAACTGGCACTGTTGCAGCATCAGAAATTAACCGCACCAGAAATGCCTGACTGGCTTAACGCCGCTGAAAATGAAGAATTATCTGACGGACAACAAGCCAATCTAAATGAAATGCGCCGTCGCTGGCAAAATGCCGCATTGTTACCTGATGACCTAGTAAGAGCTCGTACACTGGCTGGTTCTCGCTGTGAACACGCTTGGCGCGAACAACGAAAAAATAATGACTGGAAAGGGTTTGAGCCAAACCTGAGGGAAGTCGTTGATCTGACAAGAGAAGCGGCTCAAATTCGCGCTACTGCGTTGGATTTGTCTCCGTATGATAGTCTGATCGACCTGTATGAACCAGGCATGACCAGTAATCACTTACTGCGTATTTTTACTGAATTGAAATCCTGGTTACCGCAGATCATCCGTCAGGCGGGGGAACGACAGTCGCAATATAATCCGATAAAACCGGAAGGCACATTCCCAATTGTTCGGCAGAAATCCTTAGGCTTACATGCCATGAAGCTGCTGGGCTTTGATTTTAATCACGGACGTTTGGACATCAGTGCTCACCCATTTTGCGGCGGCGTACCGGAAGATGTTCGTATCACCACCCGCTATAACGAAAAAGATTTCATGCCTAGCCTGATGGGTGTGATTCATGAAACCGGGCATGCCCGGTATGAACAAGGCCTACCAGCCAAATGGCGTGGTCAACCAGCCGGTGAGGCCCGTTCTATGGGCATTCATGAAAGTCAGAGTCTGTTTTTTGAAATGCAACTGGCTCGTCATCCTGCATTCCTGCGTAAGATGGCACCACTGATCAAACAGCACTTTGGTGAACAACCGGCATTAGAAGCTGAAAATCTGATCCAGCTGTATAGCCGAATTGAGCCTGGTTTCATCCGTGTTGATGCTGATGAGCTGACTTATCCGGCACACATCATCATGCGCTTTGAAATCGAACAGGCACTGATTGAAGATAAGATCCAGGTGCGCGATTTACCGGAAGTCTGGAACACCAAAATGCAGCAATATCTGGGTCTTAGTACCAAAGGTAATGACGCAATGGGTTGTATGCAGGATATTCACTGGACAGATGGTTCCTTCGGTTATTTCCCGAGCTACACCTTAGGCGCTATTTATGCCGCTCAATTCGCCGGAGCCATTGAACGCGACATCGGTGACATTGGTGAGTTGATTGCCGCTGATGATGGATTAGGGCAAATTTTTGGCTGGTTAAAAACCAATGTGTGGGAAAAAGCCAGTTTATTCAGTACAGAAGAATTAATTCAACAAGCAACCGGTGAATCACTGAACACCCAATGGTTCCGCCGTTACCTTGAACAACGTTACACCAAAGCGTTGTAAAATTATAACCAGCCACAGCAGTGAGTTTGCTGTGGTTGGGTTAACGATAGAAATAATTGACCTTCAGCTCCTGCGTGTAATCAAACCCTTCCAGTACCTGCATCATTGCATCCGGCGTTTCATCGAATGGCTGATAATCCAGTTCATGCTGCTGGCGAAATTTCTCCTGTTTTAACGGAGATAATTCGTTCCAGACATCCGCAGGTATGGCAAATTGCCGCCAGCTCAAAGGATCAGGTTGCGCTGCATTAAACAGATGTACTGCTTCAATTCCACCTTCATGCAACAACATACTGCGAAAATAACTTTCATCGGCAGAACAACTGCTACTGTCTAAAACAGCAGCAGGCGGTAAGTCCCATCGCTTTCGCCAGTCAATTGCTGGAATATTTTCTGCAGCAGATATCGAAAATTCGGGTTGATCTAATACATCCGCGGAGAGCATCGACAGCAATAGCGAAAAATAACTACGCTGTTCCTGATGCACTGCATCGTTAAGTCGTTGGCCGAGTTGAAGTTCATCGACCAAAAAGTGCTCACGGATCGTTTGTGTAAGCATAAAAAGTCTGAAAAATGAGCATTTGAACTTATATCGGCGAATTTTCTCTGATCTTTAGTACTTTCGGGGTTCACAAACAGGAAGTTTCTGGTAGTATTCGCTCCGCACTTGAGGAGGGATTCCCGAGCGGCCAAAGGGATCAGACTGTAAATCTGACGGCTCTGCCT
>CALMKU010000181.1 GCA_937866945.1 uncultured Tolumonas sp.
GTTTGCGCCACGATCCCCATTAACGACAGCCCCAGGAACACCTCATAACTCAGTGTTTGTGCTGAGGCGCGGAGGCTGCCGAGCAGCGAGTATTTGTTGTTACTCGACCAACCGGCAAACAACACTGCGTATACCGCTAAGCCTGCCATGGCAAAGAAAAACAGAATGCCAATATTGAGATCTGCCACGCCCCAGTCAGGAGTGACCGGCACTATCGCAAAGGCGATCAGGAATGAACAGAACGCAATCATCGGCGCCAGCACAAAGACCAATCGATCTGCGAATGGCGGGATCCAGTCTTCTTTGAAGAACATCTTGATCATGTCGGCAACGAGCTGGAAGATCCCGCCGGGGCCAACACGATTGGGGCCATAACGATCTTGCCAGAGGCCAAGCAAGCGGCGTTCGATAAAGCTCATAAATGAGCCGAGACCAACCACCACAAGCAGCACAATCAGGGCTTTTCCAACTGCAATAAGCAGATCGAGAAACTCTGCAGATATTGTCATGTTCTGACCTCCTGCAATGATTCAATCGTTGTTGCCAGCATAGCTGTGGTAAATGGCGTGACGCCCAGAGGCAGACCCACCAGACCATCCGCCAAATGATGACTCACTTTCAGTGGCAGCTCGAAACGTTGGCTATCCCAGACAAAACTCACGGTACAGCCATCTTTCAGTTGCAGACGGGCTGCGTCATCTTCGCTGAGATACAACGTGGGTGCGGACATGCGTTTCTGAATAACGTCGGAACGTTGAGTCAGTTCATCGCTACCAAATAATTGCCAATAAGCGACGACGCGTGGCGCACTGCTTGGGGTATAAGCTGCTGGGATGTCAGCACAATACGGTGTGACGGCAGAAAGACCGCTATCAAACAAATGTGTGCCCGGATCACCGGCCCGCAAGTGACCACCGACTTCATCCTGGAACTTATTCCAGGCAGAAGGCGAGTTCCAACCCGGTGCCCAAGCGAATGGCACTTGCTGGAAAGCTTCACGGCTGCCACTGTAGCCTTCCATCGAGAAGGTGAATGCGGAATCACTGTCTTGTGTTGCTTGTGGTTCGCTGACATCAATATCTGCACGCATAGAGGTTCGGCCACTATAACGATGTGGCGAACGGGCGAGTTTCAGACCTTTAATGCGGAATTTCGCATTCGGGGCCGCATCAACCATGGCACGCAGTGCCGGAACAGCATCGATACAGCGATTAATAAGCTCATCCATCACCCCCCAATCCATGCGGCGGTGCACCAGCAAGCTATTCAACGCGTGTAACCAGTGCCAGCTGTCTTTGACGGAACGGGTGTTGTCGTAATAGGTTGGGTCAAACACTTGGAAGAAGCGCTGTGCGCGACCTTCATTGTTGATCAGTGTGCCGTCGGCTTCTGCAAACGAACCAGCTGGTAATACCCAATCCGCCGCAGCAACAAGCTCGGTTTGCTGGTGGTCGAGCACGATCAGCTGTTGAACTTTTTTCAACGCAGCTTTAACGCGGGAAGCCGGCGCACGGCGGAACAGGTCATTTTCCATGACAATCAGTGTGTCGATATGGCCTTCTTCCACGGCAGTCAGCATTTGCTCTAATGTTTTGCCGCCTAACAAGGCGCTACCCACACTGTTAGCTTCTGCGGCCACCAGCGACAAACTGACATCCGGGTTTTTCTGGCGTAGTGCGCTAACAATGTTGGCCGCAGCATCCAGCAACGCTGGCGTTTC
>CALMKU010000182.1 GCA_937866945.1 uncultured Tolumonas sp.
ATACCAGTTACCATGCTGTTCGTTTTTTCATCACAAAAGATCAACAGCCCCTAATACTATAAATATATTTGTAACATATCACTCTACGATAATGAGAACAGTATCTAATGAGTCAGACGACACCCGTTTCTGTTGATCAACTTAAAATCGGTCATTATGTTGTTCTGCCTTTCGGTTGGAAAAATCATCCATTTCTGTTTAGTTCGTTTCGTATTAAAGATGAAGAACAGCTGCAAATATTGCGTGATCTGGGTGTCAGAGAGATTCCTGTCGATCTAGCCAAAAGCGTTATTGTTGAAGAAGAACCTGCGCCGCCAGAACCTGAAGAACCCGTTATTGAACCAGAAATCACATTCCCTGATCCCCATAAGGTACAACAACAAGCCGCCCGTCGCTCCATCCGACACGCCGAACGTAGCTATACAAATGCCTTGTCGCCATTGCGCGAGTCTCTGACACGTCTAAATCTGAAACCGGATGAAGGGCTGGCAACGGTCGCTGAATTAGTGCGTAATGCGGCTGCCAGTTTAAATGCAGAAGAAAATACTATCGGCTTTCATCTGGTGCGTTCTGTTCGCAACGGTGATCCACTTTTGCTGCACAGTCTGAATGTTGCGTTCATGGCTATGCTGATTGCCAAAGAAGCTGGCTGGGAACCGTTAGCCATTCAGGATGCCGGTCTGGCCGGACTAGTTCATGATATTGGTGAATTACGGATCCCCACTCAGGTGAGTCGTAAACGCTCTGAGCTGACGAAAGCGGAAGCGAATTACCTGAGAATGCATGTGCAATATGGGTATGAGCAACTGACCCAGCTAAAAGCATTCACACCTGAAGTACGTCAGGCTACGTTACAACATCATGAATATCTCGATGGCTCTGGTTATCCATCCGGTTTAAAAGATGGTGAAATTACGCCATTAAGCCGTCTGATTGCGGTCGTCGATTATTATGAAGAACAATTACACCCCCGAAACGGACTTGGAACTGCACACCCAAATCAAGTCATTGCCAGTTTATATAAAAAAGCCAATAAGCAGTTTGATAACCAATTTACTCAACTGCTCATCAAAGTATTAGGCGTTTATCCACCTGGAAGTGTTGTCACTTTAAGTGATGATACATTAGCGTTAGTCATGTCGAGTGAACCATCAGCACCGTTAAAACCAATGGTGTTGCCCTATGAAAAAGGACGGGTACCAGAGGGGGTCGACTTGATCGCATTGCAGCAAGATCCGCGGACGATTTCCGGTATTGTGTCGCATGACAGCTTGACCGCTCCTCAGCAGGAATTCTTCGGTTTAACCAAATATGCCTGTTACTATTTTTCTTTATCGCACTAGCCATACACTCCATTTTCACTAATGGAAAACCCCGCATCGCGGGGTTTTCTCTTTTCAAATTCACGCCAACGTATGTTCTGTACGCGCGATAATATCGTCTTGTGTATCTGGCGATAATGCGGTGAAAAATGCTGAATAACCCGCAACCCGCACCACCAGATCCCGATACTGCTCCGGATGCTCTTTCGCTGCTAACAAGGTTTCGCGGGAAACAATGTTGTACTGCACATGCCAGCCTTTATGTACCTCAAAGAAAGTTCGCAGTAACACCATCAGTTTCTGGCGATCGCGCGGTTGTTCCAAACTCGTTGGATTGAGTTTTTGATTCAGCAGCACGCCACCCAGAATTGCTGCCGTAGGCAATTTACCCAGTGAGTTAAAGACTGCCGTCGGACCATGGCTATCGGTGCCGGACGATGGGCTGGCCCCTTCCGCTAATGGCGAATGCGCTTTGCGACCATCCGGGGTTGCCATTGTTCCTGCGCCAAAAGGAAC
>CALMKU010000183.1 GCA_937866945.1 uncultured Tolumonas sp.
AATATCTGGTGTCCAGTCTGGACCAAAGCCTGCGCCGGATGAAACTGGATTACGTAGATATTTTTTATCATCACCGCCCCGATCCAAATACGCCATTGGAAGAGACCATGGCCGCGTTAGATCTGATCGTGCGTCAGGGCAAAGCGTTATATGTCGGGCTGTCCAACTATCCGGCTGAGCTGACTAAACGTGCCTCGCAGATTTTGAAGTCATTGGGCACGCCGTGCGTCATCCACCAGCCCAAATACTCGATGTTTGAACGCTGGGTAGAAAACGGATTGCTGGATGTATTATCGGAAGAACAGATCGGCGGTATCGCGTTCTCACCGCTGGCCGGTGGTCTGCTTACCGATCGTTATCTGAATGGTATTCCGGAAGATTCACGGGTGGCGAAAGATGGTCGTTATCTCAAAACTACCGACATTACCGATGCCAAACTCAAAGTTATTGAAGAGCTGAATCATCTGGCATTCCTGCGCGGGCAAAAGCTGGTGCAAATGGCGTTGCAGTGGGTATTACGCCAACCGGCGATCACTTCAGTGTTGATCGGTGCCAGTAAAACCAGCCAGATCGATGATGCGATTGCCGCACCTCATTTCTGTGAACTCAGTGCAAAAGAGTTATCACGAATTGAAGAAATTCTGGCGGCTGGCAACACTTAAAAATTACCTATACCCAAAGTAATTGGAGTTACAGCAAAGCGACAGAGAACGCCTTCAGCGACGCTGCAACTTCAAGTGCGAAGGGTATTACAGGAGTTGTAAATGCAAGACCCCGCGGAAATCAGCCCATTAAGCTGGCTACAAGCCGATGAAGTATTAAGCGTTGAATTCCGTCAGCCCGGTGATATGCCGGGCTATCACTGGCACCGCCAAGTGGAAGTGAACATTCCCTTCGGCGGCCCGGTGCGTTATCTGATCAACGATGAACAGATCCAACTTCCGGAAGGCCATATTGGTGTGTTCTGGGGCGTGATCCCGCATCGGCTCATCGCCTGTGAAAATTGCTCGCAAATGGGTGTGATCAATATTCCGTTGTCGCGTTTTTTAGGCTTGCCCGTGGACGATCTGCTGTTAAATAAAATCCTGCATGGCAGTGTCATTATCTCGAATGTTAAAGATCTATTTGGCAGCCACGAATTACGCCGCTGGCATAACGATAGCAAAAGTAATTCGCATGGTTTGTATCAGCTGATGCAAGAAGAGATCACGTTGATGATGAAACGGGTCGCGGTGTCTGGCTGGCAAGAGTTGCTACACACCTCCCCCGGCAAACTGCACAGCCTGCAAATGAATGAACGAAAAATTCGCTACATTCAGCAAATGCTGAGTTTTATTGCTGCCCACTATCATGAAGCGATCCGGGTGAATGAAGTAGCTGTGCAGGTGCAACTACACCCGAATTATGCGATGAACCTGTTTAAACAGGTGATGGGTTATTCCATCAAAGACCACATCACCATGATGAAAATAAACCATGCGCGGGCATTACTGGCAGAAAGTAATCGCTCCATCTTAGATATCTCGTTAACCACCGGCTTTAGTGCGATGAGCCGTTTCTACGAGTCGTTTCATAAATTGGTGGGAGTAACGCCGCATCAATATCGGTTAAATACCCGCAGTGCGACTGAACAGCTGATGACATCAGAAACTATCACCAGCTGAGCAGTTTCACTTCGCACTCAGCAGCTTAAGCCTCATGCGCAGACCATGTCGATCCTGACCGTAATAGTCTGCTAACTGACCCGATATCTGCAGGCCCAACTGTTCATATAAAGTTCGGGCAGGTA
>CALMKU010000184.1 GCA_937866945.1 uncultured Tolumonas sp.
CATCTGCGTAATGCACTGCGTTATATCTGGTACACCCTGCTGCCGCTGATTTTTGTCGCCACTCTGGGTGAATTAGATCCCTCGCGCTTAGCCAATGACGTGGTCGGACAAATCATCTGCCTCATCAGCTTGTTGCTGTTGTCATTTGAATTGTTTACCACTGTGCGTAAACATCCGAATAATCAGCAAACCGGTTTGTGGCGCAACATTACTGCGCTGACCTTTGGTCTGGTACCGCTGATTCTGATCGGCCTGCTGGGCTTTGGTTATTATTATACCGCATTGAAACTCAGCGCTCGCCTGATCGACAGCTTCTATCTGGTTTCAGTCTGGATATTACTGTACGAAACCGCACTCCGAGGTTTGTCTGTTGCGGCGCGTCGTCTGGCTTATCGCCGTGCATTAGCCAAACGCCAGCATCAGCAACGCAACGAAAATGCCGAAGGTGTTGAAGTCAGTGATGACAAACCTATTACGTTGGAACAGATCAACGAACAAACTCTGCGTCTGGTCACCGTTGCGCTGACTCTGGTGTTCGCCGGTGCGTTTTACTGGTTATGGTCTGATCTGGTTGCCGTGATCGCATATCTCGACAGCATCTCTCTGTGGCATCACACCGTCGGTACTGATGGTAATGCCGTGCTGGAAGCGGTGAGTTTACGTGACTTGCTGGGCGCCGGGGTTATTGCCGTGGTGACTTACATCCTGACCCGCAACTTACCGGGGTTATTGGAAGTATTAGTGCTGTCTCGTTTACAACTGGCACAAGGTACCTCATATGCCATTACGACAATTTTGTCCTATCTGTTAACCGCCACTGGTACGATTTCCACCCTGTCGATCATCGGGATGGAATGGAATAAATTGCAATGGCTGGTCGCTGCGTTGTCGGTAGGTCTGGGTTTCGGTTTACAGGAAATTTTCGCCAACTTCGTTTCTGGTTTGATCATCCTGTTTGAACGTCCGGTACGAATTGGAGACACCATTACCGTTTCCGGCTTCTCTGGTACAGTGAATAAGATCCGCATCCGAGCGACCACCATCACCGACTTTGACCGCAAAGAAGTGATCATTCCAAACCGTGCATTTGTTACGGAACGGCTGATCAACTGGTCTCTGAGCGATACCATTACTCGTGTAGTCTTACGTATCGGCGTCTCTTACGGTTCTGACCTGGAATTAACCCGTCGATTGCTGTTACAGGCTGCCGCCGAAAATCCACGTGTAATGAAAGAGCCCGATCCAACCGTCTACTTCCTGGCGTTTGGTGCCAGCACACTGGATCATGAAATGCGCTTCTTTGTCCGTGAACTGGGTGACCGCAACCCGGCACTCGATGAACTGAATCGCCGTATCGATCAGCTGTTCTCGGAACATGGGATCAATATTGCGTTCAATCAGGTGGAAGTGACGTTGAAAAACATTCATGGCGATGTGGTCAATGTTGATACCGCTGGCACAGCAGCAGGTGCCGCGGCAGCGTCAACGCTGGAAACTATCGCAGCCGCCAAAGCCGCCGCGCTTGCTAATGCTCAGGCGCAAGAACAGGAACAGAAGAAATAACTACAAGGGATTTTAAATCCCTTCTCTTTAACCTCTGCAGACTAAAAAGCCCTTTGAATATCAAAGGGCTTTTTTCAATAATTTGTTCATTCACATTACGGTGCCAGCCGGTCGATATGCCAGAAATCACCCTGCCGCTGATACAGGAAACGGTCGTGCAAACGATGGGCGCCACCCTGCCAGAATTCAATGCTATCAAAACGAATGCGATAACCGCCCCAGAAACTCGGCACCGGAACTTCACCATTCGCAAATTTAGAGCGCATCTCCATAAATTTACTTTCCAGCATACTACGGGCAGAAATCCGGCTGGATTGCTGACTGACCCATGCCGCGATCTGGCTGTCTTTCGGGCGGGAATGGAAATACTTGATCACTTCCAATGGCGATAGCTGTTCCGCGACACCGGTAATATGGATCTGGCGTTCCAGTGTATGCCATGGGAACAATAAGCTGACATGGTTATTCCCCTTGATCTGCTGCGCCTTACGACTGCCCAGATTGGTATAAAACACAAAACCATCGGCATCATAATGCTTCAACAACACTATCCGCTGAAAAGGCTGGCCATTCGCATCGACGGTTGCCACGCTCATCGCGGTGGGATCGGTTAATTTGGCGTCACACGCCTGACGCAGCCATTTTTCAAACAAAACCATCGGATCCACAGGTAAATCTTCACGGTGCAATCCGCCTTTCAGGTATTCACGACGTAAATCCGCAATATCCATTTTTCTGTTCTTCCCATTAATGCGAAATTCTAATATTGTGCGCTGCATAACTGTTAATCACAAGTCTGTGATATTGCCTGCAAAGCGGTAATGTTTCTTGTCTCCGTGCAGGTGACCTTCTATGATCTTCACATTCCAACTATTCAGGTTTTATCCATGCGCACCTATGCTCTAACTCCGCTGGAATGCGGCTCTGTACAAGCTATTCTGTCTGCCGTATTAAATGATAAATCACCAGTTGATCGCGCGACTGCGCAGGAATTTAAAGCAGAACCAATGCCGGAAGCGGCACAGATCCATGTCATTGGCGCAGTCGGCGACATTTTGCGTCATCTCAATCTGCTGGCATTCCTGGCCGATGTCTCGATGGATCAAGCAGGTATCGCCGTGCAATCGTTGATCTGCCAATGGCACTTGTTGCGTAACCGCCAATTACCGAATTTACGCGCATCTGATCTGTGTGACACTAAAGTATTTGAAGCTCGCCGTGAATTGGCCAAAGCACAACCGGCATTATGGGACGGCTGCCCTGAGTGGCTGGAACAGCTGGGTCAGGAACAACTGGGTGAAGCATGGCCGGCAGAGCGTGCTGCACTGACGCAAGCCGCGAAACGCTACATCCGCGTTAATACGTTGAAATGTGAAGAAACGCAGCTGCAACACCGTCTGCAACTGGAACATATTGATACTCGCACCGTACCGAATGTACCCGGTGCACTGGAAGTCACTTCTAACGGTTCACTGTTCCGCACGCAAGCCTTTAAAGATGGCTGGTTTGAACAACAAGATGCAGGCTCTCAACACATTGCCCCATTCCTGGGTGTGGAACCGGGGATGCGTGTTATCGATGCCTGTGCCGGTACAGGCGGCAAAACACTGCATCTGGC
>CALMKU010000185.1 GCA_937866945.1 uncultured Tolumonas sp.
TCGATTTCGTCTCCACCACCATCTACTCTCCTGACAATATGATGAATATCTCTTTCATCATCGTCATCGAATAGCTGACCGCAGACCACGCATCGATAGTTTTGACGTTCCCAAATTGTTCGCAATTTCCGCACGCCAAGTATGTTCTCTTTCCAATGCCTAATTTGGCGCTGTTCAAAGTACAACTCGTCGCTTGGGTCGAACGGGTTCGCCTCTGCCCTTATCTTGATATGCCGCTTTATCGGGGTATCTTTGCTGTGTCGTAATCGAACTAACTGACCTTCAGCATCAACACCCTGAAACACCCAACGCTCACTGCCTACCGTATGAAAATATTTACTTTTCACCCAGCGTTTATAGCGGTTTTTGTGCCTGCGACAGCACCAGCGCCAGAGTAATTTCCAGACCCTGTAATCCACATAGCTGTAAGTTTCTTTAGCTACAACATGACGATGATAGTTCGCCCAACCTCGAATAACCGGATTGAGTTGATGTATCAGCACATCTTGTCGTGCCATCAGATTCCCTCTGACTATGCCCCGTATTTTCTGGAGGTGAGCGCGTAAGTTCTTTTTGCTCGGTTTGATTAACATCTTACCGTGATACTTACGCACGTTTTGCCCCAGAAAATCGAACCCTTCCGAAATATGCGTTATCACCGTTTTCTCTGGTGACAGTTGCAGCCCACGTGTTGCCATAAAAGCCTCCACCAGTGGTTTGACCTTCTCTTCCAGTAACTCTTTCGAGATACCAGTGATGATGAAGTCATCTGCATAACGCACATAATTGACCTTGGTTTTATAACTGGCTTTGGTGTTCTTCTGCCCAAAATGGGCTTCTAGCACCGCTTCCAATCCATCCAATGCCATATTCGCCAGCACAGGCGAGATAATACCGCCTTGTGGTGTGCCAGCTTCGGTCGGAAACAACCGGTTGGATTCCATGAATCCCGATTTCAGCCATTTTCTGAGTACCTGTTTATCCAATGGAACATTGGCAAGTAACCAGTCATGACTGATGTTGTCAAAACACCCTTTAATATCCCCTTCCAGCACCCATTCTGCCGAGTTTTTGCGACTTAAGTTCACAAAGCATTGCTCAATCGCATCGGCAGTAGAGCGCATCCGGCGAAAACCATAACTATTGCGGTCAGCACACGTCTCCGATACCGGTTCCAACGCTAACAGGTAGAGCGCCTGCATCGCGCGGTCGTGCATCGTGGGTATTCCTAAAGGACGGCGTTTGCCGTTGGCTTTTGGAATATAAACCCTGCGTAACGGCTTCGGCTGATAGCCTGTGCGCGTCAGTTTGCTGATAGCTTCCAGTTTGGCTTTGGGCGTATTCCACAACGCCTTATCAACACCTGCTGTATTTTTACCGCGATTCTCCGTCACCCGTCTGACCGCTAATGCCTTAGCCGCAAACGAGCGGGTCAGCAACCGTTGTAGGGCTTTCACCCTGCGCCAGTCCTGTGCCTTTGTCGCCTTCGCAATACGAACCTGTAGCCCCCGAACGTGGCGGTGAACCTGTCGCCAATTAATATCAGCCCAGTGTTCCGCCTTGTCGGAGAATGCAGGTAAAACTATTGGTTTAGCCTTACTCATCTTGCTATTCTCCTCAGTGCTTTTGGTTAGAAAGCCCCAAGCAGAAAGCACGGTATCCCCCTTGCGGGAGTACCTGCTCCCGCAAGGGTCGGAGTAAACAGACTGTTTTTCTGTTTACTCCACTTTCAATTTGTCACTGTGTTGGCTTTACACGCCTTCTTGCGATTAAAGACCGGTTGGAAGTGGGCCCCGTTTCCGGTAGAGGAACCTTTAACCCCCTATCCGCTGCATTACACAACGGCCTTCGCTTTTTCCAACTTCCTCTGCCCGCACCTCCAACAGCTCCCCTCGCGGGTCACCTGCCTGAAATAACGCCAATTGGTTACCATGGTAACCAACCTATCAGGCGGAAATACGGGTTTACCGAGTTCCGTGCCAATGACACGAGTCACTTAGGTTCTGCCAATACACCGAAGGCTTGATGACAACGTATCCCCAGATGTAAGAGGGATAACCAGCCTTATACCTTTTGGTCAAAGTGCGTCAGTAGCTTGCACTCATTGCGGCTGACGGTGCTTGTTAGCAGTTCACGTATGTTAACCGTATGACCCAGCCTAGCCTCTCATCCACCTGCTACTGGTGAAATCTGCATTCCTACCTCACGGTAAAAAACACACCCTTGCGGAGAGTACATTGTCAGGAAGCTCCGCACCCCGCCGTTACCAGCGACGCACTATCCCTAGGCTACTGTTAGTTGCATAACAGGTCTGCTATCTACTACTAAACCAGTAAATTCAGACAATCATTGAACACAGCTTCACACCGAACAAGCGGCTAGATAGCTGTTTACTGAACACGACAATCCCTACTACGTCATTCCCGGAAAATTGGAAATTTCAGCATTAAGTATCTACGCTTTTAAAGCGGAGGATAGAAGCCTACAAAAACGCAACATATCCCAAAGTGAGCACCTTAAAGAAGGTGACCGAGCATTCGGGCTGTCTATGCAGGCCCGAATGTCGGGTAAAGTAATTGCTATAGTTCACTGGAATGCAACTCAAAAAACCGTTAAGATTTAATGAGTTGCAGTTAAATGTAACCCAGTCAGGCTAGCTACCTGTACGACTCTCGTCGCGCTACATCATACCACCCATGCCACCCATGCCGCCCATATCAGGCATTGCAGGCGCATCTTTCTTCGGTGCATCAGTAACCATACATTCGGTTGTGATCATCAGACCAGCGACTGAAGCTGCAAATTGCAGTGCCAGACGGGTTACTTTGGTTGGATCCAGAATACCCATTTCCAGCATGTCACCGTAAACTTCGGTCGCAGCGTTGTAACCAAAGTTACCTTCACCTTCACGAACACGGTTAGCAACGACTGATGGCTCTTCACCGGCGTTGTCGACGATCTGACGCAGTGGTGATTCCATCGCACGCAGTGCAACACGGATACCCACGGTCTGCTCTTCGTTGTCGCCTTTCAGATCAGCCAGTTTAGCGGCAGCACGAACCAGTGCCACACCACCACCAGCAACCACGCCTTCTTCTACTGCTGCGCGAGTTGCGTGCAGAGCGTCTTCAACGCGGGCTTTTTTCTCTTTCATTTCAACTTCGGTGGTGGCACCGACTTTGATTACCGCAACACCGCCAGCCAGTTTAGCTACGCGTTCTTGCAGTTTTTCTTTGTCATAATCGGAAGAAGAGTCTTCGATCTGTTGACGGATCTGAGCAATACGCGCTTCGATCAGTGCAGCTTCACCCACGCCATCAATGATGGTGGTGTTTTCTTTAGTGATCACAACACGTTTCGCACGGCCCAATTCTTCCAGAGTCGCTTTTTCCAGCTCCATGCCGATCTCTTCAGAGATCACAGTACCAGAAGTCAGGATAGCAATATCCTGCAGCATGGCTTTACGACGGTCGCCGAAACCAGGCGCTTTAACCGCAGCTACTTTCACGATGCCACGCATAGTGTTAACAACCAGAGTTGCCAGCGCTTCGCCTTCCACATCTTCAGCGATGATAACCAGTGGTTTACCGGCTTTCGCAACACCTTCCAGTACGGACAACATTTCGCGGATGTTAGATACTTTCTTGTCAACCAGCAGAATGAATGGATCATCCAGCTCAACAGAAGCCGTGTCTGGTTTGTTCACGAAGTATGGAGACAGGTAACCGCGATCAAACTGCATACCTTCAACCACAGCCAGTTCGTCTTGCAGACCTTGACCATCTTCCACAGTGATAACGCCGTCACGGCCTACTTTATCCATCGCTTCTGCGATCAGTTTGCCGACGTTTTCATCAGAGTTTGCAGAGATAGTACCTACCTGAGCGATGGCTTTGGTATCAGCACATGGTACAGACAGTTTTTTCAGCTCTTCAACCGCAGCAACGACAGCTTTGTCGATACCACGTTTCAGATCCATTGGGTTCATACCAGCAGCAACGGCTTTCAGGCCTTCGGTGATGATAGATTGAGCCAATACAGTTGCAGTGGTAGTACCGTCACCCGCAGCATCATTTGCTTGCGAAGCCACTTCTTTAACCATCTGTGCGCCCATGTTCTGGAATTTATCTTCCAGCTCAATCTCTTTCGCCACAGAAACACCATCTTTAGTGATGGTTGGTGCGCCGAATGATTTATCCAGCACTACGTTACGGCCTTTCGGGCCCAGGGTTACTTTAACTGCGTTTGCCAGAACGTTTACACCTTCCAGCATTTTAATACGGGCGTCGTTGCCAAATTTAACGTCTTTAGCTGCCATGTCTAAAATTCCTTTAACTCAAATTGGGGGGTGAAAGTAATTATTCTTCAACAATTGCCAGGATGTCAGTTTCAGACAGGATCAACACTTCCTGACCATCCAGCTTCTCGGTTTTCACGCCGTAACCTTCGTTGAAAATCACTTTGTCACCTACTTTGACAGCCAGCGCTTTCACTTCGCCGTTATCCAGGATTCGACCCGTGCCGACAGCCAGAACTTCACCACGAGTGGATTTCTGAGCAGCAGAACCAGTCAGCACGATACCGCCTGCAGACTTAGACTCAACTTCGGTACGTTTGATGATCACACGATCATGCAATGGACGAATTTTCATCGATGAATCTCCTACTGAGTGTTATTGCTGTAAATACGGCCATCAGTGGCCGAAATAGAATTCAAATACTCCCCCGATCTGGGGGCAGTTTCCTGCGCTTCAAGGGCGCAGGCGAAAAAATTTGTACAAACTTACTGTTTGGAACCGTCATCTTTGTGTTCATACTCGCCATCCACGGTAGTTCCTTGGCGTGGCGTACGTTTGATTTTCTCTTTGGTCATTTCGTCAGAAAAATCATCACTGGAAGGTTCAACGCGCTGTGCTTCACTTTCTACCGTGGTGTGAGCACCATAAACCTGCCAACGGCTACTACTGGTCAGCTTACGACCCAACCAACGGCGAACAAACGGCTGCAGCAGCAGTAACGCGATGATATCGGTCAGAAAACCCGGAAAAATAAACAACGCGCCGGCGATTAATAACGCCACACCTTCCAGCATGGTGGCTGCTGGGGCCACACCTTGTGCCAGCTGTTGCTGCATCGACATCATGGTACGCAAGCCTTGCGAACGAACCAGTGACACGCCATAACCTGCCGCCACGATCATCAGTAAGATCACCATAAAGGCGCCGACGACCGAGCCTACTTTGATGATGACCCATAATTCCAGAAAGAACAGCAGGAACAAACCAAATGCAATTTTTGCCACAAAGACCTCTCAGGCTAATTCAAACACGCCTGCAAACTGGCGTATAAATCACCAGATGGGGATGCCAACAAGATGATTCAAGGTTGAAACGATCATAGTAGTGATCTTTAGTGGTCGAATTTTGCGACAGACTGCATAATTAAAGTCTGAACTCCCGTTAGCCGGTAACTGCCATGAGTGATGCCATCGTCGTGCTATGCACTTGTCCTGACAACACCAGCGCCCGCCAACTGGCGCAGACTTTATTGAGTGAAAAACTGGCGGCCTGCGTCAATCTTATTCCACAAGTCACATCGTTGTATTACTGGCAAGGCAAAATGGAAGAAAGCCAGGAAGTGCAGTTAGTGATAAAAACCCGGCGCACCATGTTCGGCGTATTACAAGAACGGTTACTGGCATTACACCCATACGAGGTGCCGGAAATTCTGGGCTTGCCGATCTTGTGCGGTAATCCGGCGTATCTGCAATGGGTGCAGGAACAAACAACACCATGATCCGTCATCTGCAGCT
>CALMKU010000186.1 GCA_937866945.1 uncultured Tolumonas sp.
TTTGGTTGATTTCTCACCGGTGTAGATTTCCATCCAGGAGATTTTCTTTTCGCCTTTGTAGGCTTTCTCAACAGCGGCATCCACTACTTTCAGCATGGCCGGAGTCACATCAACACCGATACCATCACCCTCGATAAAAGGGATGATTGGATTGTTCGGTACAACCAGCTTGCCCGTGGCGTCTAAAGAAATTTTTTCGCCTGTAGCGGGTACAACGATTTTACTTTCCATCTGTGTCTCCTGACTTCCGGTTTATTGTCTCGCCTGAACTAACCTGCACCAGCGGCGAGGTACGTCGTTGGTTAGTCATGCACACTTTTCAAATTATTTTTGTGACCGTCATCTTAGCCCATCGCTGCATTTCTGCAAACGGCGTCAGGGCGCCAGAACGCTGATTTCATGAAAACAAAATACATTTAATCAGTTTGTTGGGCACGGTGAAGGATGACGGCACGACAGCAAATCAGGTAATCTATAGCTGTTTTCTGAGGAGTTCGCATGACTTTTCGTCCCAATGTAACGGTTGCTGCCGTTATTCGCTTTGAAGATCGCTTCTTGTTGGTTGAGGAGATGGATCGTCGTCGACACGTTTTTAATCAGCCAGCAGGTCATCTGGAATTCGGTGAATCTATTTATCAGGCTGCGTGCCGCGAAATAAAAGAAGAGACCGGATTAACCTTAGCGCCGGATGGCTGGTTGGGTACTTATATGTATTCCAGCCCCTACCGTAAGCTGACTTATCTGCGTTTTTGTTTTTATTGCGAATTAACCGAAGCGCCGGGTGAGCATCATCCGCAAGATCCGGATAACGATATTCTGGCTTGTCACTGGAAAACCATTGATGAGATCCGTGCGCTAGGACACCGATTACGCAGCCCGCTGGTCATGGAATGTTTTAATGATTATCTGGCTGGCGTGCGATTACCGCTTTCCGCGCTGAAAGATCGCCGCTGAGGTTGTAGGCTTAGTGTTGCTTTTTTGCTAAAATAAGCGCCGATTTTCCATCTTTACTGATATCCCGATGACAAACAACAGCCAAATCAAAGTCATCGTCGGCATGTCCGGCGGTGTAGACTCTTCCGTTTCAGCGTATTTGCTCCAGCAACAAGGCTATCAAGTCGAAGGCCTGTTCATGAAAAACTGGGAAGAGGATGATTCAGACGAGTATTGCTCTGCCGCAACCGATCTGGCCGATGCCCAGGCTGTTTGTGACAAACTCGGGATCAAACTGCATACCGTGAATTTTGCTGCCGAATATTGGGATAATGTATTTGAGCTGTTCTTAGCCGAATACAAAGCTGGCCGCACGCCAAACCCGGATATTTTGTGCAATAAAGAGATCAAATTTAAGGCGTTTCTGGAATTTGCCGCCGAAGACTTAGGTGCTGATTACATCGCGACTGGCCATTATGTGCGCCGGGATGACAGCACGGGTCAAGCCCGTTTGTTGCGTGGCTTGGATAACAACAAAGACCAGAGTTATTTCCTCTACACCTTGAGTTCAAAACAGATCGCGCAAAGCCTGTTCCCCGTGGGTGATTTAGAAAAACCGGCCGTTCGAGCCATAGCAGAACAGTTAGGCTTGGCCACTGCAAAGAAAAAAGACAGTACCGGCATCTGTTTTATCGGTGAGCGGAAATTTACTGAATTCTTAGGTCGTTATTTGCCAGCGCAACCCGGTGTTATCGAAACGGTGGATGGCAAGGTGATTGGTGAACATCAGGGCTTGATGTACCACACACTAGGCCAGCGTAAAGGTTTGGGTATCGGTGGTTTAAAAGACGGTGATGAAACCCCATGGTATGTGGTGGACAAAGACGTTGCCCGTAACGTATTGATTGTCGCGCAGGGTCATGACCACCCTCGCCTGTTCTCAGATGGCCTGATCGCGAAACAACTGGATTGGGTTGATCGTCAGGTGCGTCGTGAGCCGTTTGATTGCGTAGTAAAAACCCGTTATCGCCAGCAGGATATTCCTTGTCATGTTGAGCCGTTAGATGACGAGACCATTAAAGTGACATTTGCATCGCCACAAGCTGCTGTTACCCCAGGCCAGTCTGCTGTGTTTTATCTGGGTGATGAGTGTTTGGGTGGCGGTATCATTGAACAACGATTTTCCGGGAGTGTGTAGCCATGCGTAATAAGCAGGCAGTACAAACCATGGCGCTGGCCGCTGTCTGTCAGGCTGCCTGGTTAGTACAGCAAGTTGCACGACACGGCAGCTGCGATGAAGAGTCCATGCGCTGCCTGCTGCAGGGGATCTTAATTACTGATCCGGATAAAGCGGAGTCTGTTTATCCGAATCATGCAGTGTTACGCAACGGCTATTCCACGCTGGTAGAACAACTGGGTAATAACCGTAATCCGAAAAACGTGGAATTGACCCGCTATGTTATCGGCATGGTCGCGCTGGAACGTAAGCTGAGTGGCAAACGTCGGGCGCTGTCGCTGCTGGGTGAACGCGTGGGTCAGATCAAGCGTCAATCACTGCATTTTGATCTGTTAGCCGATACCGTATTAGGTAATCTGGCCGGAATTTACAGCGACGTGATCAGTAATCTGGGCCCCCGTATCCAGGTTTCCGGAGCGCCGCTTTATTTACAGCAACCGCAGGTGCAGCACAAAATCCGCGCGTTGTTGCTTGCCGGGATCAGAGCCTGTGTGCTCTGGCGACAGCTGGGAGGCCGTCGTCGTCATATCCTGTTTTTCCGTAAAAAAGTCATTGCCGCTGCCGAAGCTGCTTTGCGCCAACTTTAATCTTATCAGTGACCGAAAGTGTCGAGGAGTGATGTGATGGAACTGTCAGCCCTGACTGCTGTTTCCCCGATTGATGGTCGTTATGGTGATAAATGTACCGACCTGCGGCCGATTTTTTCTGAATACGGCCTGCTGCGCTTCCGCGTAGAAGTAGAAGTGCGCTGGTTACAGCAGTTAGCCGCCCACCCTGGCATCCCGGAAGTTCCGGCGTTTTCTGATGCAGCCAATGCGCTGCTGGACAGCATTGTCCGTGATTTTAACGAAGCCGATGCAACCCGCATTAAAACCATCGAGAAAACCACCAATCACGACGTGAAAGCGGTGGAATATTTCCTGAAGGAAAAAGTAGCGGTTAGCGAAGAACTGAATGCAGTAACTGAATTCATTCACTTTGCTTGTACTTCCGAAGACATCAACAACAACTCTCACGGTCTGATGTTAAAAGCGGCCCGTGAAGAAGTGATTGCTCCGTACTGTGAAAAACTGATCGCTGCGATCAAAGATTTGGCGCACAACTATCGTGATATGCCAATGCTGTCACGTACTCACGGTCAGCCAGCTTCACCAACCACTCTGGGTAAAGAGATGGCGAACGTGGCATACCGTCTGGAACGTCAGTACAAACAGATCATGGCGGTTGAGTTCCTCGGCAAGATCAATGGTGCAGTTGGTAACTACAACGCCCACATCAGTGCTTACCCTGAAGTCGATTGGCACGCGTTTGCGGAACAATTCGTGACTGGTTTGGGTCTGACCTGGAACCCGTACACCACGCAGATCGAGCCGCACGATTACATCGCTGAACTGTTTGATGCGATTGCCCGCTTTAACACCATCCTGATCGACTTCGATCGTGATATCTGGGGTTACATCTGCCTGGGTCACTTCAAACAGCGCACCATTGCCGGTGAAATTGGTTCTTCAACCATGCCGCATAAAGT
>CALMKU010000187.1 GCA_937866945.1 uncultured Tolumonas sp.
GTTATGCTGGTAACTTCCTGCACATGATGTTTGCTGTGCCTTGTGAAGAATATCGCGTGAACCCGGTCATTGAACGTGCCATGGATATTATCTTTGTACTGCATGCAGACCACGAACAGAACGCATCAACGTCCAGCGTACGTTTGGCCGGTTCTTCTGGTGCCAATCCATTTGCGTGTATCGCGGCAGGTATCGCTTCGCTGTGGGGCCCTGCACATGGTGGTGCCAACGAAGCTTGTCTGAAGATGTTGCAGGAAATCGGCTCTGTTGAGCGCATTCCACATTTCGTGGCTCGCGCTAAAGATAAGAATGATCCATTCCGTCTGATGGGCTTTGGTCACCGTGTTTATCGCAACTACGATCCACGTGCCGTGGTAATGCGTGATACTTGTCATGCGGTATTGCAAGAGTTAAACATCAGCAACCATCCATTACTGGATGTCGCGATGGAACTGGAACGCATTGCGCTGTCTGATCCGTATTTCATTGAGAAAAAACTGTATCCAAACGTCGACTTCTATTCCGGTATCATCCTGAATGCGATCGGCATTCCAACATCCATGTTTACCGTTATCTTCGCCCTGGCGCGTACCATCGGCTGGATTTCTCATTGGTTGGAAATGCAGGCTGATCCAGCCAGCAAAATTGGTCGTCCACGTCAGTTATATACCGGAGCACCAACTCGTACTGTGTTACCACTAAATAAACGTAAGTAATTGTTATTTATTAACTAATTACTTAGATATAAAAAGGGCAGCGATTTGCTGCCCTTTCTTTTTACTGCTAAATTTGATTTACGAATACTGAGCAACAAATTCTTCCAGCTTATCCACCATAAAACGTGAACCGACATAAAACGGGGTGCGTTGATGCAATTCAGTAGGATCTAAATCTAAGATCCGATCACGACCAGTAGAGGCTTTGCCGCCAGCTTGTTCTGCCAAGAATGCAATCGGATTGCACTCATACAACAGACGTAATTTGCCTTTCGGCGCATTAGTACCAGACGGATACATATAGATGCCGCCTTTCAATAAATTACGATGAAAATCAGCCACTAACGAACCAATATAGCGCGATGTGTACGGGCGTTGTTCCTGTTCATCTACCGCCTGACAATACTTGATATATTGTTTTACACCCTGCGGGAATTTCAGGTAATGGCCTTCGTTAACGGAATAACAATAGCCTTGATCAGGGATCTTGATATCTGGATGAGATAAGCAGAAACAACCAATAGAAGGATCGAGCGTAAAACCGTTCACCCCCTGCCCCGTGCTATATACCAGCATGGTTGATGAACCATAAATCACATAACCGGCAGCAACTTGTCGGTGACCCGGCTGTAAGAAGTCGGCCAGTGTAGCAGGTTGATCAGAAGGTGTTACCCGACGAT
>CALMKU010000188.1 GCA_937866945.1 uncultured Tolumonas sp.
CTGCGGGAATGGTTAACTCAGGATGATCCCATACCGTGACATTAAGAACATCGCCTACACCAACCCGATATTCATAATGCTGTAATGCGGTTTGTAATTCCGGATTTACTTTGGCTTGTGGTAAATCAGGCCGTAATTTTTCGATTAGGCGTGGTGTCATCGGGTAGATATCAACCAATTTATCAATATCGGCGGTTGAATCGTCAGGGTCAACAATCTGATTTTTACCGCTGGCAGACAGATGAGAGCCAGGAATAGCACAGCCGCTTAAAAAAAGGCTAACGGCAACGATAGAAAGGATTAATTTTTTATTCATATTTCCCGCATAACTTTGCTGTTTTAGTATAGAGGAATGATGGCTGCTCAGATAATACGATAGAGCTGATCCTGAGCATATCACAGAGATACATTTGAAATCGTAAGATATAGCTACCGCAAGTGGCTTACAGCTACCACAGAGCGATTTAGATTTTATAATATTGATTTATATCATTTTTTAAAAAATGCAGTTTTGAGATAGCGCGCGAAGGTAGATGATAGTGATTATCAGTAAAAGAATCCTTCCCTTTGACGCAATAGCTATCCCTGCATTTTGAGCATATAGAGTAATAGATAATACAGATCACAGCAAGGAGGAATGCTTTTTTAAAAGAAACAAGGGAGAAGTGAGCCAAAGGGAAGTAGTCTGGCTCACTTAAGGTAATTAAGCCTGCCAACGCTTAAACAAAACGCTGGCATTCACGCCACCGAAACCAAAGCCGTTGGAAATAGCATATTCAATTGGCATAGGGCGCGCAGCACCATGCACGACATCAACACCTTCGGCAAATGGATCGGGTTGCTCGAAATTGCGAGTTGCGGGTGCGATTTGGTCACGGAGTGCCAAGGCAGTAAATATAGCTTCGATACCACCAGCGGCCCCCAATAGATGACCGGTTGCCGACTTGGTTGAAGTCACTGCAATACGATTTTCAGTGCCAAATACCGCTTTAATTGCGGCCAGTTCGCCTTTATCGCCCACCGGCGTTGACGTAGCATGGGCATTCAGATGCTGGATCTCGCTGGCATTGATACCTGCCTGACGGATCGCGGCCTGCATGGCGCGTTTTGCACCATCACCATCTTCTGGGCCCGCAGTCATGTGATAGGCATCCGCAGTGGTGCCATAACCAACCAGTTCCACAATCGGTGTGGCACCGCGTGCCAGTGCATGTTCCAGCTCTTCAATGACCAGAATACCGGCGCCTTCGCCCATCACAAAACCATCACGACCACTATCGAATGGGCGGGACGCCTGTTCCGGGTTGTCGGTATACGCCGAAGAGAGAGCTCGTGCCGCAGCAAAACCAGCCAGACTGACGCGATCGATACAAGCTTCTGCACCACCACACACGGCGATATCGGCTTCGCCAGCGCGGATCATGCGTGCCGCGTCCCCAATCGCCTGCACGCCAGCCGCACATGCAGTGACAGGTGCACCTAGCGGGCCTTTAAAACCATGATTGATCGACACATGCCCAGCCGCCATGTTGACCAAAAAAGAGGGAATGGTGAACGGAGACAGACGGCGTGGCCCTTTGGTGTCGGTGATCCGCACAGCTTCAGCAATGGCCGGAAAGCCACCAATGCCGGAGGCTATGATCGTGGCGGTGCGTTCTTGTGCTTCTGGTGTTTCGGCCACCCAACCAGCTTGTGCCAGCGCTTCTTTGGCCGCAGCGAGTGCAAACAGAATAAAACGATCCATTTTTTTCTGCTCTTTCACCGGCACCGTCAGATCGGGGTTAAATCCACCGTCTGCATCTTCCAGATATGAAGGCACGACACCGCCTACTTTGGCCTGCAGATCAGCGACTACGTCGTCGGGTAAACGGCGCAAGCCAGAGCGGCCAGCCAATAATCGCTGCCATACGGTTTCAACACCACAACCCAGAGGCGTGACTGCGCCCATTCCGGTTACAACAATCCGACGTATACTCATTTTTTGTTCTCCTCCGCTGTCGCGGTATTCGCTGCGAACAGCGCATGTGTAATTTTGTGGTGTTGATAATGCTGCAAACGCTGCCGCATCGTGTCGGAAGCCGCCGGCCCCGCTATCAACATGAAATCTTGCTCGGTGATCTCACGACCACTGACTTTGTCCACCAGCACCGGTTGGGCAATGACGCCTGTATGGGCATCCGCTAATTGAATACATTCCCCTTCCGGCGCAGCATGTTTATTACCCCAAGCCAGTAATGTTAATAGCACTGGGCTTAACTCCCGCCCTTTTGCGGTGAGTTTATATTCGTAGCGTAACGGTCGGGTGGAATAGGGTTGTTTATCCAGCAGCTCTGCTTCCACCAAGGCATTTAAGCGCCGGGTTAACATGTTCGGCGCAATATCCAGACTTTTCTGAAATTCATCAAACCGGCAAAGCCCGTGCATCGCATCACGGATGATCAACAGACTCCACCACTCACCCACTTGCGCCAGACTACGCGCAATCGGGCATTGGGCACTACCAATATTCTTGTGCTGCATATTCTCCTAGCTCTGATTTATAGAGTAACTTGCATAATGAAAGTTACTCTATCGTTATCACTCACATTATGCAAGTGAGCACCAGGGGTCTTGTTCCGCCGCAGCACCAAATGCCTGTTGCAGGTAATCGACCAGCACTCTCACTTTCGCGGAAAGATGTTTCCGGCTGGGATATAAAGCATAGACGCCATAAGTGGGCCCTTGCCACTCGGGTAACAACTGCACCAACCGGCCGGCTTTTAAATCATCGCCGACCAGAAAACTGGGTTGCAAAATCACCCCCATGCCGCTTAATGCCGCCAGACGAATGGTGTCGCCATTATTAACCTGCATGTGTGTAGGAACCGTGACACGTGCCGTTTGACCACTATGAATATGTTGAAAATTCCACTCATCGCGCTGGCGGGCGTAACTGTAACCAATCGCCTGCATCTGGCTGAGCTCGTCGGGGTGATTCGGTAAACCAACACGCGTGAGATAAGAAGGTGCCGCACACAACAACGAATGTGTGGTGGCAATACGCCTGGCAATGAGTGAAGAATCGGGCAAAGCGGCAATTCGCACCACCAGATCATAACCGGCTTCCAATACATCCACTTTTTGATCGGAAAGTGAAAGCTCAAGCCGGAGTTCCGGATAACGCTGTAAAAAATCCGGCCACAGTGGCGCCAGATGCTGAATGCCAAACGTCACAGGGACGTTCACTTTCAGTGTACCCGTGGGTTGCGCGGTGGTTTGGCTCGCTTCGGCTTCCGCTTCTTCCAGATCGAGCAACAGCTGTTTACCACGCTGATAAAAATGATTGCCCCCTTCCGTCAGCACTAAACGGCGCGAAGTACGCTGCAATAACCGAATACCAAGATGACTTTCCAATTCCGACACGCCACGAGAAACCGCCGCCACCGATATTTGCAGTTTTTCCGCCGCTTTCGACAAGGTGCCGCACTCAACGGCACTGACCAGACACTCAATCGCTTTCAGACGATCCATGTTTGCAATTCCTGCAAAGATAGTTTGATGAATAGCATCTTCTTTACAGATTATGAAAGCAATATGCTGTTTACATAGCTTGAAGCAAAAAGTTTGAAACCGATTTAGCTAACGCCCAATATTTCCTAAGGAGCAACTTATGACTCGCTTACCGACACTCTTTGTTTCGCACGGTTCCCCGATGCTGGCGCTGGAACCCGGTACCACCGGTCCAGTTCTGACTAAAGTAGGTGAACGGTTGCCGAGACCCAAAGCTATCTTAGTGATTTCAGCACACTGGCTGACGCATCAGCCCACACTGAGCAGCAGCAAAGCGCCAGAGACGATCCATGATTTTGGTGGTTTCCCTCGGGCACTGTATAGCCTGCAATATCCGGCTCCCGGCTCACCAGAGCTGGCAACACAAATACAGGCGATGCTGAAAAATATCGGTTTGGAAGCCAAGCTGGATGAACAACGCGGGCTGGATCATGGCGCGTGGGTGCCACTGCGTTATCTCTATCCGCAGGCAGATATTCCGGTGGTGCAGTTGTCATTAAACCCGTCGGTGCCACCAAAACTACAATTTGCACTGGGGCAGTTTTTACAAAATCTGAGCGCGGAAGGCGTGCTGATTTTGGCGTCCGGTAGCTTTACGCATAATCTGGGTGAACTGTATTGGGATCAGCCGGAAGAATCACCAGAAGCTGGCGATCCGTATGTGGATCAATTCCGTGACTGGATGATCGACAAGATTGAACAA
>CALMKU010000189.1 GCA_937866945.1 uncultured Tolumonas sp.
TCGGTATGGAACAACACGCCTTTCTCTTTCGCCATCGTCGCCATGGTTTGCACCGGAAACACAGTGCCGGTTTCGTTATTCGCCCACATCACTGTCACTAACGCGACATTTTCGCTCAGCAGTGATTGGTAATGATCTAAATCAAGACGACCTTGGTTATCGACGGGTAACCGGTGAATGGTGTAACCACGACGCTCCAGATGTTCACACACTTCCAGAATGGCCGGATGTTCAACCACCGAGGTAATGATTTCTTTACGTTCCGGCAATGCTTCGACAGCAGACAAAATCGCAGTACTGTTGGCTTCGGTAGCACAAGAGGTAAAAATGATTTCGCTATCGTGCGCAGCGCCTAGCAGGGCTGCCACTTGTTCCCGTGCCCGCTCGATGCCTTTACGCACCGGCTCACCGAAACCATGAATAGAGGAAGGGTTGCCATAATGATCGGTCATAAATGGCATCATGGCTTCCAGCACCATCGGGTCGAGACGGGTGGTGGCGTTGTTATCCAGATAGATCGCTTTCATGTTCCGTCTCCTTAAACCAGTGCTGTTTCGGCCTGAGTCACGCTCACAACCTGGATGTAACGACCCATTTTTTCCATCAGGGTCTGCTGGATCCAAGACAAGGTCATGTCGGTCATCATACAGCCGACACAGCTACCCGACAGTGCCACTTCAACTTTACTGTCAGTAACGCTGATCAAGGCCACATCACCACCATCGGCCTGCAGACGTGGACGCATCTCTTCCAGCACGGCTGCCACAGTGCGCCAGTTTTCATCTTTCTTCGCCAGATCGACATGCGGTGCGACTTTGCTGCGTTCCAGACTGGTGGTCGCAATACGCGCTTCGTTACAAGGCTGAGTCGCCAGCACTTTCTGTAACGCTTGTTCAATTTTTTCATGGCAGGCGCCGCAACCGCCGCCGGCTTTGGTGTAGTTGATGACATCGGCAATCGAGGTCAGGCCGTTCTCTTTTACCGCTTTGATGATTTTGACTTCATCCACGGCAAAGCATTTACAGATCAGCGCGCCTTCTTCATGGTCATCGTGCCATTCTTCACCACGGAAATTGGCAATCGCCGCTTGCAGTGCTTCCTGGCCCATCACGGAACAGTGCATTTTTTCCGGTGGCAGACCGTCGAGATAATCAGCGATATCCATGTTGCTGATCTTCAAGGCGTCATCCAGAGTTTTGCCAATCACCATCTCGGTCAGCGCAGAAGAAGACGCAATGGCACTGCCGCAACCGAATGTCTGGAAACCGGCATCTTCGATAATTTCGCTCTCTGTGTTGACCTGCAACATCAGACGTAACGCATCACCACAGCTGATCGAGCCAACGTCACCTACGGCGTTCGCATCGGCAATCACCTTGGCATTGCGTGGATTGAAGAAGTGATCTTTAACTTTTTCTGAATAGTTCCACATGACTCGTCTCCTTTGTGCGTATCTTTTTGTGCGTATTTCTATGCGCGTATTTTTAATTCACACTGGCGGTGGATGGGCAGTTGGTGGCTTGTGTCGGGCTGCAACTGCCGCTGCTGCATTTACAATCTGCAGGCTGTGGCTGAATGTTAAAACCCGGTTGCCCCTGACGTTCCGCCAGTGAGATCTGACAATCTTTTAATAAAGGCCATTGACGGCGATCGGCTAAAAACACCAGACCATCCTGACGAAATAACACGTCGTCAGGCTGTTGCGTGGCAGTCCAGCCCATATCTACTTTGATTCCAGAACAAGGGTCGCCCTTGGCAATCAGACGCAAACCGATACATTCCTGCACCAGTTGTTGCTGCAGTTGATGTAGTTGCGTCAGTGCGCTTTCGTCGATTTGAATCATGATGTCTCTCCCTGTGACCGTGATCACAAAGCTGCAAATGAGGTGCCACATAGAAAATCATTGTTTTTCATATAGATAAAACATGGCGAAGGCTATTTTGTCTGACAACAAGGCGAGCTTTGTCAGCTTTTGTCGCAGTTAAGACAGTATGTCGAAAGGTGTGTTATCAAAGACATTTCGCCGGTTAAACAACCGATTTAACGTTGACTGCTACAACTAACAGGTGTGTAGGAATTCAGGTGGTTATCAATAGAGTCTTGTAATACATTGC
>CALMKU010000190.1 GCA_937866945.1 uncultured Tolumonas sp.
TCGGCAGGCTTTCTGCCGCTTCCAACATGCGCGCCATATACCAAGGGCCCGGCGTGCACGTTGTGGCATTGGTGCCCGTTGCAGGGCCAGTACCCCCACCCAGCATGGTGGTCACGCCAGAGCAGAGCGCCTCGTCGATCTGTTGCGGGCAGATGAAATGAATATGGCTGTCGATACCACCCGCTGTGACAATCGATCCTTCGCCTGCAATCACTTCGGTGCCGGGGCCAATCACTAACGTCACACCCGGTTGTACGTCTGGGTTGCCTGCTTTGCCAATGCCTGCAATACGACCATTTTTAACCCCGATATCGGCTTTTACGATGCCCCAGTGGTCGATGATCAGGGCATTGGTGATCACCAAATCAAGGCAATCACGGCTCAGTGCCTGCCCCTGCCCTTGACCATCGCGAATGACTTTTCCGCCACCAAATTTCACTTCGTCGCCGTAAATGGTGAAATCTTTTTCCACCTCCAGCCATAACTCAGTGTCAGCCAACCGCACGCGATCACCTGTGGTTGGGCCGAACATATCAGCATAGGCTTGTCTGGAAATAATACTCATACCTGAGCTCCCTGTTCGTTCTGTGCGCCCTGATCACTTTGCGCAATTTCATCTAACGGGCCCATCACATCGCCGCGAAAGCCATAGACATGGCGGCGACCTGCGTATGCCACCAACGAGACCGTGCGGGTCTGCCCCGGTTCGAAACGCACCGCAGTGCCAGCAGGAATATCAAGGCGAAAACCGCGCGTAGCAGCACGATCAAATTGCAAGGCGGGGTTGGTTTCAAAAAAATGGTAATGCGAGCCGATCTGGATCGGGCGATCGCCTGTATTGGCAACAGCTACTTGCAATGTCGCACGACCTTCGTTGAGTAGCAGTTCACCATCGGCAACCTGAATTTCTCCGGGGATCATAGGCGCTCCTTAAATGATGGGTTGATGAACGGTGACCAGCTTGGTGCCGTCAGGAAATGTTGCCTCGACCTGCACATCGGGGATCATCTCGGGTATGCCATCCATCACCTCATCGCGCGTAAGAATGGTGCGACCGTAATTCATCAGCTCTGCGACTGTCATGCCGTCGCGGGCCCCTTCCAAAATCGCAGCGCTGATCAGCGCAATCGCTTCCGGATGATTGAGTTTTAAACCACGCGTTTTACGTCGCTCGGCCACCAATGCGGCGGTAAACAGCAGTAACTTGTCCTTTTCGCGAGGGGTCAGATCCATCTTGTTCTCCTTGTAAACCGTAATCAGGTATTCCAGATCCGCGGACGACATGCGGGGCACCCAATCACCGTCGGGCGCAATGCTTGCCAAATCGTCTGCATTAATTGTTGTAACGGCTCGTTGTGTGCGCCGAGCAAACGCACAATCAGTAAGTCATTGAGTAAGGTCACGCCAGCCGGTGCGGTGTAGCCTTGCAGTAATTCGCGTACCAGTTCCCGTTCTGTTTCCGAACAAGGCGATGCGATGAGGGTCGCGACCAGCGGATAGCCCGCTAAACCTGCCCGACGATCGAGATCAGCGGCATCAAGCACCCGCAACGATTCGTTCAGGCATAAGCGCTGGTTACGATAGACGCGCCAACGGCTGCGGAGCTGCCCTTCCAGAAAACGCTCTTCATTGACGGGTCGCCCAAGCGAGATGCACTCCCAAGCGATCAACCGCGAGTCACTTTCCAGATGAAAGGTGCTCTGCAGTTGTAAATTGGCACCGGGAAACAGAATGTTATCTTGCGGTAGCCACTCCAGAGCAGCGCCTGCTGACAGGTGGAAGGTTTGCGTCACCTTCGATTGTGGCCCCGCGCTGCGATAAAACTTGGTCGCACCGGGCGTTGTCAGCAGTGCATGTGCCTGCGATTCCACCTTAATTTGCACATCGAGCTCATCGCCGCCGACCACGCCACCCGGCGGATGCAACAGATAAAGATGACAAGGCATGCCTTCGGGGTAAAACGGGCGCTGTACTGTTAACGGACCGTATTGGCGACGATCGGCCAGCACGGTTTGATGACCACGTCGGGAAAAACCGAGTGACAAATGCGCTTGCCAGCCGGTTTGCTGAACGGGTGTTAACAGAGGCTGCATCGTCATACCGTCAGATATTCCTTGATCAACCCTTCGTTCAAATCAGCCATCAGACCATCCGCAACCCGACGACCGCGATCGAGCAGACAGAAGCGATCACCGACTTTGCGGGCAAACGGCAGTTTCTGTTCGACCAGTAACACGGTCAGGCCGATATCACGGTTGAGTTTGCGAATGATGTCGCCAATTTCACTGACGATGTTCGGCTGAATACCTTCAGTCGGTTCATCTAAAATCAGTAATTTCGGATCAAGCACCAGCGCACGACCGATCGCTAATTGCTGTTGCTGACCGCCGGATAAATCGCCACCACGGCGTTGTTTCATCTCTTTCAGTACAGGAAACAGTTCATACACCTGATCGGGGATCTGCCGCTTGTTATCGCGACGCGCAGGCAGCCCGATTTTGAGATTTTCTTCCACCGTCAGCAGCGGAAAAATCTGACGCCCCTGCGGTACGTAACCTATGCCAATTTCAGCACGACGCTCGACCGAAAATTTGCTGATATCTTGGCCATCGAATTCAATCTGGCCGCTTTTGATCGGCAATTGCCCCATCAACACATTCAACAGTGTGGTTTTACCCACGCCATTTCGCCCCATCAGACAGAGGCATTCGCCTTGTGCAATCTCGATGTCCAGATCCCACAGCGTGTGCGATTGGCCGTAAAACTGATTAATACCCGATAACTTCAGCATGCTGATTCCCCCAGATAGACCTCGATCACTTTCGGATCAGCCTGCACCTGACTCATAGTGCCTTCTGCCAGCACTGAGCCTTGATGTAATACCGTGACTTTATTGGCAATCGAGCGCACGAAATCCATATCATGCTCAACGACAACGACTGAATGTTTTCCGGCAAGTTGTTTCAGCAGTTCAGCGGTGCGTTCCATCTCCTGATGCGTCATACCCGCCACCGGTTCATCGACCAGCAGCAATTCCGGGCGCTGCATCAATAACATGCCGATTTCCAGCCACTGTTTTTGACCGTGCGACAACACACCCGCTTGACGATGACGCTCAGCAACCAGACCAATCAGCAGCAGCGTTGCTTCAAGATGATCACGATCTTCGCCAGACAGCTTGCTGACAAAGGTTTGCCAGACGCCTTTATTCCCTGCCATGGCCAGTTCAAGGTTCTCTTCCACCGTCAGCGGTTCGAATACGGTTGGTTTTTGGAATTTACGCCCGATGCCCGCTTCGGCAATGGCCGGTTCATCGAGATCCAACAAGTTGATGTTCTGACCAAACCACGCCGAGCCCGTATCGGGACGAGTTTTGCCGGTGATCACATCCATCATCGTGCTTTTACCTGCCCCGTTCGGACCGATGATGCAGCGCAGTTCCCCTTTATTGATGTAAAGGTTGAGGTTATTCAGCGCCTTAAAGCCATCAAAGCTGACGTTGATATCTTCCAAATAGAGGATCACGCCATGGCGTAAATCGAGTTTCGCTGGCGCAGGTGGTGCCATGCGCTCACGCCAGTAGGTCGGTGTTAAGATCGTTTTGGTTTGTGCAAACATGTTCATCACACCGCC
>CALMKU010000191.1 GCA_937866945.1 uncultured Tolumonas sp.
GACTCTTCGAAAAACTCAGTCGCTATATCGAAGAAATAATTGGAGTGCTCTGTGCCAGTCCAGGCATTGTGGTTGCCGCCATGCTGTGAAATGAAGGCTTGATATTCACCGGGGTGTGGGAACGCTTCGGTGCCCAAAAACAGCATATGCTCGAGAAAATGCGCCATTCCCTGACGTTCCGGCGGATCAGCGAAATGTCCGCAGTTGACGGCCAGTGAGGCAGCAGAGCGTTCTGCCACCGGGTCATGGATCAATAACACTCGCAACCCATTAGACAGCTCAAGATAGCGGTAATCACATCTGTCATCAGGTGCACGGTATATTTGCATAAGATCTGCCATGGAGAAGATATCTTTATATTATCGACCCTTATTTTAAGAACGTGCAAACCGTTTCCATAACATGTTGATTGTTTCCATGATTCGAAGGCAGTAGTATTTGTATTAATAGGGACATTAAAGGCTAATTGAATGAAGATTATTGTAATGCGCCACGGTGAAGCTGCTCACGAGGCTGGGCGTGATGATCTGCGTCCATTAACTGATAAAGGCCGTAAACAGTCGATCAGAATGGCGGAATGGGTGGCAGAGCAGTTGCCACGAATTGACCGTGTGTTGGTAAGCCCGTTTTTGCGTGCCCAGCAGACTTGGGAAGCCATTCAAACTTGTTTACCCGTTCCGGCACAAATTGAAGATGTTCATGATCTCGTCCCTTATGGTCGCTCCGAAGTCGTGACCGACTATTTGCGTGCACTGGATGATGAATATGTACTAATAATCAGCCATTTACCTTTGGTTGGTTATATAGTGAACGATTTGTGTGCTAATGCAGTACCACCGATGTTTGTGACGTCTGGAATGGCGGGTGTGACGCTGGTGGATGGTAAAGGACAGCTCGATTGGCTGGAAGGGCCGCACACCGTTCGCTGATAATTTCTAATTTGTGCACAGTCTCTAACTTTAGTATTTCCGTTCGACCGCGTCATTGAAATGCGGTATTGCTGCCCCGACTATACTCAATATAAGAGGGTAAATTGCAATTTGGAGGTGGACTGTGCGCATTTTCAAAAAGTATTTTCCGGCATTAATCGCCAAATATGTCAGAACTTTTTTCCGCGGTCGCTTATACATTCATGGGCGTGGTGGCTATGAATTTGAAAATGGCAAAGTAGTCATGCCTGTTGAAGCTGACCCGGTACACCGGGCGACAGTACAGGAATTGAACATCAAAATTGCCGAGATCACGAAAAAAGCCGCCTGATCTTTGACTGAATGTTTTTTAGATATTTTGCTCAATCAGCACCAATATTGCAGCGTCGCCACCCCAGAGTTTGGGCGCCTGATGAAATGCCATAATATCGGGATGCTGTGCCAGCCATAACGGTATTTTCTGCTTCAAAATATTTTTCCCATGACCATGCATTACGCAAGCACAACGGATGTGCTGACGCCGACAGGCTTCAATCAGTGCGCCGAGTTCTAATTTTGCTTGTTGCTGCGTCAGACCATGTAAATCAAGCATCATGTCTGGAATGTAATCGCCGCGACGTAGTTTTTTCGCCTCATAAGCTGAGACATCGGAACGCACATATCTGACGGGGCCTTCCTGACTCAATAACGGTTCATACTCATCCGAAAAATAGTGTTGTGCCTGCTGGGCTTCACGAATTTCCCGGATTTGCGCTTTCTGCTTGATCGCCGGAGACTGCAAACGTATGGTATCCTGCTTTATTTGCCGGGCACCTGTTATCGCCTCCCGAAAGAGGCTGACATCCTGGTCTTCCAGTACTATTTTTTTGCTCATAATTCGGTCAGTCATGCCTGATATACTAAACAACAGTGTGCAGCGAACGTGACAACCGGATTAACCGGAGGCGCATTTGGATAATATCAATGTTGATGAGGTCATCGACGAATTCAGAACCCTCAATGACATGCTGCGTTGGGCCGTCAGCCAGTTTAATGCTGCGGGCTTATTTTACGGACATGGTACTGATAATAGCTGGGATGAAGCAATTCAATTGTTATT
>CALMKU010000192.1 GCA_937866945.1 uncultured Tolumonas sp.
ACTCGTATCAGCGTTCAGCTGAATCAACTAGCGTCAGACGATCTGGCGGTGCTGTTCAACGAAGAACTGGGGGCGGTTATTCAGGTTCGTCGTGAAGACAAAGAAGCGGTAATGAATACGCTGGCGGGCCATGGTCTGGCGGCAAATGCTTTCGTGATTGGTACCCTGAACCAGAAAGATACCCTGTGCTTCACCCGTAACGATCAGATCGTCATGTCTGAACCTCGTGTTCACTTCCGTAAGATCTGGGCAGAAACCACGCATCTGATGCAGCGTATGCGTGACAACCCAGCGTGTGCTGACAGCGAGCATCAGGCGAAGCAGGATGTCAAAGATCCAGGTCTGAATGTGAACCTGACGTTCGATCTGAATCAGGATGTTGCCGCACCATTCATTGCTAAACGCGCTTATCCGAAAGTGGCTATCCTGCGTGAGCAGGGCGTGAACTCGCAGAGCGAAATGGCGGCTGCGTTTGACCGTGCTGGTTTCAGTGCCATCGATGTACACATGAGTGACATTCTGGAAGGTCGCCTGGATCTGGCTGAATTCCAAGGCCTGGCTGCCTGTGGTGGTTTCTCTTACGGTGATGTACTGGGTGCCGGTGAAGGTTGGGCGAAGTCGGTGTTGTTTAACAACCGGGCACGTGATGCGTTCCAGAGCTTCTTCCACCGCAATGACACCTTTGCGCTGGGGATCTGTAACGGCTGCCAGATGATGTCTAACCTGCGTGACCTGATCCCTGGTGCTGATCTGTGGCCTCGTTTTGTGCGCAACGAATCTGAGCGTTTTGAAGCACGCTTCAGCCTGGTTGAAGTACAGCAGTCACCATCAGTGTTCTTCCAGGGTATGGCTGGTTCTCGTATGCCGATCGCTGTTTCTCACGGTGAAGGCCGAGTGGAAGTTCGTGATGCTGATCATCTGTCTGCGATTCAGAACAGTGGCACTGTGGCGGTACGTTTTGTTGATCACTATGGTGTGGCCACTGAGCGCTATCCGTTCAACCCGAACGGCTCGCCAGAAGGTATCACCGGTCTGACCACCAAAGATGGCCGTGTGACCATCATGATGCCGCATCCGGAACGTGTAATGCGTACGGTTGCCAACTCATGGCATCCGGATGAATGGGGTGAAAACAGCCCATGGTTACGTATGTTCCGTAATGCACGTGTGTTTATCGGTTAATCTGAAGACACTAAGGAAAGAGGCCGCTTATCAGAGCGGCCTCTTTTTTTGAGTCAGATTCCAGCAAAGGAAAGTGTGGATTTATTATAATGAATTGGTTATTGGGTCAGGCGACGAGCTTGCCAATAAGATCGGCGCCAATAAGGTTGGTTCAGATCTGAAATCATGACGCCTTTGGTTGTCGATGCATGCAGGAATTTGTTTTTTTCGATGACGACACCGACATGACGGGTTCTTTTGCCGATATTAAAGAATACAAGATCTCCGGGGCGTAACTGGCGGCTGGAAATGGAATGCCCTACTTGTGCCTGGCTGTTGGTGTCCCTTGGCAGTTGAACATCAAATTGCTTGCGAAAAGTAAGTTGCACAAATCCGGAGCAATCGACGCCCTTTCTGCTTTCCCCTCCGGCCCGGTAGGGGACTCCTTTCCACTCTTTATATTGTTTATAAAGCGCAGACTTTGCATAGGCCGGGTTAATTAAACTACCAGTTGTATCAGCCGGTTGGGTCATCCGGGTCTGGCAGCCTGTCAATAGCACAGCTGATAACATCAGCCATAATAAAAAAAACGGGGTCAGTAGATTATGAGTTGAACTCATTCCGCAGATCCTGTTGTATCAGTATGGAGCCTAAGTTTACCAGGCAATAATTCAAATCCTGTCACATGTTGCTTTAACCAACGCTGATCTTTGTCTTTCGTATTCAGCATATAAGCTGGTTGCTGCGCCAGACGGGTTTGTAATCCCTGAACCAGATAGCCGACCAGTGGTGCAAACTGCTGTTGCACATCGGCAGGTTTGATTTCATAGCTTGTCAGAGTGAAATTATCCAGATAAATCGCTCCAGTTTGCAGGTGATATCTCGGCTTGGCCTCAAAATCGGCGCGGATTGTACCGTCAACAGCCGGTTTACCGGGTAAACTTAAAGTGAAACGGCCATTACCCTGAACCGCAGCCATACCGGCTTTTTGTCGGCCAAGTTGGACCCGCATGGAATCGAGGTTGACATCGACATCAAATAAACCGGGTAAGCCGTATTGTTGCTGATATCTGGCGTTTTGATTCACATAACTGGTGAGATCCTGTTCTGTGATATCAATAGGTCCGCTGGTATGACTACTGAGTGACAGAGTTAAAAGAAGAGCATGCAACATGATATAACCTCATCAAATAGCCCGATTGCGGGCTCATCATATCATTCGTTGCTTGTCATACCCGAGGGGGATAAGAGGAGAGCTGATGAAACCACAAATGACCTTGCTTGATGTGCTTTATAACCTGTTTGGTTTTATGGTGTTTGGTTTTTATGCACTTCTGGTTGTAGGTATTGTGTTGCGGGTGATTATGAAACGCCGCCCGATAGGCGTCTCATTAGCCTGGTTGGCTCTTATTCTCGCAATTCCGGTTGTCGGTGTTTCTGCATATCTGATCCTCGGTGAGGTAAAACTGGGGCGTCGCAGAGCTAAGCTGGCCAGAGCAATGTACCGCCCATATATTGACTGGGTGCAGCAATTCGTCGCCGGATTCCAGTCGCAAGCCGTTAAAGCTTCTGTCAAAGCAGCTCCGCTGGTTGCGTTAATCGAATCCAGACTGGGAATGCCCTTGCTCGACAGCAACAAAGTTGAACTATTGTCGGAACCTGAATGCATTCTTGAACAATTGATTTGCGATATACAACAATCAGAAAAATCCTGTTATCTGGAATTTTATATCTGGCAGGCAGGAGGCCGAGCAGATTTAGTTGCAGAGGCATTAATTGACGCATCGCGGCGGGGCATTGATTGTCGCATTCTTCTGGATTCAGTTGGCAGTGCTGCGTTTTTTGATACTGACTGGCCTCAGCGATTACGAAATGCCGGCATTCGGGTCGTTGAAGTTCTGCCGGTAAAAACATGGCGTATTCCATTACGTCGGCAAGATCTGCGTATGCACCGAAAGCTGGTCATTGTTGATGAACGAATTGCTTATACTGGCTCAATGAATCTGGTTGATCCGCTACTGTTCAAAAAGTCCAGCG
>CALMKU010000193.1 GCA_937866945.1 uncultured Tolumonas sp.
CAGGATGAATATTTAGGGCAGACCGAGATTTATCCGCAAACGGTCACGTTCAGCGTGACCTTGAAAGCCATCGCGACTGGCGTAAACGCAACGCTCTACTATCAGGGCTGTACGCCGGGTTTGTGTTATCCACCACAGCAACAAACTATTGCTTTATCCGCCTATCAACCACCTTTGGCGCAAACATCCCCGACCATCGTCGATAGCCCGGAAAGTAAGCTATTTATGCAACCTGGGCTGCTTGCCTTGCTCAGTTTCTTTGCTATGGGCGTGGGGCTGTCACTGACACCGTGTGTGTATCCGATGTATCCGGTGTTGAGCGCGATGTTAAGCCAGCATGGCCAAGCGTTGAATTGGCGACGCGGTTTGCTGTTATCAATCGGCTATGTATTCGGCATGGCGATAACCTACACCCTACTGGGCTTGCTGATTGCATCGGCAGGAGCCGGTATTCAGGGTTGGTTGCAAAATCCGTGGCTACTCAGTTTGTTCAGTGTGTTCTATCTTGCACTGGCACTGAGTCTGTTTTTCGGCAACGGTTTACAGTTGCCTCGCGTCTGGCAAGACAAACTGCATTATCTGGCTAACCGTCAGTCACTCCATTCCTGGCACGGTGTCGCAATGCTCGGTGCCTTATCCGGCCTGATTGGCTCGCCTTGCACCAGTGCGCCACTTTCCGGCGTATTGCTATTTATTGCCCAAAGCGGCAAACCATTATTTGGCGCCAGCGCCCTGTTTTTACTCAGTCTGGGTATGGGGTTGCCATTGCTAATTTTAGGCGCGTTTGGTGGTCAATATTTACCGAAAGCAGGTCGGTGGATGCTCTTTGTCAAACAACTGTTTGCACTGTTGTTACTGGCGATGCCATTGTTCTTATTGGAACGTTTTATACCGATTTATCTGGCAACACAACTTTGGCACGGTTTTTTGCTGGCGTTACTCTTGTGGTTAGTATGGCGTCTGTGGCCAACCATGCGGGCACCACGAAGTAAACTAATCACTCTGTTATTACTGTTGGCGGTTGGCTTGTTCGGGCTTAATCACTACAACGGGCAAGAAACCCCGGCATTACCCTTTACCAGCGTAAATAACCAAGCCGAACTACAGCAACAACTGGCCACCGCGAAAGCGCAAGGTAAGCCCGTCATGCTAGATCTGTATGCCGACTGGTGTGTAGCCTGTCGTGAACTCGATGAGAAAACCTTCCGCGATCCGATCATTCAGCAATCCTTGCGTCATTATCATTTACTGCGCGCCGATGTTTCAGCCAATAGCCGTGAACACCAGGCATTAATGCAGGAATTACAGGTATTAGGATTACCGAATGTGTTGTTCTTTGATGCACAGAGCCAACCCAATCCGCAGTTGCGGCTTCAGGGTTTTGTTTCCGCCAATGATTTACAAGGGAAGTTGGATCAGTGTCAGCGCAACCAGCATTGTTAAACGTCTGGTCGGTGTATTTGATCCGCGATAAAGATAACCGTCTCTATACCGGCATCACCACTGATGTAGCACGTCGTATATCACAGCATCAGGCCGGCAATGGGGCGAAAAACCTGCGTGGCCGCGGCCCATTAACCTTGCATTGGCATAGCGCAATTGGCGATCGCAGTCAGGCGCAAAAAGTCGAATATCGGCTGAAACAATGGCCAAAAGCGCGCAAAGAACAATTACCGCAACATCCGGAATGGATTGAATCCTTGTTTATTTCATAAAATCCGACGCATCTTATATTTCATCACATCGAATGCTGTGTATTCCCTATAAAATATGGGAAAATTAACGTTTTACAGAAAAAACCAATTTAAGGTGAAGAATGACCAAACGCGATGGTTTCACATCCAGTTTCGGCGTATTGGCTGCGACATTGGGCTCAGCTGTCGGCCTCGGTAATATATGGAAATTCCCTTATATGACTGGCGCCAATGGTGGTGCGGGCTTCCTGCTGATCTATCTGCTGGCAACTCTGCTGGTTGGCTTACCGGTGATGATTGCCGAGATCACCATGGGACGCAGTGCCAAAACTAACCCGATCACGACGTTGCAACGTCTGGCCCCGCGTGGTCAACCCTGGTGGTTGATCGGTGCGTTTGGTGTGGTCGCTGCATTTTTGATCATGGCGTTTTACTCTGAAGTGGTCGCCTGGGTGTTTGCGTATGTTCCTAAAGCCATCAGCGGTGAGATCCTTTCCAGCGATCCGAAAGTAACCGGTGCCGCCTTTGGTGCGTTGATCAGCGACCCGATGCAATCGCTGGTTTGGCAATGGGGTGTATTGTTATTTATCGGTGGGATCTTACTGTTAGGCGTCGCCAAAGGTATTGAAGCCGTCACCAAACGTCTGATGCCGCTGTTGTTTGTGCTGTTGCTGATTTTGTGTGCGTTCAGTCTGTCATTGGATAAAGCCGGTGAAGCGCTGAAGTTTTTATTCCAGCCTGATTTTAGCAAAATCAATGCAAGCGTGTTGTTGGCGGCGATGGGGTTAGCCTTCTTTAAACTGTCGGTCGGCATGGGCACCATGATGACCTACGGCAGTTATTTCCGCGATGACCAAAACATTCCGATGACTGCGTTTCGCGTGATGTGTGCAGATCTGTTTGTCTCAATGCTGGCCGGCATTGCCATCTTCCCGGCAGTATTTACCTTTGGTTTTCAGCCGGAAGCGGGCCCGCCACTGGTGTTTATCACCATTCCTGCCGTATTTGCGCAAATGCCGTTTGGTCATCTGTTGATGGTGCTGTTTTTCGTGCTGACCTCGGTCGCCGCAATTGGGGCGATGCTGTCGCTGCTGGAAGTGCCGGTAGCCGTGATCAATGAACGTTTTGGTGTGAGCCGTAAAATTGCGACCTTAATCACCTTAGTGCTGGTCGCACTACTGGGTTCAACTTGTGCACTGACCAATAGCACAATGGCGGAATTCAAACTGTTCGGTATGAATATGTTTGATCTGTTTGATTACTTAAGTTCAAACATTTTGCTGCCACTGGGTGGGATCGCCATTGCCCTGTTTGTCGGTTGGGTGTGGGGTTATCCGGCATTACAGCAAGCCATTAGTAATCAACAACAGTTGCCGAATAAGAAATTAAGCCAGCTGCTGTTTCTGATCTTACGCTTTATTACCCCGTTATTGATCCTCGCAGTGATGTTGCATGCGCTGAACATTTTATAAACAACACGGATAAATGGTGTGCAACGCAATATTTTGCACAATTTACGCAAGAACATGTGGAATATGGAGGAGCAGCACTGGCTCCTCCATTTTTTTTCACCTAATCTAACAATCTGGACGCGTGAATAGTGATCAGCTCAGTGTATGGGAACCCGATAAATGAAACGATTTCTGATCCCGCTGTCACTGATCATTTTTACCATGGTTGCCGCATGGGTCGATATACAACGACTTAGCGTGCCGATGGTGAGACCATCGCCGCTGCATCCGGTCTATACCATCAGCTCTCCCGATGATGCCGTTGCATTGGCGCAGGGAAAAAAGGTTGTGAAATTGGGGCCTTGCTTGTTTGGCCTCTATCCGGGGGCCATTGCATTTCAAAGTCTGGCGCAGGCAAAAGACTTTATTGGCCTGAAAGGTTATGAACCAGAGAAATGGCAGATATTTCAGCTCTCTGGTGATTATCAGCTTGATGTTACCGACGGTGTATTGAATAAAACATTACAACTGTCACGCGACATGACAGCTGGCGACAATCAGTAACAATTTTCTTTGATCTCAGGTGACCAGATCCGGCCGGTTAGCGGTATAATCCTGCCCCCGATTTCTGGCTGATGTAGTTTGACTGTTTCAGGACATAGCGATGAACAAGGTTGTAGCGTTCTTATTTGGATTAGTCTGTTTTTCTTCGCAAAGTTTTGCCGCCACAGTGCCCAAACCCTATGTGCCTGATGAGCCAGTTATGGCGGTAAAACCCAAACCGAGCGTAAAACCGGCGACGAAAACCGTTAGCGTCGTGAAACGTATCGCGAAAAAACCACTATCGGTCGCTAAAACCAGCAAAATTAAGCCTTCAGCCACCAAGCCGGTAAAACTAGCTCAAACAACGAAAGCCGTAAAAACGAAAATCGTCAAAAAAAGTACAGTCACTAAAATTGCACTGAATTCTACACAACGACTGAATAAATACAGCCGCGTACAAAAAAACAAATCTCGCCAATTAGCGCAGCACATCGACGCCAAGCCCGCACGCATTGCTTCCCGTGCTTACGCACCGGTCAAAACCAGCCCGGTTGCCAGCCCGACTCGTGTAACGAATATTCCGTTGACCAGTGGCAGTCCGTTTCTCGACTCCAGCTCCGCCTTAGTGATGAATGCCAATACCGGGCGCATGATTTTTGGTAAAAATGCCGCCCGCCGAACCCCGATCGCGTCAATCACCAAACTAATGACCGCGATGGTCGTATTGGATGCCAAATTATCGATGGACCAACCGATCACCATCAGTAATGCAGACGTCGATCGCGTGAAAAAATCCAGCTCCCGTCTCGAAGTGGGCACCACGCTGTCACGTTACGACACCATGTGGCTGGCGCTGATGTCTTCAGAAAATCGCGCGGCACATTCGCTGGCACGCACGTATCCTGGCGGCAAAGCGGCTTTCATTAAAGCCATGAACCGGAAAGCCCGTTCCCTGGGTATGAACCATACTGTTTTTTACGATCCAACCGGGCTGAATAAAGATAATTCATCAACGGCGGCCGATCTGGCTTTGATGGTGCAGGCAGCCTATCGTTACCCGCAGATCCGCCAGTTCTCAACCTCCACCGAGCATGACATTATCAGCGCCTCCGGTCGTCAGTTGCACTACAAAAACAGCAACGCCTTAGTCCGCGAAGGAGCCTGGGATATTGAATTGTCGAAAACGGGTTACATCAAGGAAGCCGGTCGCTGTCTGGTAATGGTGGCCGATGTGCAGAACAAGCCCATGGTGATGGTATTTCTGGATGCCGGCGCGACGTCAGGCCGTATCAGTGATGCGCGCAATATCAAAAACTGGCTAGAACGCCAGCCAACCAATCAACTGGGTTAATCCTTCTTTATATGTAATAGAAAACAGCGCCAAAAGGCGCTGTTTTCTTATTTCCGGGTTCCGGTATTTAGTTCAAGGCAATAACGGCTGCCGCTGATAATGTTCACCGCCACAATGCAGACACGGTGTCAGCATGACGGAATGCGTCAAGGTTTCCCGATGACCACACTGTTTACAAATTTTTTGCCCCGGCGCCATCCATTCACCGACCTTATAACCATCCGCATGGTGCAGATCATCTTCCACTGCAATTTGTTCGATTTGGGTTCGGTCAGTTACTGCCAGCAACCATTCCCAGGCGGTATTCTGTAAGGCATTAAAAAACGCGGAATCCTGATAACCACCGGGCGCATCCAGAAACTCCGTCAGTTCTTCATTCACATAAGCACTGGTCAACGCCAGTTCATCTTTAGTAATGTCTTCCGCGGCCTCGACGAATTCTTCCACATCCTTTAACCAATGCTTCAGATTCTCCCGTGTGGGCGCCCCTTTCTCGCTCCAGAAGGCACGAACATGGCTCATAAACAGTTCATACCCCTTCGGTTTTTTGTCCGGGCTGTTTTGTTCTGACATGATGTTATCCTTCTGATATTAACTGCTTTAAGCATAGCGCGTGTTACGGAAAAAGCCTGTGAGCCCGCGCAGCTATTGTTGCGATCCGGCAATACAAGTATCCTATGGGGATTTTCTAACGGATCACCCTCCACTTCTGTCGAGTCGGATATACCCATGTCAGTGATGCAAGAACAATATAATCCCCAGTCCCTGGAGCCGGAAGTTCAACGGCATTGGGATAAACAGCAGACATTCAAAGCCTTCGAGAAAGTAGATAAAGAAAAATTCTACTGCCTGTCTATGTTCCCTTATCCATCAGGCCGTCTGCACATGGGTCATGTGCGTAACTACACCATCGGTGACGTGATCTCCCGTTACCAGCGCCTGAATGGCAAAAACGTGCTGCAACCGATCGGTTGGGATGCGTTCGGTCTGCCAGCTGAAAATGCCGCGATCAAAAATAATTCCGCACCCGCCAAATGGACTTACGAGAACATCGAATACATGAAAGGTCAGCTGAAGATGCTGGGTCTTTCTTACGATTGGGATCGTGAACTGGCGACCTGTACCCCGGAATATTACCGCTGGGAACAGTGGTTTTTCACCGAGCTGTATAACAAAGGCTTGGTGTATAAAAAAACTTCTTCCGTGAACTGGTGCCCGAATGACCAGACCGTACTGGCCAACGAACAAGTGCAAGACGGTTGCTGCTGGCGTTGTGACACGCCGGTGGAACAAAAAGAAATTCCGCAGTGGTTTATCAAAATCACCGCCTACGCTGAAGAGTTGCTGAACGATCTGGACAAGCTGGATGGCTGGCCGGAAATGGTGAAAACCATGCAGCGCAACTGGATTGGCCGCTCGGAAGGTCTGACCATGACTTTCCATGTCGAAAACAGCGAGCAATCATTTGATATTTATACTACCCGTCCGGATACCCTGATGGGCGTGACTTATGTGGCCGTTGCTGCAGCGCACCCATTGGCGAAACAGGCCGCAGAAAACAACGCCGCACTAGCTGACTTCCTCGAAGAGTGCAAAAACACCAAAGTGGCCGAAGCAGAACTGGCGACGATGGAGAAAAAAGGCATGGCCACCGGCCTGTATGCCCTGCACCCATTAGATGGTCGCCGCGTGCCAATCATGGTCGCCAACTTCGTGTTGATGGATTACGGCACCGGTGCTGTCATGGCCGTGCCGGCACACGATCAGCGTGACTTTGAATTTGCCCATAAATACGGTCTGGAAATTCGTGCTGTTATCGCCGCAGAAGATGGCTCAGCACCAGATATCTCGGCTGCCGCCTACACCGAGAAAGGTGTGCTGTTTAATTCCGGCGAATTTGATGGTTTGGATTTCAAACAAGCCTTTGATGCGATCTGCAACAAACTGGAAGCACAAGGTTTAGGTAAGCGCACCGTGAACTTCCGTCTGCGTGACTGGGGTGTATCGCGTCAACGTTACTGGGGTGCACCAATTCCAATGCTGACATTGGAAGATGGTACTGTGGTGCCAGCACCCGCCGATCAACTGCCAGTGATCCTGCCAGAAGACGTTGTGATGGACGGCGTACAAAGCCCAATCAAAGCCGATCCAGAGTGGGCGAAAACCACTTACAACGGCCAGCCTGCACTGCGTGAAACAGATACCTTCGATACCTTCATGGAATCGTCCTGGTATTTCGCCCGTTACTGCTGCCCGGATTACGAACAAGGCATGCTGGATACCGATCGTGCGAACCACTGGTTGCCAGTCGATCAATACATCGGTGGTATCGAACACGCCTGTATGCACCTGCTATATGCGCGTTTCTTCCACAAACTGCTGCGCGATTCTGGCATGGTGAAAAGCGATGAGCCATTCACCCG
>CALMKU010000194.1 GCA_937866945.1 uncultured Tolumonas sp.
TGTCCAGAAACGAGTTACGGTGAGTATGAGACTTTATTCCTCTCCCGTAAGCACACCTATCTCCGGTTAATTAGCCGGAGATGTTTAAAGCTAATCTATAGCGTCGTCGAACCGCGAATAATCAATTCACCATTAAACAGATATTGTGCTGGCGGATGATCCGGCTTATCGAGTTTATCTAACAGACACGTCACTGCTTTCCGCCCCATTTCCGACGTTGGTTGTGAAACCGAGGTGATGCCTTTACCGGCCAAGGCAGCCCATTCCAGATTATCAAAGCTTAAGAATCCGATATCGGAACCCCAGTTCAGCCCTAAACGGCTAAGAGCCTGGGCTACTTGTAAAGTCAGCACTCCATTGGCCGCAATCACCGCTTTACGCATGCCACGGTGATTGGCGCAGAACTCCGCAATCAGGCGGTCAATCTCATCGGGTGCCGGCAACACCACCTCATGGCTTTCCCCTTTGATATGCGGATGCTGTTCCAGCATTTGGTGGAAAGTCTGCAGGCGCTCCTGCCGTGCGCTGATATAACGAACCGGTTCTGTCAGGAATAACAACGCTTCAAAGCCTTGCTCAATCAGGTGATTGGTGGCCAATTGAGCGGCTTGCGGATTATCCAGCCCTACCATGTCACAGGGGAAATCATCAATTTTACGGTCGAGTAAAACAAAAGGCAGCGTGGTCGCTTTCAGCGCCTGCAGAAAATGCGCATTGATACCTGCGGAATTGATGATCAGGCCATCCACCCGATAACCATTCAGCAGATTCAGGAATTCACATTCCAACTCAATACTGTTGCGAGCATTACAAACCACGGTCATGAAGCCCTGTTTGATCGACTCAGCTTCAACGCCTTTTAAAACCTCGACCGAAAATGGGTTACTGATATCGGCAATGATTAAGCCGATCAGCCGGGTACGGCCATACTTCAGGCTACGCGCCATCTGGTTTGGACGGTATTCCAGTTCTTGTATGGCACTTTCAATTCGCTGGCGCAAATCATCGGATAAAAGATGAAATTCGCCGTTCAAATAACGCGAAATACTGGTTTTTCCCGCCTGTGCTTTAGCAGCAACATCCCGAATGGTGGCATAAGAACGTTTACGGTTGGTTGGTTCGCTCACTCAAGGCTCCCGGTCTTAACATCAACGATGTCAGCATCGGGCTATATTACCTGAAAAATCCATAACATAACGAGTCGCACGTTGCGCCAGCCGCCAAAACGCCAGCGCATAGAGCAGTGCGGCCAGATCCACCCAGAGAAATGCTGTTTTTAAGGTGATAAACCCGGCAAACAGCTGACTATAGTTAACCCATAAATCCACCAGTGGGATCAAAAATGTGACACCCGCGCAGACATAGAGCAGCTCGCTTCGCCCCTGTGCAATCGGGCGAATAAAGCTGTAAAGCATCGTGATGGCCCATACGATAAAGAATGCTTTCGTCTGTAACGTGGCGATATTCGGGTGCTCGGCCATCACTGCGGAAAAGACAAATAATGCTGAGATAGCAATACAACAACCAATGCAAAAACCGTTGGTCAGTTTCGCCATTACGATACCTTGTCGCTGAATTTTAACTTGCCGGTTTTTCAGCTGAGCGTTGATCCAAAGCTGGTTGCCGGAATAAAACAGAAAACAACCGCCAACACCCAACACGGCATAAAGTAGTCGAATAGCTATGCCACCGAAATCGCCAAAATGCAGGGAATAAAGCCCCATCATCATACCGTGGTTTAATGATTCGTTATCGCCCGTTTGATCTTGCAATAACTGACCGCTAGTTGCATTCAGTACAACCAGTTTACTTTGGCTTAGTTGTTTTTCCTGCTGCGCGACAATCTCAACTTGCACCGAACTATCGCCATAATTTTTGTAGTGCAGCCATTTGGGTGTGAACTCCGTGGCATTAGGCAACTTCCGCAATAAAAGCTCGGCAGGAAGAGATGCTTGCACCACACCCGTTCGCTGTACACTGCTCATCGGCATGAAGGTTTGCCCGGTTGCCGAGTAAAGTTGCTGATCAAAAATAGCGCTGTTAAACAGACCATACAACAGTGCGGATAAGCCCCAGATAGCACCAGTCCAGGCAAATATCAGATGAAAAGGCAGGCTGATCACACCAATCAAATTATGCAGATCAAGCCAATGCCGACGTTCCCCCTGCTTCTTGCGTAATAACCAGAAATCTTTTGTCAATCGTGGCAAATGAATAACGATGCCGGTCACGAGTGCCAAGCCGTAAAGCAGACTGATAACACCTAAAAAAGTTCGGCCCGTCATACCGGGAATGGCTAGTGAGAAATGCACTTCATTGATCAGATGCGCCAGTTCACTCACTTCTTGTTTTTCATCCGCCCCGGATTGCAGTTCTGATTGCGTGACCATCTGCCGACCACGCTTACCCGCTTCCATCCACATAAAACGCAATTGTGGTGCTTGTTCACCCGGCAAAATCATCCAGAACTCATCGCGGGCTTGCGGGTGCAATGCGAGAAAACGATCCAGCCATGATTGATATTCGGCTGGTGACACCGTTGTCTGCACTCTTAATTCAGCTTGCTGCCACTGCGTGACGGCCCCTCGAAACAAGGTGATCACGCCAGCATAAAACGCAACAAACAGCACCATACCGGCGATTAACCCCACCCACGTATGTAAACGACGAAAAACAGAGATATCAGAAGAGGGCATCGCCATGATTAACTAACCCAAAGGAAGTGCTTTAAAGCGAAGAAAAAAGGAATGAGGATCGCATTGGCAGAACCCAATTTGCGCCAGATTTGCTGCGAAGGCCGAGCCAGCGACCAGCCAATGACGCCAACCCACAATGGGAAAAACAACAACAATGCTGGCACCCAAAGTGATTGCCAGTTACCCAGCGGAACATAGGCCAGTAACCCGCACAACACCGCTGATAACGGAAACCCAAGCACCGCGCCTGATAATAAGCGAGACCACATCAGCGTAACCCCGACTCTTGTTTCAAATGCGCAAACAAAAACGGGATCACAATCGCCGCAACCATGAGCATCGCGATCAGAGCAAAAACGCCGGCCCAAAATCCAAACTGGAACAGACAAACCAACAACGCCAAACCAAAGGCCATAGCGGCAGTTGATTTGGCCGCCTGTTTCTGAAGCGGCCAGGCCAGTAACTTGTGCTTCAAGGCATAAAGACAAGTGACAACGATGGCAGTGCAAACCAAACTGAATATAACCATGGTTACTCTCCTGCTGGTTCGCTCACGAAAGCGATCTTACTCACCCCAGAGCGGGAAGATAGCACCATGATGTCAGCGACTTTGCCATAATCAAGATTGCGATCAGCGTGAATATGCAACTCGGGAACTGGTTGTTGCTTTGCGGCATTTTGCAGACGCAATTCCAGCTCTTCACGGCTGATAGCCTCCCCACTCCAGAACAGTTCACCACTGGCTTTCAGTGCCAGTTTAATATCATCATTTTTGATATCTTCTGGCGAACTGCTCGCTTGCGGTAAATCGACCTTCACCGCATTACTCAGCAAAGGTGCTGTGATCATAAATACGATCAGTAGCACTAGCATAACGTCGATCAGTGGGATCATATTGATCTCGCTTTGTGGCTGTCCGCCGCCTTCGTCGGATAATTTTCCAAACGCCATTATGCTTCCCCTGCCTGCAATTCAGTTACCGCCGCACGGGAAGTCATCTTTACCTGTGGCTGTGCCGCTGCTTTGGCGTGTCCCGTTGTTAACAGAGCAAATACGTCATGTGCAAAGCCATCTAATTCCGCCAGATAAACCCGGTTTACACGCACAAAAGCGTTGTAAGCCAGCACAGCTGGTAAGGCAACCGCCAGACCAAATGCAGTCATGATCAACGCTTCACCGACAGGCCCAGCTACTTTGTCTAAAGTGCTCTGTCCGGAAACGCTGATCCCTAATAATGCGTTATAAATGCCCCACACCGTGCCAAACAAACCTACGAATGGAGCCGCTGAACCAACGGAAGCCAGCAAGGTTAATCCGGCTTCCAGACGCAGCGTGCTACGAGCGACAGAACGACGCAGAGCACGCAAGACAAACTCTTCCCGCGACCCCATTTCAACCAAACCCTGCTCAGGGTTTTGCACATGACGTGCCGCCTGCAGCCCACTGATTATCAGTTCAGCACAAGGCTCCGGCTTAACTTGTTTCAATACCTGTTCTTCGACCTGTTTCAGGTTGCGGCAACGCCAAAAAGCATCGACAAAGGCTTTGGTATTCCGGCGCAAAGTCCAACTCTGATAAACCTTTAAAACAATCCAATACCAGGTCGCAATAGACATAAGAAGCAGCAAAACAACCGGAATTAAACCCATTCCTGTCGTTTGGGTTAATACATGGGCTAATCCCATTTGTGTTACTTCTTGTTGTGTTTCCATCTTTTATCAGCTCCTTAATTTGAACGAAACGGGCACAATCACCCAGCCTTCGATGGATTGGTCGCCCCGTTTTGCCGGCACAAAACGCCAGCCTTTTACGGCATTGAATGCCGCATCATCCAAACGGGAAAAACCACTACTTTTAAACAGTTGCACACCTAATGCGTTGCCTTCTGCAGAAACATGAACTTTCAGTTTTACCGTTCCTTCCTCTTCCAGCATCCGGGAACGCCGCGGATAAACCGGCGCCGGATTCGATAAATAAGCGGCATTAAATTTTGGCGCTTCAACCGGCGCAGGTGCGATTTCCGCTTTCGCCGGAGCTGGCTTCAGTTGTTGCACCGGAGCAGAAACAGGCGGCGCTGTTTTCGGTTTGATCTCTGGCTTAACCGGCTTCACTACCGGCTTCGGTTTTTTAAGTGGCTTAGGTTTCACTTTCACCGGCGAAGGCTTTTTCACTTCTGGTGGCGGCAATGGTAGCGGTTCAGGTTCCACCACTGGTTGAGGCTCAATAACAGGATCAGGTTTTGGTTCTTCTACCGGCGTCACCCAACGCACCGTTAATGGTGTCGCTGCTGCCATTTCCGGCTTCACTGCAGCTGATTGATAATTCAGCATGCACGCCAAAACAAACATGTGTAGCAGAACAACCCCACCAAACACCGGCAGGCCAGAGCGATTTTGTGGATAGAATACAGCGTCGTAAATCATTGCTATCGCATCGAATCGAGTAAAAACAATGGCATTATCATATCGCAAAGAAATCTAAATGATAACCATTATTGTTTGCAT
>CALMKU010000195.1 GCA_937866945.1 uncultured Tolumonas sp.
AATTGATTCAGCCAATTCGATACAGATACATCATTGAGGAAACTGGTCGTGATATCCATAGTGCTGTCTTCGTTCCGTTTGAATTATGACACGAAGAGATAAGCCACTGCCTATCTCATTCAGATTTAATGAATATAGCGAAAAATAAGGAAATTTTTAGTTGATAAGCTTACAAATCAATTCATCTGAACAAATCATAACCATCAGGAAGATGCAGCAGGCTTTCTGACTCGATTTTGATCTCAAAAGGCACAACCCAGAGCCGTAATTTGTTGTCGAAATCAAATGAATATGGAATGGGTTTGCTGAACTGTTCTGTCGCCGGGTAAATCAGAAACAAGCTACCCTCACCCTTCAGATACTTCTGTCCATAAGCATACATCTGGTAGAAATCTGCCTGAGATAAACCGAATTTGTTTTGTTCATCGCTGGCATCAAGCAGCTTCCATTTTGTATCCATGACAAAAACAGGCTGCTTGTTTTGTTCTATCAATAAATCAGGCTTCAGCGTAAAAAGTCTCTTTCCGTTATATCGAACCAGTGCCTTGCTAGTTGATTGCGTACGAAGTTGATATTCGTCAGATAATTGCTTTCTTAGTTCTTGAGCAACGAACGCTTCAAAGACTGCCTCCATCGGGAATAATAAAGTGCCTGGCCGCGCATACTGATGGGTGAGAAACCATCGAGAATTAACCTAGCCCAAGCGAGTGGTGGTTTGTAATAAATCATGCCCCGGTCGAGATGCAAGCAACTAAAATCCAGTTTAGGATTGAGGCTTTCCGGAACTGAATCGAAATGGAAGAGCAGCTCGCGCAGTAGTTTTTGATTGCGGTTGTTATTGGTATAGCGTTCGACCTTTAAAAGCGCTGACTTTAATAAACGATTCGCAGGCCGATCGTGCAGGTATTCATCAAATTCACAATAAAACCGCTGTTGTTGCACAGAGTTATGGCGGATCTGTTTTGTTACATTCAGTTTGCCGCGTTTTGTGAGTAGATTTTCTTCCTGCCCCACATAATCACAACGTAAGCCACGCTTTACAACATGATTCACTCTCTCAAGAAAATGCGTGATAAATATTTCCAGCAATGGTTGTTTCAGTGTTTCGAGATTGGCACTTTCAAGTGGAATATTGCGGAATTCACCTAATGCCTGCAGCATGCACAATAACGTTTTTCGAGCATCAACATATGAATCAGCATCCGGTGTTTTGGTGTTACCTGTTTTAGGCAATACCTCAATATGTTTTCCGGAAGGAACAAAAATTACGCCTGCATAATTCTTCACTTGCAGTAACCGATGCCCGTCATGAAATCTGGGTTGCATCAGTTTGCTGAAACCGGAACTATCATCGCTTAAACAGCGCAATTCCAGATATTGAAAATCAGGTTTTGAAATGCAGGTGTAACCATTTTCCTGCGATGCAGATTTATCAGTGCACAGATACCCGAACTCAAAGATAGTTGGGGAATTGGTTATCATCCAACATTAACTCCCTCTGACGCCTTATTCATTCCTAATTCTGATTTTTGACTTGCTACTTTGTTGTAAATGCCTAAATAAGCTTGCGGCTCTTGCCAGACAGATTCACTAAACAACTTCAATGCATAGCGACGTTGTTCATCACCATATTGATTCAGGCCATGACCTGTTCCGAATAATGCATCCAGAATCTGGTTTGACAGCTTCTCTTCTGTGACAAACTGCAGGTCTGCTGGTTTTTGATTGTCACCTAACACCAAGCGAATTTTTTGCCAGTCTTCGAAGAAGTATTCTTGCAGTAACGGAATGATTTTATTTTGGAATACACAAACAAGAGAATCAAAAGCGACATCGTCACCATCACTCTCAGCAAGCTGCTTGACCGGTATCAGAAACGCATGGCCCAGCGTGTGTTCACGGTCATACAAGACATCAATGCGTTCATTCAGTGTTCTTAATAGTGTAACGAGATGAATGCCTTTCACCGTTACGTCACCCAACACATCCGGATCTGGCATCATTTCTACAAAATCAAAACGACGGCGTAAGGCGGTATCAAGCATGGTTAATGATCGGTCTGCAGTATTCATGGTACCGATAATGTCGACATTTTTCGGCACACTAAATGATGTGCCACTATAAGCTAACTGAATCTCGACTTTATTTGGCTCACCAGCCCTTTTATCTGGCTCAATGAGCGTAATTAATTCCCCAAATATTTTGGAAACATTGCCCCGATTGATTTCATCAATAAATATGGCATACCGGTTTTCAGGGTCTTGTTCTGCCCGGCGACAGAGTTTTACGAATTCACCTGGCTCGACAACATAAGTGATCGAATCCTCATCTGTTGTTTTCGCTTTTAACCCTTCGATAAATTCTTCATAGCCGTAAGATTGATGGAATGTAACACATGAATATTTTTTTATTTTTTGTTTCGATTGCGGACCAGCCATAAGCTCTTTATGCAACTCAACTAAATCTTCGATGAGATCAAGATTATCCTGAACAAGACACCAATATGATTCAGGGGTTTTATTGAATATTGCCGGTTCACGACGAGTCGTGGCTTTGACTGTTTCTGACTCCGGTATAGTGTAAATCTGTAAATAACTCCATGCGATAGGTCTTATATTACTGATTCCATTTAATCCAGCTTTGGTTAGGCAATACTCATGCTTAATAATATCTGATACCTTTGCTTGCTGATCTATATCCAATAAGCAAAGCGCCAATACTTGCATCCAATTGAGTTGTTCTAATTTCTCTGCCAACCCCCGAATTCAAGTCCGAAGTGCGACACTCTCCAATTTAAGCGGCTAGCCTC
>CALMKU010000196.1 GCA_937866945.1 uncultured Tolumonas sp.
CCAGCTTTCTACCGGCTCTTTCTCTTCTACCCGATGCGGCACCAGCGTGACGCCTGCTTCCAATAACACTTGCTGCTGGCTTTCAGGTAAATTTTCCATAAACACGACCACTGGTAACCCTTGGCTTGCCAGGGCCGATGCCACTAAACGCCATTCTGCGGGTAAACGCCGGCAATCAATCATCGCCCCATGAATATCACCCGGTGGGTGCATGGGGTCGATTTGCCGGACTAAATAAGGCTCATGACCATAACGACTTAATAACAAACCCAGGCGGTTTGCCTGGGCTATGTCGTCGCTATAAATCAGGATCTTCGAATAACTCATCCATGATTCCTAATAGAAGATCTAGGCTACCGATTGCAGTAAGGTTTCTGCCATATCACCTAACTCGGCTCGCAAATGAACCACCTCACCCATGATCATCAAAACTGGTGTTAACCCGGTTAAAGTATGAGCGGTTTGCTCCAGACACGCCAATGTCGTGACCTCAACCCGTTGCCGACGCGTTGTTCCTGCCACGACCAAGGCAATCGGCAGATCAGCCGGTGCACCCGCTTGCAACAGCCCGCGGCGCAATTCCGTTGCGCGCTCAAGCCCCATATAAAACACCAAAGTACCACCAGCTTTGACTAAACCACTCCAGCCGTGAAACTCACTGCCATCTTGCACATGACCAGTCACCAGTGTCACTGAGCGAGATAACCCACGATGCGTTAACGGAATACCGGTCGCAGCCGCACAACCAATGGCAGCGGTAATTCCCGGTACCACTTCAAACTGCACACCATTCGCAACCAGTAAAAGTGCCTCTTCACCACCACGACCAAACACATACGGATCGCCGCCCTTAAGACGAACAATTCGTTTGTATTTTCCGGCCAGTGTCACCAGCAATTCCGAGATATCTTCCTGTTTCAGACTATGTTGACCACAGCGTTTACCGACATCGTAACGAGCCACCGATTTAGGGATCAGTTGAAGAATATCATCACTGACCAAGCGATCAAAAACCACCACATCCGCTTGCTGAATGCAGCGCAGCGCTTTTACCGTCAACAGGTCTGGATCACCGGGGCCGGCCCCAACTAACGAAACAAATCCTTTCATTTTCTGGCCCTCATCTCTGGCGACTAAACTTCACTAACGCTGGTGTGTTTATGCAGCAATTTCTTCAATTCCACGACACAGGTGCCGCAATTAGTGCCGCAACGCAGCAAACTTTGCAGGCCACTTAATTCGGAAATACCCTGCTCGCCAATCGCATCGACGATCTGTTTTTCACTAACGCGGAAGCAAGAGCAAATCATGCGGCTATCGCCTGCTAGTGCCTGTTCCAACGTGGTGGAAAGTGCGGTGCTGTTCATCGGTAAACCCAGTAACCCAGCCAGCAGATCGATATTCACCTGCTGATGAGTAGTGCCCACCAGCAGTAACCCGATGATACGACCTTGGTTCAGTTTCACTGCCAGCCAGCCGCCTTTCAGCGGTAAGCGTAACCAGCGGCCTTGTTGCGCCAGCTGGAACCAAACTTGTTCCGCAGTACGGGTTTCATCGGTCAGACGACGGCATTCCCCCGCATCGAGCGGACGACGCGCCCACCAACTCACTTCTAATTCAGGTGCATGCTGACCGACCCACAAGCCATGCCATTTCACGTCGACCGCTTCTGCAACCACTTCGGTCTGCTTAAATTGCGGCTGACCAGAAACAGCATCGGTGACTGGTGCTACCAGACGATTGACACCCGAGCAGGATGAGAAATCATCTGACCAGTGCATCGGCATAAACGCTTCGCCATCGCGCAGGCCATCATCACGCCCCAGCAAAGTCATCACTGAACCTTGCAGAGAATTAATGCGGATCAAAGCGCCTTCGGTAAACCCACTATTCAGAATGGTCTGATGGTTTACATACACTTTTGGCAGTGGTTCAGTTTCCATTAAACGTGGCAGATGACCGGTACGTGTCATGGTGTGCCATTGATCACGCAGACGACCGGTATTTAACAACCAGCTGCCTTCCTGACGTTCTGCTTTACG
>CALMKU010000197.1 GCA_937866945.1 uncultured Tolumonas sp.
GCGTTAGAGATCAGTTCACGCAGGAAAACCTCTTTGTTGGAATAGAGGCTGTGCGCCATCAGGTTCAACAGTTGTTTAACTTCAGTCTGAAACCCATGGGTTTCCATATGAACAGTTTCTGTCATCTTGCTTTCCTTGATTTACGGGGAAGTTCTAGTACAGGAAACAAGATGGGGATGAATGGCAAATTTTCAAGTCGGGAAAATTTGCCAGCATGAAAGAAAAGATTATTCCAGCGGGCGGCGGCCACTCAATGAATGCGATAAGGTCATGCCATCCACCAGCTCCAGCTCACCGCCAACCGGCACACCATGTGCGATGCGGGTGACACTGATCTGATATTGTTTGGCCATGCTGGCAATATAAAATGCGGTAGCATCACCTTCGATGGTAGGGTTCGTTGCCAGAATAATTTCCTGCCACTGCCCGCTTTGTAGCAGCTCATCAAGTTTATCGAGCCCTAACTCTTTCGGGCCGATACCATCTAAAGGCGACAAATGCCCCATCAGCACAAAATAACGTCCGGAATAATGATGGGTCTGCTCAATGGCGGCGACATCCGCCGGTGTTTCCACGATACAGAGTTGACCATTTTCAGCGCGTTTTTGATTGGCACAGATGTCACACAAGCTGTTTTCCGTGAAAGTACGGCAATGCTGGCAGTGTCCTATTTCGGTCAAGGCTCGTTGTAGCGTTTGCCCTAATTGCAGACCACGTTTACGTTCCCGTTCCAGCAATTGAAATGCCATACGCTGGGCTGATTTTGGCCCAACACCAGGCAATATCTGTAATTCACGGATCAAGGAATCAAGTAACGGGCTGAACTTCATGCGTGACACATCCACATAAAAAACAAACTAAGAAACGAAAACAGGCCGTAGAATTACGACCTGTCAGATACGAACAAAAGTTTGTATCAGATCAAAAGGGCATTTTGAAACCAGGCGGCAGCTGCATACCACCAGTGATATCAGCCATTTTGGCTTTATTCTGTTCTTCCGCACGACGAACTGCATCGTTGAAAGCGGCAGCAATCAAATCTTCCAGCATTTCCTGATCATCGTCCATCAGGCTCGGATCAATGGCTACACGACGCACATTGTGGCTACCGGTGATGGTGATCTTAACCATGCCCGCGCCTGACTCGCCAGTGACTTCCATCTTTGCCACTTCTTCCTGCATTTTCTGCATGCGCTCTTGCATCATTTGCGCCTGCTTCATCAAATTGCCCATTCCACCTTTACCGAACATGTTTCCTCACTCTCTATTTGGTTGTGGTTGTGCCCGCTTCATTCATTATACCCTTCGTACTTGAAGTTGCAGCGTCGTTGACGGCGTTCTCTCACCCCAATCACATAGCATCTCTATGCTCATGGGGATTCGCTCTCTTGTCGCCTTGCTGCCACTTCAATTTCTTTGGGTATAGAAACGGTGGTATCTGTTTTCAGTGGTTGAATAGTACCATCATCCAGTGTGGCACCAAACCGCTGCTGTAAAAACTGTACATTCGGATCAGCCAGCAATAATGCTTCAGCATCTTGCTGTAAGCGAATCCGTTCTTGTTGCTCAATTTCTGCAGGGCAAGCCTGTGCCAATTGCATCACCGGCTCGACCTGCAAATTAACCGGTTGCGGTAAGCTCGCGGATATCGCTTCCGCTAACTCTTGGATCATCCTAGGTTGTGCCAGATGCCGAGCTTCATTACGGATCTGCAAATGCCAGTTATCCGGCTGCAGATTGGTGATAACCGCTTGCATCGCCAACTGACGAACCCGCCCACCCACAGGCAGTTTAGCGACAGTCTGTGCCCACGAGTCAGCACTACGGGCCAGTAATTCATTACTGTGCCATATCGCTTCGTCATCTTCATCAATGACCGGCTGAGAACTGGTCGTTATATGATTAGATGGCACAACCGGTGCCATCGGCTGGACTGAATCAATTTTCCGGATTCGGGCTGGTGATGATGTCATCGGCATCGGCGCATCCGAACTACTATCGGTTGCGATAAACGCATCCTGATACGCATCCAGCGGTGGTAACTCCCATGGCGGTAAATCATCACTCAGGTTATTTGACGGCGTAACTGCTCGTACAACAGACTGAGATGATACAACTGCAGCAGGCACAGATAACGGCGCAGCTTCAACTCGTGGTTTTGGAGTATAAACAGGTGCAGCAGAAGCAGCATGTGATGAAGTTGTCATTGACGAATAGCTATCCGGCTGACTTTCTGCTTGTTGGCGCCGACTACGCAGCTGGTTTCGTAGCCGTAAAACATCCTGCACACCGGTATTTTGTGTTTCAGTGGCTAAGGTTGGTTGTATGGCAACAGGAGCTGCTGATACGACTGGTCGCGCCTGAACTTGCTGAGGTGCATTAACTGGTTGAGCAATCTCTGCGACTGACTGCATTTGATTTGCGGCTTGCGCCATGATCTCTGCTTGCTCTTGCAGCAACTTGGCATGCATTGCCAAATCTTCCGTCACACTCTCTTTTACTATCGGGGCTACTACAGGAGGTGCGATCACCACCGGTTTAGATAAGACGGGTGTCGTCAACGAAGGTGTGTGATTCGTAGGAAGTGCCTTTTGCTGACCATTCACTGCTACTTGTTCTTTTGAGCGAGGTGCAAATGCCAGCATACGCAGCAATGTCATTTCCAACGCGCTGCGACCGTCCGGTGCCAAAGGCAGCTCTTTACGGCCATTTAAAGCAATCTGGTAATAAAGCTGTAGCTCTTCTGGCGGAATTTGTTCAGCCAGTTGCTGCAACTCTTCAGCGTCATCTGCTGTCGGATCAGTTTGTTGCCCCAGCAATTGCCACATCGCAGTACGATGTAACAGACTCGCTAACTCAACATGCAATTGGTCATAATCGGGCGCTAATTCAGCTAGAGCGCCGACTTGTTGCATCAGTAACGCGCCATTTCGCGTTGCCAGTAACGACAGTAAGCTATATAGCTGGCGGTGATCTAACGTGCCTAGCATTTGCTGCACAGTCTCGGCTTGCAACTGACCATTGCCATAGGCAATTGCTTGATCACTCAAGCTTAACGCGTCGCGCATACTGCCCTGTGCGGCTTTTGCCAATAAACTCAGGGCAGCAGGTGCATAAGGCAATTCTTCAGCTTGCAACACACGTTGTAATTGTTCAACGATCTGTTCTCGGGTCAGTGCTTTCAGATGAAATTGCAGACAACGAGACAGAATCGTCACCGGCAGTTTTTGCGGATCGGTAGTCGCCAGCAGAAACTTCACATGTTCTGGCGGTTCTTCCAGTGTTTTCAATAACGCATTAAAACTATGCCGCGACAGCATGTGCACTTCGTCGATCAGATAGATCTTAAAGCGCCCACGTGCAGGGCGATATTGCACGTTATCCAGCAGTTCGCGGGTATCTTCAACTTTAGTTCGGGATGCCGCGTCGATCTCTAACAAATCGACAAAATTACCCTGATCAATCTCACGACAAGCACTGCACTGACCACAAGGTCGAGAGGTGATCCCCGTTTCGCAATTCAGACATTTTGCCAATATACGCGCGATCGTCGTTTTCCCTACCCCGCGCGTACCACTGAACAGATAAGCATGATGCAAACGCCCTTGATCCAAGGCATTGGCTAACGCCTGTAATACATGCTGCTGCCCCATAACTTCATGAAAATTACGCGGGCGCCATTTACGAGCAAGAACCTGATATGCCATATCTGCCTGTTAACGGATCAATGTCCGGGAAAATCAACCAATTTAAGAACTTTCACACCCATTGCAGTTAACCGTTCCTCACCACCTAAATCTGGCAATGAAATAACGAATGCTGCATGTTCAACAATACCACCCGCCTGGCGGATCATCTTGATGGTTGCTTCAACTGTACCACCAGTTGCCAGCAGATCATCGACAACTAATACTTTCTCGCCTGGTTTGATTGCATCACAGTGCATCTGTAAACAATCTTTACCATATTCCAGCTGATAGCTTTGCTCCAACACAGAACGAGGTAATTTGCCTGGTTTACGCACTGGAATAAAACCGAGCTGTAACGCATAAGCTAGCGGTGCACCGAAAATAAAACCTCGCGCTTCGGTGCCAACTACTTTATCAAACGACATTGTTTGATAGTGTTCTTTCAGCAGTTCGATGGTCTGATAAAACCCTTGAGGATGCTCAACCAAACTGGTGACATCACGAAACAAGATCCCTGGTTTTGGATAATCAGGAATGGTAGCAATACAGGATTGAATGAAATCTAGCGTGTTACGGTTCATGGTATGTGTGTTTCTGAGGATAAAATCAAAACATGTAGGGTATCAGTCT
>CALMKU010000198.1 GCA_937866945.1 uncultured Tolumonas sp.
CCGCAGGGATCGTGACTATCAGTGATAACACGTTCAAGCAGCGTAAAGCCAATGGCCTCGTGAAAGACGTATTCGAAACACGTCATATGCAACGTCTGAAAGGCAATATCGGTATCGGCCATGTTCGTTATCCGACTGCCGGTAGTTCCAGTGCCGCAGAAGCACAGCCATTTTACGTCAACTCTCCATTTGGTATTGCGCTGGCCCATAACGGTAACCTGACCAATGCTAAAGAACTACGCGATTTGCAAACCCAACAAACTCGCCGTCACATCAATACGACGTCTGATTCTGAAGTTCTGCTGAATACCTTTGCTTATGAGCTGGATAAAACAGTAGGTACCGATTTATCAGCGGAAGAAGTGTTTGCTGCGGTCAGCCGTGTACATGCGCAGATCCGCGGCGCATATGCGGTAGTGGCTGTGATCATTGGTCATGGTCTGCTGGCGTTCCGCGATCCAAACGGCATTCGCCCGTTGGTGCTGGGTCGTCGTGCATCTGAAGAAAGTGGCCGTTACGAATACATGGTCGCTTCTGAAAGTGTGGCGTTGGATGTACAAGGCTTTGAAGTGATGCGTGATGTGGCACCAGGTGAAGCGGTGTACATTTCTGCAAAAGGCGAACTGTCGACTAAACAGTGTGCGCATAATCCTGATCATTGCCCATGTATTTTCGAATACGTTTATTTTGCCCGTCCTGACTCGTTCATTGACAAAGTTTCTGTGTATGCCGCTCGTGTGCATATGGGTCAGAAGCTGGGCGATAAAATTGTGCGTGACTGGAAAGATCTGGATATCGATGTAGTTATCCCGATCCCGGAAACTTCTTGCGATATCGCGCTGGAAATTGCGCAGAAGCTGAACAAACCATACCGTCAAGGTTTTGTGAAAAACCGTTATATCGGTCGTACCTTCATCATGCCGGGTCAGACCCAGCGTAAAAAATCAGTGCGTAACAAGCTGAACGCGATCTCTTCTGAATTCAAAGGAAAGAGTGTGCTGCTGGTGGATGACTCGATTGTTCGTGGTACTACTTCAGCTCAAATCGTGGATATGGCGCGTGAAGCCGGAGCAGAGAAAGTTTACTTTGCCTCAGCGGCACCGGAAATTCGTTTTCCAAACGTGTACGGTATCGACATGCCAGTAGCCAGCGAACTGATTGCTTATGGTCGTGAGGTGAATGAGATCTGTCAGCTGATCCGTGCTGATGGTTTGATTTTCCAAGACTTAAGCGATTTGGAAGCAGCAGTTCGTGAATGCAACCCGGAAATCAAACAATTTGAAACATCGGTATTTAATGGCAAATATATTACCGGTGATATCAATGATGATTACCTGGCATTCCTGAACAACCTGCGTAATGACGATGCCAAAGCTGATCGCGAGTGGAGTGAATCCACTGCAGATTTAGAGCTGTATAACGGCGAAAATTAAGATTAAAGCAGAGCCCCGATAAGGGGCTCTGTTATTTTAGCAGCATTCGATTTCGACTATATCCAGTAATGCCAGTGCTTCATCATCTTCGTACAATTCAAACAATTCTCTGATCTGATTAAGATTGCTGTGAATTAAAAACAGATCGTCAGGTTTCGGCCCATTTCCGCCGAGTGTTTTTTGCTTAAAATATTCCCAGAATTTATTGGTCTTTTCCGGCACATCAATGTGTTTGCGGATATAAGACATCAACAAACGCGCATTACCATCACAATCAATACCATCAAAGGTGACATACCGATCTGTCGTGGCAACGGCTGGGGCATTTTTTTTCTGTTTACAGCTGCAGGGCATAAAACACTCCTCATAGGTACAAGTAAGCGAGCCTGCCAGCCGGAACAAACAGATGATGTCATGTATCAGCAAAAATGCGCTAAAACAGACAATAAAGTTATAACAAAGAGATGGCTGGCACATCGAACATGTGACCTTTGCGAGAACAGTGCCAGCTTTGAATGGGTTTAGCTGAGGGTTGCATCCAGTAACATCATTAACACAAAGCCGCCAATCAGTGAGAATGTGGCCAGATGTTCATAACCCCGCCGATGAGTTTCCGGGATGATTTCATGACTGATAACAAACAGCATGGCACCAGCAGCCAACCCCAGCATGCAGGGCAGCATAGCCACAGAGATGATACCTAAAGCGGCACCAATCAATCCGCCAATCGGCTCTACCAGCCCGGTCAGTGCGGCGATAATAAATGCAAAGCGGCGGCTATAGTTAATGGCCAGTAAAGAAGCAGCTACCGCCAGACCTTCGGGCAGATTTTGTAAACCGATGCCGGTTGCCAATGTGATCGCATTCGATGTGTCACTGCCGGCAAACGCAACTCCAACGGCCATTCCTTCTGGAAAGTTGTGCAGTGTTATTGCCATGACAAACAACCAGATCTTGCGCATTTTGGTGCTCATTTGATTATCTTTACCGATAATGAAATGCTCATGGGGCAAGTGCTGGTGTAAAAACCAAAGGCCGATGGCGCCGAGTAATATACCGGTACTAACCAGTAATACAGCTGGCAGTTTGGCGTGCGTCAGCGCTTCAGCATGTTCAAGCGCGGGTAATAACAATGAAAAGAAAGTCGCCGCCAGCATGATGCCAGCAGCAATACTGAGTAAGGCATCTTCTAATTTCACAGAGAGTTTGCGGAAGAGAAAAACCCCTCCGGCTCCGGCGGCGGTACCAATACCGCCGGCAATAAAACTGGCCAGTAATCCGGCCCAGATAGCTTGATTCATGAATACTCCAGTTGAATCAGTTAATAAAGGCCGGGTTTCATTTCTTAGCGGTTATTCCAGCAAGCTACGCAGCATCCACGCGGTTTTTTCGTGTAACTGAATGCGTTGCGTCAACAGATCAGCTGATGCTTCATCACTGGCTTTTTCAATCACTGGGAACAGTGAACGCGCAGTACGCACAACGGCTTCCTGACCCGCGACCAGATTTTTAATCATGTCCTGCGCTTTAGGCACACTGGTGTCTTCAGGGATCACGGTTAATTTAGCAAATTCTTTATACGTACCTGGCGCATAAACGCCCAGTGCGCGGATGCGTTCTGCGATCAAATCAACTGCCAGTGATAGCTCGGTATATTGTGTTTCGAACATCAGGTGCAATGTATTGAACATTGGGCCGGTGACGTTCCAATGGTAGTAATGGGTTTTCAGATAAAGTGTGTAGCTGTCGGCGAGAAAACGGGAAAGACCAGCGGCAATTTCCAGACGATCATTTTCAGAAATACCGATATCAATAACTTGATGTGACATAATTCACTCCTTGGTTGTCTGTGATGTTTAAATCATCGGCAGGCAATGTTGCTGCGCTATGTTCTTATATTAAGCACAACTGAGGAGCATATCCAATTGAATAAACATAATATTCTGATAGGCAAAACCTATCAGAATATGTGCGGAGAGGTGAGAATAATCAGGAGTCTGTATGTTTATTGTGGCTATCATCAGATTCATAAGGCAGACGCAGATGACCATAACGGATCACTAATACTGTTACTGCCAGTAGGAAAGCACTGGCTGATACACCAACCAGCTGCCAGGCATCCATCGATTTCATGTCGAGGATCAGGTAACGCGCCAATGCAACGATCGCAATATAAAGCGGAATTCGGATCGGCATTTTACCGGACTCCAGGTACATCGAGACCATGGCCAGCACTTCCAGATAGATAAACATCAGCAACAGATCTGCCAACGATACTTTTTGCAAACCGATCATCGAAATGACTTCGGTGCCTATCGCAAACATACTGGCAATCGCGATGATCATCAGACCAATATTTTGCGCCCATTCCAGTAATGTTCTGATCAGAAAATTTATTCGTTTCATATTAAGGCCTAATTTTTTGCGCTCCAGATCACAATATAACCGTTGTTAGTCTGTTTTGTTAATTTTTCGTAACAAAACGGGGCGTTTGTTTTCTGTAAACTTTATGGCGGTAGCCGCTTGGGTTTGTTATGTTACTGTAACATTGCACGATTGGATAAAATTAATGAGTCAGAAACCCCGCCGCCCTACGTTACAGGACGTTGCCGATCTTGTTGGAATCACCAAAATGACGGTGAGCCGCTATTTGAAAGATCCTGCTTTAGTTTCTGCTGCTGTGCAGGAGAAAATAGCAGTCGCGTTAGATACGCTTGGCTATATTCCGAATCGGGCGCCGGATCTGTTATCGAACGCCAAAAGCAAAGCCATCGGCGTCTTGTTGCCATCGCTAACCAACCAGGTATTTGCGGAGGTGATCCGTGGTATTGAGTCGGTCACGGAACCGGCGGGTTATCAGACCATGCTGGCGCACTATGGTTACAGCTCTGATGTGGAGCAGGAGCGCATTGCTTCATTGCTGTCTTATCATGTCGATGGTTTGATCTTATCGGAAAGTTATCACACCGAACGTACGTTACGTATGATTCAAACCGCGGGTATTCCGGTTATTGAGGTGATGGATTCCCGTTCGCCGGTGGTGGAACAAGCGGTTGGTTTTGATAATGCGGCGGCCAGTTATGCGATGACGGAGTTAATGCTGCAAAAAGGTTATCGCCGGATTGTCTATCTTGGCGCACGGATGGACGTGCGAACCCGACTGAAGATGGACGGTTATGCCGCCGCGATGCAAGCGCACGGGTTGGAGCCGTTAACGATGACCACTGATGCGGCATCATCATTTTCACTGGGCGCTAAATTATTATCGGAAGCGCGAACGCATTATCCGGATATGGATGGTGTGATCTGTACCAACGATGACTTAGCCGTTGGGGCCATTTTTGAGTGCCAGCGACAGAATATTGCAGTGCCCGGAGAGATTGGCGTAGCGGGTTTCCATGGTCATGATATTGGTCAGGCGATGGTGCCAAAACTAGCCAGCGTGATCACGCCACGCGAAGCGATAGGCCGTATAGCGGCGGAACAATTGCTGGCACGGATCAATGGGGTGGTATTAACTGAACCGGTGATTGATTTGGGCTTTGAGTTATCGGCGGGGCAGAGTATTTAGTTTTTTGTGTTTTTAAAGCCAGCGGTAGGTAATAAAACACGGACTCGCTGTAAATCCATCCATGGACGCTCGGGCGGCGGCATCCTTGCCGCCGACGGTCCGCTTATTTATTACCTACCACTGTCTTCACTCTGGCGTAGTATTACTTTCGGCTATCTGACAGCCCCTAATTTTGCCTACGAGCTACCCTTTCAGACCGTTGATCAGAGCAACCGCTTCTGCTGACAGCGCTGTAATTCCCGCCCAATCGCCAGCTTTGACTTTATCTGCCGGGATCATCCAAGAACCGCCAACGGTTGCGACGCATTTCAGTGCTAGATAAGCGGCGACGTTTTTCGGGCCGATGCCGCCGGTTGGGCAGAATTTTACCTGAGCTAATGGCGCTGAAATGGCTTGTAACGCTGGTGCCCCACCATTGGCTTCCGCCGGAAAGAATTTCAGATGGGTGTAACCCAGATCCAATGCGGTCATCACTTCTGACGGAGTGCTGACACCGGGGATCAACGGTACGGCATTGGCAGCTGCATGGGCCAGCAGTTTGTCGGTAAAGCCGGGAGAGATAATAAACTGCGCACCGGCTGCTACGGCGTCATCATATTGTTGCGGGTTCAAAACGGTACCGGCGCCGACTAAAGCCTCGGGCATCGCTTCACGAATGGCGCGAATGGCGTCTAACGCAACGGGTGTACGCAACGTAATTTCAAACACGGTAATACCGCCCGCGGCCAAGGCTTTGGCCATCGGTACAGCATGCACCAGATCGTCAATTACCATCACGGGTACAACCGGTGAGGTGGCAAATACAGTAGCAGGAGAAAGTGTCCAATTCATGTTGCTGTTATCCTTCATTAAAAATCGTTGTCGGAAAATAAGATCGATGCACCTTGTTCAGCGCTGGAAACAATGCGACGGAATGAGCCGAATAACTCGCGGCCTAAACCATGGTGTTGTGCGGACAGGTTCGATTTGGCTAACGGGCGCTGACGAATATCGTCGAGGACATGCAAGGTGCCATGAGTGGCATCGAGACGAATGCGATCGCCGTTTTGCAGTTGTGCCAGCGGGCCACCTTTAGCCGCTTCTGGTGTTACGTGGATGGCTGCTGGGATCTTGCCGGAGGCACCAGATAAACGACCGTCTGTCACCAACGCGACTTTATGACCGGCTTTTTGCAGATTCCCGAGGATCGGCATCAACTTATGCAACTCAGGCATGCCATTGGCGGCGGGGCCGTTGAAACGCACGACGATGATGGCGTCACGATTCAATTCACCAGCTTTATAAGCGCGTTCCACATCATGTTGAGAATCGAACACTGCCGCTTCCGCATCGATATAGTGATATTGCTCGGCAACTGCGCTGACTTTCATGACACAACGGCCTAAGTTGCCCGACAGCACTTTCAAACCACCAGTTTGATTAAAGACGGCGTCGTCATCGGAGAGTACGGCTTTATCCTGACTCACAGTTGTTGGCTGCCATGTCAGTTGCTTGTCGTTAAGCAGCGGATGTTGCAGATAATCTTCCATGTTGCCAGTCAGTGGCGTGGTATCCATATGTAACAAACCACGCTTCGCTAAACCACGTAACAACAACGGAACGCCACCGGCCTGATGGAAAGCGTTGATATCTGCCGGGCCATTCGGATAAACCTTAGCCAGCAATGGCACGACATCCGACAGATCGCGGAAATCATCCCACGTCAAAATCAGACCTGCCGCACGGGCAATCGCCACCATGTGCATGGTGTGATTGGTACTGCCACCCGATGCCAGCAGCGCAACCAGACCATTCACCAGTGATTTTTCATCAACCAGTTTATACAGCGGGCGATATTGTGTGGAGCCGGATACCAGCGTTGGTATCAGTGCGGCGACTTCGTTAGTCAGTGCATGGCGCAGCTCGCTGTTTGGTGCAATAAACGCTGAACCGGGCAGCATCAACCCCATCGCTTCGAACACCAGTTGGTTAGTGTTGGCTGTGCCATAGAAGGTACAGGTTCCGGCGCTGTGATAAGCCTGATTTTCCATCTGTTGCAGTGCATCACGACCGAGTTCACCCGCTGCATATTGCTGGCGAATCCGCGTTTTTTCATCATTACTGATGCCAGTGCTCATCGGGCCGGCAGGCACAAATGCGGTTGGCAGATGACCAAATGAGAGAGCGCCGATCAGCTGACCGGGGGCGATCTTGTCGCAGATCCCCAGCAGTAAGGTGGCATCAAATGCATTGTGGCTGAGCGAGACGGCAGTGGACTGCGCGATCACGTCGCGCGAGAACAGCGACAGATCCATGCCAGCCTGACCTTGCGTGACACCATCGCACATGGCCGGAACGCCACCCGCGACCTGAGCACTGTGACCTGCGGCAGACAGCACCGCTTTGATCTGCTCTGGATAATGTTCATACGGCTGATGGGCACTGAGCAGGTCGTTATAGGCGGTGACGATACCGACGTTAACGCGCGTCATATCCAGTAATGTATTTTTTTGCGCATGCGAACATGCTGCAACCACATGAGCCAGATTACCGCAGGCCAGTGTGCCACGTGGGCGTCCGGCAGCGGCCTGCGCTTGCATACGAGCTACGTAATCAGCGCGAAGACTGGTACTACGCTCACGAATTCGGTCTGTTACCTGTTGGATCACTGGATGCATGTTATTCTCCCTGTAACGCGGCCACACAACGGTTGACCACATTGGTTAAATCACCATCAATATTGACATGATAGACATCTGATTCTTCAGTGTTGGGTTCTTCCAGCGCTTCAAACTGGCTTTTTAGCAAACCAGCGGGCATAAAATGACCAGCGCGGGCCATCATTCGGGCTTCGATTAATTCGTAACTGCCATGCAGGTAAATAAAGCGCATGGTCGGGTTGCCTTCGCGCAGGCGATCACGATAACGACGCTTCAGCGCGGAACAGACAATGATGCCGGTTTCATTTTTATGACACAGGCTGTATGCCGCATCATTCAGGCGTTCCAGCCAAGGTGCCCGATCATCATCATTGAGCGGATTACCACTGGCCATCTTCTGAATATTGGCGCGAGGATGAAGATCATCGCCGTCAATAAATTTTGCATTTAACGCGCGACTCAGCGCAGCGCCGACCGATGATTTACCGCAACCTGATACGCCCATCAGAATAATGCTCTGTCCTGCCATAATTTGACCTCAGTCTCAAATTTGATAATTGCCAGTGGTTGATGGTTTTTACTTTATCATGTTACCGGTAACAAGTTGATTTGTGAAGCGCGCCACAAATTCAAAATGAACCATCACTAATACGAGAGACAACTATGTTTGCTGATACCGTCATTATGCCAATATCGCCGCCAACGTGCATCCTGAGCTCATTTTCAGTGTGTGTGTCCAGCGCGTTTACAGGAGTTCAATCATGCCGTTAATTATTGTTGCTGTTGGGGTAGCGTTGCTGCTCTTGTTGATGTTGCGTTTTAAACTGAATGGTTTTTTGTCATTGATCCTGGTTGCTCTGGCCGTTGGTTTGATGGAAGGCATGCCTATTGCGGACGTGATGAAATCGGTGAAAGCCGGTATGGGCGGCACGTTAGGCAGCCTAGCATTAGTGCTGGCATTTGGGGCCATGTTAGGCAAATTGATGGCGGATTGTGGCGGTGCACAACGTATTGCTACCACGCTGATTGCCTGGTTCGGTGTGAAGCGGATCCAATGGGCTGTTGTGATCACCGGCTTTGTGGTGGGCTTCGCGCTGTTCTATGAAGTTGGCTTCGTTCTGATGATCCCACTGGTGTTTACCATTGCCGCATCAGCCCGTATTCCGTTGCTGTATATCGGCGTGCCAATGGCAGCAGCCTTGTCTGTTACCCACGGTTTCTTGCCACCACATCCAGGGCCAACTGCTATCGCTGGCATTTATGGCGCGGATATGGGGAAAACCCTGCTCTACGGTATCATTCTGGCTATTC
>CALMKU010000199.1 GCA_937866945.1 uncultured Tolumonas sp.
CACGTACGGTGGTGTGAGAGGACGGCGGGAGTGATCCCGCCTCCTACTCGATTTTCAGGCTTGGACACTTAATACGATTAACAAGTTCTGTTATGTATTATGACTATGAGCCATGTAGTTATGAACAAACTTCAGCACTAAGCTTGGCCTCTGTTAAAGCAAAAATATCCGCAGCTGGCATAGGCCGGTAATAGTAAAACCCTTGGACCTCTTCCACACCCAGCGCTTTTATTTTCAACATCTGCTCATGCGTTTCCACGCCCTCAGCTACCATTGCCAGTTTCAAATCTCTGGCCATATTCACGATAGCGCGCACCAACACTTCGCCTTGTTGGCCGTCCATCAGACGTAACACAAAACTGCGATCCAGTTTCACGATATCTAACGGATATTGGCAAAGTGTATTCAACGCCGAATAACCGGTACCAAAATCATCCAGAGCCAGGCCTACGCCCAGTTGCTTGATCTGCTCCATACGTTTTACCGATTCGGTCGGGCGTTCAATCAACATGCTTTCCGTGATTTCTATGACCAGATGTTGGGGGGGCAGCCTGCTTTCTTGCAATGTAGTACGTAGGTTCTCCAATAACGTCGAGCTGGAGAAGTGATGAGCAGAAAAGTTAACATGAACTAATAGTTGAGGCTGTTGTTGCTCTTTACGTATTTCATTAAAGCGTTGAATAAACTGGCAAGATTGTGTCAGCACTTGTTCGCCAAGCTCGACAATCAGGTTGCTTTCTTCTGCCATCGGGATAAATCGGGCTGGTGAAATAGCACCTAACTCTGCATGCTGCCAGCGGGCTAAGGCTTCAAAACCCACGATTTCACCGGTGATACAAGAGACAATCGGTTGAAACACGGGTTTGATCTGCTGGTTACGGATCGCGGAAGGCAAATCTCGCTGAATAGCGAGCGTTTCTATCGCTTCCTGATACACGCGGTGGCTGAAAACCTGAATGCGTTTATTCTGCTTTTTAGCGCGGCCCATCGCGAAATCAGCACAACGCAGCACGTCTTCAACAGAGGTATATTCCTTCCCACCAATGATCACACTGATGGTGGTGGAGACTTCCAGCGACACGTTGTCAATGATCAGTGGTTGCAACAGCAAACGTTGGATCTCATGGCCTAAGCGCACAGGCTGATAGCTATTTGAAATCTCAGGAATAAAGACAATAAACTCATCGCCGGCAATGCGTGCCAATGTCAGCGTTTCACATTGCATGCTAAGACGTAAAGCGACTGTTCTGATCACGCCATCGCCCACATCATGCCCGAACGTATCGTTGATCGCGCGGAAACGGTCAAGATTGATATACAACAGAGCAAAACGCCCACCTTCCGGCAGTTGTTCCAGCACGGGCTGCATACGTTGGATCAAGGTGTAACGGTTAAATAATCCGGTCAATGAGTCATTAAACACCAGACGGCGGATCTTATTTTCATGCAAGCGGCGTTCGGAAATATCATTCATACAAACCAGCAGAGCTTGCTGGCCATGATGATCGATCGGGGTTATATCCAGCTCACAAGGTACCAACCAACCCAAATGACCGGCAATATCCCATTCGAAGCTATATTTACCCTCATTGACTTGCTGATAGAACAGGTCACTGCCCGGCGCGTGTTTGCCGGAAACATGCAACAGATTGTCCATATGACGGCCGATCAACTCACCCGCACAGTCATAGCCCAGCATATTGGCAACGGCCAGATTCGCGCTTAATACCCGCTTGTCATAAGCGATCAACATGGGCTGATTGGCATTTTCATAAATGGCTGAAAATTTATTTTCGACCTCTTCAAGAGCATCATGGGTTGCATTTTTGGTGGTCAGTAATTTATTCACTACCTGACTGACCATCGAAATTTCATCTTTACCATCATCGGTGCGCAGCAGTTCGGTGAAGTCGTCTTGCGCTAAACGTTTCAGACCATCTTCTAATGTATGTAACCGCTCACCCAGGCTGCGTCGCAGTTCGCGGAAGAAGAGCAGGCTGATCAGCACGCCACACAACAGGCAGGAAAAAGCCAGCAGATATAATGCACTTTTACCACTCTGATAATATTCTCTGGGTGCGGTGATCTGAATGATCGCGGCAGGCTGTTGGTTGATATCTGGCAGAATACTGAACACCGAGATCTGTGTGTCAGAGAGCTGATCGGCATAGTTCATCTTTTGTATGAACAATGCGTCAAGAATTTTTTGCGGTAAGGTTGCCGGCGTGATGTTAATCAACCGGGTATCATTAACCAGCACTGTTTTATAGCGTTCCGGAAAAAACAGATGAATGCGTTTTGCCCAAATCATCCAGCCACCGACATTCGAGCTCATATTACTCTGCGTTACCGGCGTTAAGGCCACCAGCATCGGATCCCCCCAGAGCGATACGATTCCTGAGACTGGTTTCAATTCAGGGTTCGGCGTATGCAGTAAGACGTTCAGCTGCCGTCCTATGCCCCGGGCAGATAACAATTCTTTTAACAACACGGAGCTCACCGGAGATGTGCTGTGTTGTTCGGCACTGAAATGCGCACCATCTACATACTCACCCGTGCGTGATAAAAATACCATCAAATCAACATCATTGATTTTGAGTGAGTCGGCATTGAGATTGCGCTCGCGATAACTGGCATCACCTTGCGTGGTTAGCTGATAGGTTTCATCCCAAAAAGCCCAATCACCGGTCCGGCTCGCCATATCATTGAGTTTTATCTGGATGGTTTGCTGGGCTTGCCGATTAGTTTCTATGGTCGCATGAAGTTCTAACGCATTAATTTCACGCAAGAAAAAGAACCAGGTTAGCGAAATGCTCAGACTGATAATGAGTAAGAGACCAAAGCCAAACAGCAATGCCGTTCGGGTGGAAAGCTTGATGTTTTTTATCGCGAGCAACCTAGGATACTCCATTCGGATGATTAACATACCGCTGAACAGTCACACAAAGTATTGCCATTTGACTCTTAATGCGAATGCGAGAGTCTGAATATACAAATTAACATTATATAACCAATTAATTTTGTATATAGGAATAGATGGCAACTCCGCTATCGTGATCAACATTATTGGTTGATGGTAGACCGGAAGCTTTGCGTCCTGACCTTTCGGTACAGTTTGCCTTTTACATTTATTTAATCTGAATTAAGCGTAACAGCACTGGCGTCATTCGCCAATCCTGTGGTAGGACTAAAATGAAACTGGCACAGGGTTAATTAAATTTTTATGAATAAGATCAGGTTTTTATACCCAGTCGTTGCGCCAGTCGATTGAGGTTAGCCCGATCTACTTTGAGCTGCCGGGCGGTTGCTGACCAGTTACCATCATGCGCATCCAACACTTGCTGGATCAGCCGATGCTGATATTCATCTACCGCATCCCGCAAGCCCAGTTGAGCCTCAGCGGCAGCCGTGATGTCCGGTCTTTCATTTTCTGCATTTGCCTTTTCGGTCAGCAGATCCGGAATAGACAGATCCAGATGTTCTGCCAAAATCAGCGGACGACCTTCCTTATGCCGGGTGGCTTTCAGACTGGCGCGCATCAGCATATGTTCCAGCTCACGCACGTTACCGGGCCAATCATAAGCGTGCATGGCCTGTAATGCTTGCGGATGCAAACCGATCTGGCGCAAACCGAGACGGCTTCTGGCCTGATCGAGAAAATAACTGCTTAAGGTATCCAGATCGGTTTTGTGGGCCCGCAGTGGCGGCACGGCGATCGGATACACTTTAAGACGATGGTACAGGTCGCTGCGGAAACGTCCTTCGGCGACTTCCTGCTCCAGATCCCGATTCGTTGCTGCAATCAGACGCACATTGACGCGCAATAATTTATCCGCACCGACACGTTGAATTTCGCCTTGCTGCAGTGCGCGCAGTAATTTGGCTTGTAAACTCAGTGGTAATTCACCGATTTCGTCGAGAAATAGTGTGCCACCATCCGCCAGTTCAAATTTTCCCGCCCGATGGCTGACTGCGCCAGTAAACGCACCTTTAACATGACCAAATAATTCACTTTCAGCAATCTGTTCCGGCAATGCGGCACAGTTAACATGCACTAACGCCTGTTCGCTGCGACGGGAATGTGCGTGCAGCGTGCGCGCCACCAGCTCTTTGCCGGTACCCGTCTCACCGGTGATCAGCACCGCTAAATCGGTGTTAGCAACGATATCAATCTCTTCGCATAACTTACGCATCTGCAGGCTGTTACCAATCAGCTCACCTTCGCGACGACGGGCATCACGCACCAGCTCTTGCGCCAGTTCCTGTTGTTGTGCCCGGCTGTGTTCCAGTGCGCGGAGCAGGGCGACATTACGTAAGGTGGCGGCAGCCAGCGCGGCAAATGCAGCCACAGTCATATCATCGACATCGTCAAAGCGGCCTGGCGCCAAGGCATCCAGCGTTAATACGCCGACCAGTTGCCGATCGACATATAAACTGCAACCCATACAGGAATGCACATCGGCAGTACGTTCGCGATCAATTGCCAGCCAGCCATCAAAGGGATCGGGTAATTCAGCATCAGCCGGAAAGCGTACCGGTTCCCGTTCCTGCAGGATCGCCTGTAAGCGGGGGTGCTCGGCAGGTAAAAAGCGTTGACCAATCAATTCAGGCGCCAACCCCATGGCCGCGACGGGCACCAGTTCGCCTTCATGTAATTGCATCAGGGATACGGCATCGCAGGGCAATACGTCACAAATGGCCTGTACCAGGCGTTGAAATTGCAATTCGCCCGGCATGGAAGTGGAAAGTCCGACAGCGATTTGTAACCAGGCATGATCAAGAGTTGGCAATGACATTAGTTATACTCAAAATACATCATTAAAGCGGCGGATAGAAATACCCTGTTTTTATCATTTATTCCACCGCAATTTGTTCGCCCATAAACCGTGGCTGACGTTCCCAGATATAGACATCAAACAGACACCACAGGCGGGCAAATATTTCTCTGATCCGGGTTTTAAAACCGGTATAGGCATCGACATCTTTGGCGTTGAATCCAACCACATCGAGAGAATAATGATGAGCGAGAAAAATAGCTCGTTCATTTTGGAAACGTTGTGACACCACCGTGAATCGTGTCTGACCAAACACGCCGTGTGCCCGTAAGATCGAGTCGAGTGTTCGGAACCCGGCGTAGTCGCTGTAGATCGCCCGGGAAGGGATCCCGCGTTTTAACAGCTCGCGGCGCATTTCGCGCGGTTCGTTATAACTCATTGTGGCATTGTCGCCGGATACGATCACCTGATTGATTTTGCCACTGAAATAGAGCGCCACCGTGGCATCGATCCGGTTTTGAAAATATTGATTGAGACCACCACCGGTCAGATATTTTGACGTACCTAACACCACCGCCACCCGATTATAGGGAACTTTTTCCAGGTCATCGTAGGTATAGGCGCGCTGCTGGCTGATCACCTGATTGGCGAGCCATAACAATAGAAACAATGTCACTGATAAAAAGAGCGCTCCCCGCCGCAAGATCTTACATACTCGCGGAGTAAAGAACGTCGTGACAGCATGAAGAATACGAGTCAGCAAAACGAAGACATTCCTGCACGTCAGAAGAGAGAACGTCATTATGATACTGGATCGGGGCAGTAAAAACACGAGATGGGATAACAGTCAGTGTTCATTTGAAAACACTGACTATCTCTATACCCAAAGTACGAATATATTATTTTACTTCTTTGCCCTGTGCCTGCAGATCGGCATGATAGGATGAACGCACAAACGGGCCACATGCTGCATGCGTGAAACCTAGATCAAGCGCGATCTCTTTCAGCTCATCAAATTCATGTGGCGGCACATAACGCTTCACCGGCAGGTGATGACGGCTTGGCTGTAAATACTGGCCCAGTGTCAGCATGGTGACGCCGTGTGCACGCAAATCTTTTAATACCTGCACGATCTCTTCGTTGGTTTCACCCAAGCCCATCATCAGGCCGGATTTAGTCGGCAGATCAGGGTGCAGCTCTTTCATCTTCTGCAGCAGTTTCAGTGACCAGGCATAATCGGCACCCGGACGCGCCATGCTGTATAGACGTGGTGCGGTTTCAAGATTGTGGTTAAAGACATCCGGTGGTGTTTCACGGAACACATCTAACGCTTTATCCATACGACCACGGAAGTCAGGCGTCAGCGTCTCAATGCGGGTGTTCGGCGAGGCGTTGCGGATCTCACGAATACAATCAGCGAAATGCTGTGCACCACCATCACGCAGATCGTCACGATCCACCGACGTGATCACCACATATTTCAGTGCCATTTCGCGAATGGTATTCGCCAGTTTAGCCGGTTCATCAACGTCAGGTGCCAGCGGTTTACCGTGTGCCACATCGCAGAACGGGCAACGACGGGTACAAATCGCACCTAAGATCATGAAGGTCGCTGTGCCGTGATTAAAACATTCCGACAGATTCGGGCAGGAAGCTTCTTCACACACCGAATGCAGATTATTTTTCCGCATGATGTTTTTGACATGCTGAATTTTTTCATCGGTCTTTGGTAGGCGGATGCGCATCCAGTCTGGTTTTTTCAGCTGTTCGCCTTCCTGTTCCGGCAAGAATTTTACCGGGATCAACGCCATTTTATCGGCATCGCGCAATTGCACGCCGGGCTGAACAGTTATTGGTTTAGTCATGAGTTTCCTCGCAAGCGGGGGCAGGTACGATCGCGTCGCCATCTTGCCACTGAGTGATCCCTATTTGCCGGGTAAAGATGTGCAGCAAACCCTCTGCTGCTTCGGCCACGCTAGCGGGGCCACCCAGACTACTGCACTGCGTCATTGCCAGACCGGCATAGCCGCACGGGTTAATGTGCTGAAATGGCGTTAAATCCATCGCCACGTTAAGTGCCAGACCGTGAAAAGATCGGCCATGGCGAATGCGTAAACCTAAAGAGGCTATCTTGGCATTATCGACATACACTCCCGGTGCATCGCTGCGGGCGAGAGCGTTAATACCATAATTAGCTAACAAGCGGATCACGGATTGTTCGAGTGCTGTCACCAACTCACGCACACCCAGGCCAAGACGACGCACATCCAGCAGCGGATAGAACACCAATTGACCGGGGCCGTGGTAGGTGACTTGACCACCACGATCACTTTGCACGATTGGGATTGAGGTGGTGTGCAGCAGGTGTTCGGGTTTACCTGCCTGACCTTGGGTATAGACTGGCGGATGTTCAACCAACCAGATCTCATCAGCGGTCTCAGGTGTCCGTTGATTGGTGAAGGTCTGCATGGCATGCCAGATTGTTTCGTAGGGTTGTATGCCTAACCGCCGGACAATCAGAGATGAATGCTGCAAAATTGTTTCCGCGTTGTTGCAATTTTGCTTAATTATAATGAGGTCGCTGGCAAATACCAGCGACTTATACCCTTCGGACTTGAAGTTGGGTATATGTATGTGTGCTTATAGAACGACGCGAACCAGTTCAATCTGCCCTAAGGCGGAGTACATGGTTTCCAAGTGCTCTTTATTTTGTGCCGTGACCGTTACGGTGACAGAAAGGTAGTTACCTTTGCTGCTGGGTTTGGTGGTTGGGGTGTAATCACCCGGTGCATGTTGTTGCAATACCGCTACCACTTGCTCGACCAGCGCATCGTCTGCTACACCCAAGACCTTAAACGGGAACAGGCAGGGAAAATCCAGCAGTTCGTCAAATTTTGTATTCAGGCCCATATTCCTATACCTCAAGCTTATGAGTTAAAACGAGGAAGGCCCGTTAAACGGGCCTTCAGGGATATTTTCGTATCTACCTATCAGCCAAATAATTGCTGGAACAGCAGTACCAGATAATCCCACAGGCGACTGAAAATACCACCCTCTTCCACGGTATCCAGCGCGACTAACGGATACTGTGCCACATCTTTACCATCAATGCGCAGGAAAATAGTGCCCACAGTTTCGCCTTGCTTGATTGGCGCATGCAGTTCACGATTCAGCTGGAAATCGGCTTTCAGTTTGGTGGCAGCACCACGTGGTGCTAACAGATTGATATCACGATCGGTACCCAAACGGATTTCACTTTTTTCGCCCATCCAGATGCGTTGAGTTGCCAGTTCCGCACCTTGTTTGTACGGTTGCATGTTCTGGTAGAAACGGAAACCGTAAGTCAGCAGTTTTTTGCTTTCTTCCGCCCGTTGTTGTTCGCTGTTTGAGCCGATGATGACGGAGATCAGGCGCATGCCTTCCGGGCCAGTGGCTGAAGCAACTAAGTTGTAGCCCACTTCGCTGACGTGACCGGTTTTGATGCCATCAACCACCAGTGTTTTATCCCACAGCAAACGGTTACGGTTGTGCTGTGTGATGCCATTGAAGGTGAAATCTTTTTGGGCGTAGATCGCGTATTCGTTTGGCAGATCACGGATCAGCGCCTGACCCAGTCGTGCCATATCGTGCGCAGTGGAATAGTGATCCACGTTATACAAGCCATGAGCATTAACAAAATGAGTATCATTCATGCCCAATTTGGCAGCCCATTGATTCATCAGGCTGGCAAATGAGTCTTCTGAGCCGGCAATGTGTTCTGCCATGGCGATACAAGCATCGTTACCCGATTGGATGATGATACCTTTATTCAGGTTATCCACGCTGACCTGTTTACCCACTTCGATAAACATCTTAGAGGAGTCATCGTAGTTTTTAGCCCAGGCATTCTGACTGATGGTAACCATATCAGTTGGTTTGATACGACCGGCTTTCAGTTCCTGACCAATGACATACGAGGTCATCATTTTAGTCAGACTTGCTGGTGGTAAACGCTCTTCGGTATTTTCGCCGATCAGGATCTGACCACTGTTGTAGTCCATCAACAAATGCGCTTTTGCGGAAATTTGTGGTGGGCTTGGTAATGCCACCGGTGCAGGCGCTGGCATCGGCTTTGGATCTAGCGTCGGCTTCGGATCTGGCATTGGGGTAGGGGTTGGAGTAGGGGTTGCAGTTTCTGCAAAGGTGGCAGCACTGATACTGAATGCGGCTGTCAGCAGAACAATTTTCGCCAGTTTCAACGTCATGATCCTTATCTATCCGGGGGTTGCCTGCTCAGTGTGAGCCGGCATAGCCAGTTTGAAATCGGCGCTCACTATAACAAAACACAACCGGAGGGGGCAGTCAAAACTGTGCGTTAAAGATTAAAAAGGCG
>CALMKU010000200.1 GCA_937866945.1 uncultured Tolumonas sp.
GAAACCGCAGTGAACATGCGGCCAGCCATACCAACCATACCTTTCATGCCTGGGCCACTGACGTTGATCATGGAAATACCAGACAGATCGGAGATCCCTTTCACCGGATATTGATCGTCACCGTGATCAGCGCTGATTAACGTACCTTCACCCTGTGGATTGAAGGTGTTTTTGATAAGACATGGAATGTGGAAACGGGCAATCGGTGCGATGGTACGTGGGTGCAATACTTTGGCACCAAAGTAAGACAGCTCCATCGCTTCTTTATATGACATGCGTTTCAGCAATACGGCATCCGGCACCAGACGAGGATCACAGCTGTAAACGCCATCTACGTCTGTCCAGATCTCGCAGCAATCAGCATTAACACAGGCCGCCAGTACCGCTGCTGAGTAATCAGAACCATTACGGCCCAACAGCACCAGTTCACCTTTCGCGTTACCACCGGTGAAGCCTGCCATCAGATAAACATGGCCTTCATTCACTGGGGTTGCAGCAAAACGAGCACGAGAGACATCAATATCAACGTGAGATTCTAAGAAGTTACCTTCTGCCAGTAACATTTCAACAGGGTTGATCAGGGTGACTTTTTCACCGCGCGCCAGCAGTAATTGTTCCATACAGGCGATAGATAACGCTTCACCGCGACTTAAGATGAGCGCTTGTACGCTATCGGGGCACTGGTTCAACAACTGGATACCCTGCATTTTACTGCGGATAGTTCCCAGTTCTTGCTGCAGACGTTGCATCAGCACTTCGTCAGCAAAATTGGCATAACGTGTTTTCAGTCCGGTGATCAGACGTGTGAAAATGCCCTCAATGTCGGCCAGTGTCGCACTGGCATCTTCACCTTTGCTGGTCTGAGCAACCAACGCCACCAGCAGGTTGGTCACTTTGGCAGGTGCCGATAACACCAACGCCACCTGAACCTGTTGCTGATTATTCACAACGATGTCGGAAACCCGGAGGAATCGTTCCGCATCTGCCAGTGAAGAACCACCAAACTTTAGTACACGCATATACATCTCCCTGTAACGAAAAAGCCCGTACCTGGTTAGGGGACGGGCTTCGATAATTGTTTGTGTTATTTATGCATCAGCCCGCGCCAGTACCACCAATTGTGGTGCCGGTAATGATAATAATTGTGCGGGTAGCAATAGTAGATAGCATAATTAGACTTCGCATAAATAGTGACATACCAATACCGGATCAGGTACATTTCTGTCAACAAAATTTTGTAACAATTCGCGATTTCAAACTATTCATGGCAGTTAACAAACGCAGTCTGTGAGCAAGGCTGGCAGGTATTGTTAATAACATTGAAAAAACAGATCTACTGTCATATGAATGTAGCGAATATGTTAAAATTAACACAATTTCATTTAACGCAGAGAATTTCCATGCAAATACCACAGATATTGATTGTTGAGGATGAACTCGTCACACGAAATACGCTGAAAAGTATCTTTGAAGCGGAAGGCTATCATGTTCTGGAAGCTAATAATGGTGACGAAATGCACCATACATTAGCGAATCAGCGAGTTGACCTGGTGATAATGGATATCAATTTGCCTGGAAAAAATGGTTTGCTGTTGGCCCGTGAAATTCGGGAAAAAGGTGAAATGGGTCTGATCTTTCTGACTGGCCGTGATAACGATGTTGATCGTATCTTAGGGCTGGAAATTGGTGCTGATGATTACCTGACCAAACCATTTAACCCGAGGGAATTGACGATCCGTGCACGCAATTTGCTGGGACGAACCCGTCGTGGTGATCCGGTTGAAGAGCCGATTGCCGGCAATGTGTCTGCGTATCGCTTCAATGGTTGGACACTGGACATCAACAGTCGTTCGCTGATCAATCCATCTGCGGTGGCTTACCGTCTGCCACGTTCTGAATTCCGCGCTTTGCTGCATTTTTGTGAAAATCCGGGCCAGATCCAGACTCGTGCCGATCTGCTGTTGAAAATGACCGGTCGTGAGCTGAAACCACATGACCGTACTGTGGATGTGACTATTCGCCGGATCCGCAAACATTTTGAAGATTACCCAGACACACCGGAACTGATCACCACCATTCACGGTGAAGGCTATCGTTTCTGTGCCGACTTAGAACAAGAAACGAACGCTTAGTTAGTTTTTGTTAAGCAAACCGATAAAAAGGCCAACCTGTGTTGGCCTTTTTGTTT
>CALMKU010000201.1 GCA_937866945.1 uncultured Tolumonas sp.
GCACAGCCTGAGTTTGCTTATCAGTTTGAGCGTGAAGGTTATTTCTGTGTGGATAATAAACTGTCTTCACCAGAGAAAATGGTCTTTAACCTGACCGTTGCTTTGCGTGATACTTGGACCAAACAGGAAGCGTAATTTTTCCTGAGCCAATAAAAAACCGCCGAAATCTGGCGGTTTTTTATTTTTGGTGTTTTATTACCGATATTTGGCTCAGTAATGTGGCGGCGGCGTCTCTTCGCTTTGACTCGCTACTTGACTGACAACCATCTCTTTCATGCGGGTTGCGATCAAACCCATCTGATGGCGTAACTTGTCCATATCTTGCTGTTGCATGGCAAGTGCCTGGTTAAGTTGTTCAATTGTATCATCTTGGAAAGCTAAGCGGCTTTCTAGTTCTTCAATCCGATCTTCCAGATGTTTGTTTAGCTCGTTTATATGTGACATCGGTACGCTCTTTGGTATTTATCCTCTGCATTATATTCCGTATCATTTTTCTCACAATTACCTTTATTTGCCTGTTGTTCATTTACAACTGGCGTTAGTATAAGGCGCTTGCCTAGGTCAGCCTCTCTTTACCGATAAACAGAGAGCCGGAATCCTTCTCGTGGAGAAAATAATGCAAAAAATGATCAAGATGTCTTTGTTGGCGGTTGCGGTTGCAGTATCCATGACTGCTTGTCAGAAAGATGAGCCAAAAGCACCAGTTGCCGACAAAGTTGAGTTAAAAACATTTGAACAACAATCCGCCTACGCGATTGGCTTGTCTATGGGCCGTTATATTAATTCAACACTTTCCCGCCAGCAGGATTTGGGCGTGAAATTAGATAACGATATGATCATGAATGGCGTGAAAGATGGTCTGGCGAAAAAAGCCCAGATGAGTGACGCTGATATTGAAAAAGCGCTGAAAGCTTATGATCAAAAGGTCAACGAAGCAGCGACTAAAAAAGCTGAAACTGATGCCAAATCAAGTTTAGAAAAAGGTAAGAAATACCTGGAAGATAACGCGAAAAAAGCTGGCGTGACTGTTACTAAATCAGGTCTGCAATATGAAGTACTGAAGATGGGTACTGGTGAAAAACCAAAAGCCAGCGATGTCGTTCGTGTGCATTATCTGGGTACGCTGCCTGACGGCACTAAATTCGACAGTTCTTATGACCGTAAAGAACCGGCTGAATTCCCACTGGATCACGTAATTCCAGGTTGGACTGAAGGCGTGCAATTGATGCCTGTTGGTTCTAAATTCAAATTTACTCTACCTGCCGCACTGGCTTATGGCGAACAGGGTGCCGGTACTATTCCGCCAAACTCTGTACTGGTATTTGAAGTTGAACTGCTGGAAATTGTGAAAGATCAGGTTAAAGCTGCTGACGCACCAGCTAAAACTGAAGCTAAAAAATAAGTCTGCTTATTTGATGACCCCATAGCCGGGGTCATCAATCTTTATGTTTTCCGCCTAAAACAAACTCCCGCATTTCATTTTTATTTTCAGTATTCACCATCTGCATTCCCATTTTCTTCAATAAAGCGATAGAGGCTAAATTGTTGATATTAGAATTGGAATACACGGTAATTTGGGGGTAATTATGCTGCCATTCATTGAGTACGCAAGATATCGCTTCGCTCATTAAACCTTGTCGCCAATACGATGGGCTTAACCAATAACTCAGTTCCACACGTTCTGCTTTTGATTGCAACGTTACTTTCTGCTGTAAAGTAACTAACCCGATCAGCTTTTTCCCTTTGCTATTACGAACTGCATAACAACAACCTTTCCCATTCTGATGTTGTTTTTGTTGTTCGATAGCCCAGCGCAATAACTGGTTGTCTGATGTCGGCATCAGGCAATTATGGCT
>CALMKU010000202.1 GCA_937866945.1 uncultured Tolumonas sp.
GACCAGTATCACGAAGCGTTTGCCAGTCTGCTTTATCGACATCCTGTTGCTCACCATAAATTAAGGCCATCAATAATTCAGGTTGCCGAAATCCACGCATTAGTTGACGCGATTGCGCCAGCCATCGATCACGCCAACTGTGATCGGCCTGATAGATAAACGCGGCACGACTGACCGTGCCAGTCGCGGTTATACCTTGCCCGAGTAACCATCGCTCGGCGTTAAACCCTGCAGGGTTACCTAATCCATGCGGTATTTTAAGTTTGGCCAGAATATGCAGTTGATCGCCTCGCTTCAGGCGATTTTTATTATTACTCAGCGTTAAACGCAGGGTTGGTGTAGGCCAATATGTTTGCTGGTTAATGCTTTGCACAGAAACCAAAATTTGCTGACGATCCGATTTTTGATAGGCCTGCAACACGGTTACATTTAATTCATGCTGAGCAGGGGTCAGTATCTGTTGTTCTTTAAGCCAAAACAATTGATGGTTAAAAAAGAGTAGTGCCCACCCCAAACCAATTAATACGGCACCGGCAAAACGTGAGCGGAAAAGTAAGATAAAGCCGGGTAATAAGGCACCCCATCCCCACCCGCTTGAAGGTAATTCTGGCCAGAGCAATGCACTGCATATACCAAGCGCCATTCCCAACAGCAACTGTTCCACTGTTTGTCTCTTATTAACTTATGGGTTTATTATTCTCTCGTGAGACCCCGCGAGCTAAAAGCTGTTGGTTTTAACGTTTACCCTAATTAAGCGTTCAAAAAACCAACGATCAGCTGCCAGGAAGTTGCTTATTTCACATAAAAGGGAGAAAACTACCCCTGATTTACACACGCACCATCTAATGAGTGTCATAATCGGCCCACATTATGTTGTTGTAGTTTGATGCGTTGTCTCTAACTGATTAGTAAAATAACCGTGAGACTACCGGGCAGGAATGGGGTGAAAAATACAATAAGATGGACATTCTAATTTCCATTTTCGCTGACTATGGCTATATAGCTGTTTTCGTTATGCTTTTGCTTTGTGGTTTTGGCTTACCGATCCCAGAAGATATCACTTTAGTAGCAGGCGGAATTATTGCTGGTTTGGGTTACGCTGATGTACATACTATGTTTGCAGTATGCATGGCTGGCGTGCTTATCGGCGATGGCATCATGTTTACACTCGGCCATACTTTTGGTCAACGCATACTGGCATTTGCTCCAATCAGACGCATTGTCACACCACACCGATTCGCGCAGGTGCAGGAAAAATTTGTTAAATACGGTAACTGGGTACTTTTTGT
>CALMKU010000203.1 GCA_937866945.1 uncultured Tolumonas sp.
TATTGGATATTCTGAATCAGATCGGCCATATGCCGTTGCCGCCGTATATTGATCGTCCGGATGAAAGCTCTGATAAAGAGCGCTATCAGACCGTCTATAACGAACGTCCCGGTGCGGTGGCAGCGCCGACTGCCGGACTGCATTTTGATCAACCGCTGCTGGATGCATTGCAACAAAAAGGCATTGAACTAGCATTTGTGACTTTGCATGTAGGTGCCGGAACATTCCAACCGGTGCGGGTTGAACGGCTGGAAGATCACCAGATGCACAGCGAGTATGCAGAAGTGCCTGCAGATGTGATTGAAAAAATTAATGCCACCCGTGCGCGGGGAGGGCGAGTTGTTGCGGTTGGAACAACATCCGTGCGTTCGTTAGAAACGGCCGCACAAGCTTCGTTAAAGGCAGGAACGCCACTGTCACCTTTCTTTGGTGATACCAGCATCTTTATTTACCCTGGTTATCAATATCAGGTTGTCGATGTGCTGATCACTAATTTTCATTTACCCGGCTCGACATTGATCATGCTGGTGTCTGCTTTTGCAGGTTATCAGCATGTGATGCAAGCCTATCAGGAAGCAATAACCTCCGGTTATCGCTTCTTCAGCTATGGCGATGCCATGTTTATTACACGGCAAACCAACGCCACTCAGGGCTAATGCCCAATAAAACAGTCAGACTGTTTCTCTGACGTTAAGGAAAAAAATGAAATTTGAACTGAAAAAGACCCAAGGCCGCGCACGTCGTGGCAGCTTAGTGTTTGATCGTGGTGTGGTTGAAACACCCGCTTTCATGCCTGTTGGCACCTACGGCACAGTAAAAGGCATGACACCGGAAGAAGTTAAAGAGACCGGTGCACAGATCCTGCTGGGGAATACATTCCACCTGTGGTTACGTCCTGGCCAGGACATCATGCGCAAACATGGCGACTTACACGATTTCATGAATTGGCATGGCCCGATCCTGACCGATTCAGGCGGATTTCAGGTATTCAGCCTCGGTGATATCCGCAAGATCAAAGAAGAAGGTGTGCATTTCCGTAA
>CALMKU010000204.1 GCA_937866945.1 uncultured Tolumonas sp.
CTTATCTGCCTGGTGGCATTCAGATGAGAGTATACGGCTGGGGAGAAACAGAAGCAGGCATAACACAGAGCGAAGCATTGGCAACCAATTTCCTGCAAACAACCACTCTGACCTTTTGGGGCTTCGATGACGATTTTCCTGATCATATTTTTGCCGGTGATTATGGGAAAGATACCTGCTTTGGTGACAGTGGTAGCCCACTTCTTTATGACGGTATTCAATACGGCATCACCAGTTTTGGTTTCAACACCACATGTGCTACTGGAATTCCCGGTGGGTATACCGATGTTAGCTATTACAGCCACTGGATTGATAACACACTTGGCTGGATCGATAGCTCTGATAACAGTTCAAGCGGTGGCGGCGGTGATATCGAACTGGTAATGCTCGGATTGGTCTTATTACTACTTCGGTTACGCTTTCGTTTTCAGATATAATTAATCGCCTTGAACGACGAGAGAGAAAAATCAGAATGACGCAGGACGAAATGAAAAAAGCAGTGGGGCAAGCCGCATTAGCTTATGTACAACCGAATACAATTATCGGTGTAGGAACTGGTTCAACGGTTAATTGCTTCATTGATGCTCTGGCCAGTATCAAAGATCAAATCAAAGCTGCAGTATCCAGTTCAGAGGCCTCAACAGCCCGATTACTGGCTTTAGGTATCCCTGTTGTTGATCTGAATGACGTGACTGAATTTGATATTTATGTTGATGGCGCCGATGAAATCAACCCGCAGATGGAAATGATCAAAGGCGGTGGCGCGGCCCTCACCCGTGAAAAAATTGTTGCAGCAGTCGCTAAACGCTTTATTTGCATTGCTGATTCCACCAAGCAAGTTGATGTATTAGGGCAGTTTCCTTTACCGGTAGAAGTTATTCCACTGGCTCGCGAATACGTCGCTCGTGAACTGAAAAAACTGGGAGGGAACCCAGTGTACCGTGATGGCGTGATCACGGATAACCATTGTCAGATCCTCGACGTGCATGGTCTGCAGATCCATGATGCTAAAGCGCTTGAGCAACAGGTAAACCAGATCCCTGGCGTCGTGACCGTGGGTTTATTCGCTCATCGTGGCGCTGATGTTGCTTTGATTGGTTCAGCCGATGGCGTTAAAACTATCGTTTAATAGATGTTGGCGAAAAAATAAGGCGCCTTACAGCGCCTTATCTTTTCATTCAATTTTTATCTATAACTTGTGTCGGATAAATTAAACTGGTTCACCAGGATCATTATTTACCGATTCTCCGGCTTTCAACCACCAGCACGCAATACACAGCGGAACATAGGCGATTACAATCAGTGGCACACCCCAACGTTCATTCGTCATCGCCAGATAGGCCAGCGGGAATAACCATACCCAATTCACCAGCCATAATATCAATGTGACATAAAAATGATTTTCCCAGCGGCGAGCTAAAATCTGATATGCATGCATTCGGTGACTACGATGCCAATCGTTACCATGCAGAATGCGAACGACCAATGACCAGCCGCTATCGACAATGAACCAGCCCATCATGATCAACCAGCACCACAGGTTGACCGAGGTATCGGTCGCCAACAGTAATCCGAGTGTGGCAATAAACACGCCCATAAAACTACTACCGGCATCACCCATGAAAATCTTAGCTGGCGGCCAGTTCCAGGCCAGAAAACCTAAAACAGGCGCACACATCAGGATCAGCGGCAAACTCCACTGCATTTCATCGCTGAAGGCTAACAACACGGAAGAAGCAAACATCATAATGAATGCCTGACTACCGGCAAAACCATCTACGCCATCCATGAAATTGAAGATATTCACAAAAGCCATGATGCCAAACACAATGATGGGCAACCAAAGTCCGGAGAAATAGAGATAGTTATCCCAGAATAAGACCACCAGATCACGGCTGAACCACGTTAGAACGGCGATAGCAGATAAGACCTGAATGCCTAATCTTACCTTAACACTCAATGGGAACAGGTCGTGTACCAGATTGCCGATAACCAGAATTAAACCCGAAAAACAAAGCGCTCGAGTGGCCGCAATGTCGATCAAGCGATAGCGATAAAGCATAAGGAAGACAAACAACATAGCCAAAAACAACGCATAACCACCACCGCGAGGAATAGGTAATAACGGACCATGTTTAAAATGAGGCATTGCCAGCGCATG
>CALMKU010000205.1 GCA_937866945.1 uncultured Tolumonas sp.
ATTTAAATCGGGTGTTTTGCCTTGCAGATCAAAGATTTCACGGGTGATGTGAATGCCATTTTCCGCTGGTTTTGGTTTGGTTTGCGGATAACCCGTGACATCTGCACGCAGGTAAAGCGGATTATCTGCCGTCGAAGAAACCGTTAACCCTTTGAGAAGGTTTTCATCATTGAGGTTAAAAGTCTGCTGAGTTTTGTTACTCAACTCAGCCATCGATTGTTGTGCTTGCGATATCGATGCTTGCCAATCGGCTTCAGGCTGTGCCATAGAGTGGCGAGCCGCCATAAAGAGTGCATTACGCTCTTGCGTCGACAAATAGCCCTGACTTTGCATTAAATCACTTAACTGCATTTGCAAATCGGGTTGTTTTCCCGGCAATTGTTGATTTTCCAGCAACAGTGACAGAATTAACGCACGATCACGCAACTCGGTACCGTAATCGGCATACCAGTAGTAACCATGACGATCATATTTGTAGTTCATTCCTTGTTGTAACAAGGCATCAACTCGGCGCTGATCGCCCATTTTTTGTAAAGCAATCGCTAACTGGATCAGCGGTAGACCAGACACAGCATCATCACGACGCTGGTAAAGTTGACGCAATGCCCCCAGTGGCGCTTGTTTTTGCCCTGCCAACACAAGCCCTGCATAAGATTGAATAGAGAAACGTTCCGCACTCAAAGCAGAAGAATAATAGGGTTGCACAGCATTGCGATCTTGCAGATAACGAAGCAATCGCTGCTGCGCGTTTTCAAGTGCTGTAGCCGGTATTGCAAAGCCCTGATCGCGAGCTCGCAATAAGAAATCGGTAACGTAAACCGTCAGCCAATATTCTTCTGGCCCTTTGTTATCCCACAATGAGAACCCACCGTTACTCAATTGCATACCCAGCAGACGTTCAATACCTTTTTCTATTTTCTGCCGACGTGTTTGATCACTGTCTGACGTCGCAATACCCATCTGTTTTAACTGGGCAGTGGTGACATAGAGGGCTGGATAAAGACCACTGGTGGTTTGCTCTAAGCAACCATAAGGGTAAGCTTCTAGCTCACGAATATGAGTTGCAATATCCAGCATCGGCTTGGCACTGAGTGATAAATGCATGGTTAAGCTGTCAGGATCAAGCTTTTGTGCATCTTCCAGCGGCAAACTCCACGCCTGATCTTTCGATAAGATATGGTTATAGCGATAGCTCATCGCTGGGTAAGCAGGTCGAACACCCACAGACCATTGTTTATTGAAAGCGGCAGACATATTGCCTAATTTGACGCCTTCAATATGCATGTCTAATTTGCCATTACCAAAACCAGAACGTGCTTTTACCAGGATCTGTAATGTTTTGCGCTCACCATCTTTCAGCACCACTTTCGCACTGCTGTCACCAGTCAGACGTAACTTGTCAGTTGCAGTGTAAGTGACGTTGAGTTGCTGTGGCTGACCAGAATTATTGCTGAGATCGAGCGCAAAGCTGGCCTTATCGCCACCCGCTAAGAAACGCGGCATCGCGAGTTCAGCAATTAATGGTGCAGCAACAGTGACTTTATTTTCAGCAACGCCATACTCGTCATCGCCCCAAACTTGCGCCATCAGGCGAAGCTCGCCGTTAAAATCAGGTAAGTTGAAGCTGACTTCAGCATTGCCTTCATCATCAACATTAATTACTGATGATTGCTGCGCCACAATCAGCACTTTGGTTTGTGGCTTTTTACCACCTTTGGCTGCATCTTCGTCACCACCATAACGCAAGCTCGCAAGTGGTGCCGAGTTACCCTCGATTAGCTGACCGTAGATATCAAATTGATCGACACCGTAGTGTCGTTTACCAAAGAAACCGTTAAATGGATCTGGCGTGATGTAATCAGTAATATTCAGTACACCGCTGTCGACAGCGGAAACAATGACATGCAGTTTTTCTGGCAAATCACCTTTCGTTTTGCTGGCTTTGAGATGTAATGTCAGGGCCTGATTTGGTTGCGCTTTGGCTGGTGCTAGTAATTCCAGATTGATTTTACGCTCGTCACGCTGCAGAGGCAGATGGATCAAGCCTACCGCACGGCGTGGCAGTTTTGCGTTTTTCTCTTGCTGGCTAGCAGGGCGGATCAGTAATGCGCTGACATACAGATCGTGACGTTGCCATTTCTCATCAACCGGAATGGTAAACTCGCCTTGCCCATTTTCTGGCAACTCAATCGGCTGTTTCCATAACAAACCATCTAATGATTCCACCAGCAAATAGCCTTTGCCTGCCGATGGCGATTCAATACGCACACGCGCCGAATCACCAGAAGAGTAAGCTTTACGATCTAAGGTCATCTTCAACTGATCAGGGCGTACTACACCATTTTGAGTGCCCTCTTCATCCCAGCGATAACCGGCCCAGAAACGCACAGAAGTCATCGCACCAGTGAGCGGATCTTCCACTTCGATGCGGTAACCACCCCATTCCACATGAAAACTGACTTTAGTATCTTCCCCTGCTTTTGTGGTGATGTGATCTTCCGCCATACGGATATCTTTTTTGTTGGATGAGTAATCC
>CALMKU010000206.1 GCA_937866945.1 uncultured Tolumonas sp.
ACGCCTTTGGTCCTTCGGCACCCGATATCAAAACGCTGCAATATGCCTCGGCGGTTGCAGCAATGGCACATGCCCCGTTTATTTCTTCGGCGGGACCTAAATTCTTCGGATTAGAGAGTTTTGAGGGGTTGCCCAACATCAAAGATTTAAACGATCACTTTGATGGCCCGCAATACACCAAGTGGCAGAGTTTTCGTGAGAATGAAGACAGCCGTTATGTCGGTTTAACGCTACCTCGCTTCTTGTTACGTCAGCCATACAGCCCCGATGACAACCCAGTCAAAAGCTTTGTTTATAACGAAGATGTGTCTGTTACCCATGAGCATTATCTGTGGGGCAATGCGGCTTATACCTTTGCCACCCGCTTGACCGAGAGTTTTGCAAAATATCGCTGGTGCCCGAACATTATTGGCCCGCGATCGGGCGGTGCGGTGAATGATTTACCTCTGCATCACTTTGAAAGCATGGGCGAAATTGAAACCAAGATCCCAACCGAGGTATTGGTGTCTGATCGCCGTGAATACCAATTGGCAGAGCAGGGCTTCATTTCACTGACGATGCGCAAAGGTTCTGATAACGCCGCTTTCTTCTCGGCGAACTCTGTGCAGAAACCGAAATTTTTTGGTACCAGCGAAGAGGGAAAAAAAGCCAAGTTGAACTACAAACTCAGCACGCAGTTGCCTTATATGTTCGTGGTTTGTCGGCTCGCACATTACATCAAAGTCTTACAGCGCGAACAGATCGGCTCTTGGAAAGAGCGTACCACGTTGGAAACAGAACTGAACAAATGGCTGCGTCAATACATCGCCGATCAGGAAAATCCACCAGCTGAAGTGCGCAGCCGTCGTCCGCTACGTGCTGCACAAATTACCGTTGAAGATGTGGATGGTGAACCGGGCTGGTATCGCGTCGGGATCGCCGTGCGTCCGCATTTCAAGTTTATGGGGGCAGATTTCACGCTGTCATTGGTCGGTAAGTTGGATAAGGAATAAACGTGGCTTACGGCAGTTTGTTTGAACGTCTGAATGGGGAAACAGTGGGTCGCGATACGCGACTCACTGAAGAGACATTGCTGGCGTCGATATTGAATCATCTGAACAAACTGCTGCAGTCGCGACAGGGCAGCGTGCTCTGTCTGCCCGACTATGGGCTACCGGATTTAAATGATGCCAACGCCAGTATCTATGATTCCATTAATCGTATTCGTCGGCATGTAGCGTGGGCGATCATGCAGTATGAACCACGCTTAACTGATGTTCGGGTGGTACATGCTGCGGAGGTAGGTTCACCACTGGCGTTGACGTTTCGTATCACGGGCATGATGCGAAAAGATGATCTGGTTGCGCCATTTTCGGTGGGTATTGATGTGTGTGGTAGTTCTGAATTGAGGTTGCAACGTGTCGTTTAACCCCTATTTCCAGCGTGAATTACTGGCACTGAAAGAGCTTGGGCAAGATTTCTCCCGTAAAAATCCAGCCTTAGCACCGTTTCTGAGTCAGGATGGTCGCGATCCTGATGTTGAACGTCTATTCGAAGGTTTTGCATTTATCGCTGGCCGACTGCGACAAAAAATTGATGATGAATTGCCAGAGTTAAGCCATTCGTTACTGCAACTGCTGTGGCCGAACTACCTGCATCCGACACCCAGCTTTGGGATGGTGGAATTTAAGCCGGTTCATCAAGCTAATCGCGTGCCAGTGATCCCCAAAAAAGCGGAAATGCGCTCGAATACTGTGGGTCATGCGGTCAGCGGCCAATTTCAGACTTGCTATGCAACCGAATTACAGCCACTACAAATTGCCGATGTGAATTACTATCCGCAAGGTGATGCAGGGGTTTTGCAAATAGAGTTAACGCCGCTCACGCATGTTGCGATGGCCGATGTAGCATTTTCCACTTTACGATTACATTTTGCGGGTGAACATGCGATCACCAGCTCGCTCTATTTCAGTTTGTTGCAGTTAACTGTACGCGCGTTGTTGGTGTTAAAAGATGAACAAGGGCAGGTGTTAGAGCAATTCACGCTCGATCACGCACACATCAGACCGGTTGGTTTTCAAAAGGAAGAGCGACTACAAGATTATCCGCTGAACTGTTTTGATGGATATCTGTTGCTGCAAGAGTATTTCTGTTTTCCGCAAAAATTTCTGTTTGTTGATGTCGGTGGGTTTGCAGTTTTACAGCACAGCCAATATCGGCAACAAGCGCATCGCTTGTCGTTGCAATTTGAATTGTCGCGCTCACCTATGTTGCGTTTTCAACCGAGAAAAGAGCACGTAAGGCTCTATTGTTCGCCGATCAGTAATGTTTTTAAATCGCATGCTGTGCCGATCCGTTATGACCAGCGGCAGACCGAATATCAGGTGATCCCTGCGGAAAACGGGCTCGACAGTGGCAGTATTTTGTCTATTGATGCGGTGACAGGCTGGACGCCCGGTGATGTAGGAATGCGGGAGTTTAGCCAGTTTGAAAGTTTTCGCCAGCAAGGGAATGCAGACGACCGTGCGTGTTTCCGTGTGCGTTATAAACCGGGCATTAATCATCATGGCACTGAGACGTGGCTCAGTTTTACCAACCAACAGATAGGCCGACAGCAGGCTGAAACCATCTCGGTTGAGATGACCTGTTGTGATCACACACTGTCGCAATACATCAAAGAGGGTGACATCTCGATTGCAGCCGATGGTATGCCGCAATACGCCGTTTTTCGCAATATAACGCCATTATCGTCAACCTATCCGCCTCCAATTTCTGGCGACACGCTGTGGCGGATCATCTCGAATATGTCTCTGAATTATCAGTCGCTGGCTGATGTACCGGCATTGCGGGTGGTGTTAGCAACCTACGATTTCCCCGGCTTTTATGATGATAAACAAGCACGCCGCACCCGGAAAATGCTGGAAGGCATTCAGCAGATAAGTCAGCAAGCACATGACAAGATCTGGCAGGGGCTCCCCGTGCGAGGTATGTGCACCACGATAGCAATTGATGCGGCGCATTTTTTATGTGAAGGCGATATGTTCCTGTTTGCCTCGATTTTGAATGAGTTTTTTTGCAGTTTTTCCAGTTTAAACACCTTTCATCAATTAGTAGTCACCAGCAGTGACGGAGCAACGTACACATGGGCACCACGTATGGGTCAGCAAGTTCTGAACTGATGCGCGGGCCTTTTCACGGCTCGGTCAGTCGCTATAACTTGTTTCAGGCAATTGATTTGTGCTGCAAATGGCTGGCACAGGTTAATCAGATCGATGAAGAACGCGCGTATGCGCTGATCACCTTTACCGGTAACCCATCGTTGGCGTTTCCAAAAAGTGATATTGAAGCGGCGCATTTCTATTTAGAGCAAGAGCTGGTCAGAGCGACCTTGGTCATCAACAGTCTGAATCTGTTTGGTGCCGGTTCGCCACTGCCCGCGCATTACTGTGAGCCGGTGGCGTGTGACGATGCGCAAGGGCGAGTCGCCCGCGATTTTATTGATCTGTTTAATCAGCGCTTGCAGGCATTGCTGTATCCCATCTGGAAAAAATATCGCTATTACCTGCAATTTGAGGCAGCAGCGAAAGATCCGTTTTCTGCCCGCATGTTTGCGTTGATTGGGTTGAGTTATTCGCAGCTGCGGCTGAAAAGTCACATTGAGTGGGCGCGCTTACTGCCTTATCTGGGGTTGCTGAGCATCAAAGTGCAATCGGCTGCGGTGCTAGAAGCGGTGCTGCGCTACTACTTCAATCACAAAGATCTCTTCATTGAACAGTGTGTAGTGCGTTGCGTCACTATTCCGCCAGAACAGCGCAATCGGCTGGGGGTTGCGAATCATCAGCTAACTCACAGCCTGGTGTTGGGCGAGACGATCCGTGATCGCCGAACGACCTTCCGGATTCATATCCGCCAGCTGGATTGGGATACCTTCCACTACTTTTTACCGATCGGTGTCGGTTACGCGGTATTGCGCGAACTGGTCGGTTTTATTCTGCGGGAACCGCTGGCTTATGACATCAGCTTGTCGATGCCAGATAGATCATCACAACCACTACAGCTGGCTAATAACAATAGATGCCGCTTGGGCTGGACCTCATGGCTCGGTCATCAAGCTGGCGAGGGCACGATCACTGTCGCGGGTAATAAGAGAACGGATAATAAATAAATGGTAACGATTAAATTAGATGAACTGATCCAAACACTGGATTTGGAAGAGAAACAGGCACTTGAAGTCGCCGCCAATCATTGTGTCGCGCGGGCAGGTAGCGAAATTCTGGTCGAGGATTATCTGTTAGCACTATTAGATAACCCAGCCAATTTTTTAAATCAGGCATTACGGCAATTTTCATTAAACGCAGAGACGTTGCGCACCGCGTTACTCACTTCCGTCAGTCGTCAGACAACTGAGAGCCGTAA
>CALMKU010000207.1 GCA_937866945.1 uncultured Tolumonas sp.
AAAGAAGCCAATAACACGCTGGAAATAAAAGTCGCACAGCGCACCGCGGAGCTGAGTCAACTGGTTTCCTTTCTGGAACTGACACAAGACGAGCTGAAAGCATCTTTCCGCACTTCGTTACAGGTGTTTTCCGGCATTATTGAAATGCGTTTTGCCGACTGGACGGGGCATAGTCTGCGGGTGGTATCCCTTGCTGAACGGCTGGCAAAAAGGGCCCAGCTAAAGTCAGAAGAAATTGAAGCAGTCATGAATGCCGCGATACTGCATGACATCGGTAAGGTCGCATTACCAGACAGTTTGCTGGCTAAACCGTTTGCCAGCCACAACAGGCAGGAGCGTGCAGAGTATCTCGAACATGCAGCGTTAGGCCAAATGGTGTTATTTCCGATCCAGGAGCTGAACCTTGCCGGAACCTACATCCGGGGTCAGCATGAGAATATTGATGGTAGTGGCTATCCTGATCGACTAAAACAAAATGAGATCCCAGTGGGAGCCCGACTGTTGGCCATTGTGGTGGATTATGATGAATTGCAGATGGGCTTGTTATTACCTCAGCAAGTAACTGCTGAATATGCCCGTCTGTATATCCGGGAAAACAGTGGCCGACGTTATGATCCTGAACTGGTTCAGCTTTTTATTCAGGAACTTGAGGCCTCATCTGCCAAAATTAAAGAGCTCGCACTGACCAGCGCCCAGCTTAAAACCGGCATGGTACTGTCTCGTGATTTATACAGCTCAGCCCAGTTTTTACTCTTAGCTAAAGGGCGAAAACTGGATCCTTCGATTATTCAGCATATTTGTCGTTTTGAACGAGCGGAAGGCAAGCCAGTCACTGTCTATATTCTGGATAATATGCATTAAGGAGTCATCATGGAAAAAATATTGCTGGTAGATGATGAACCTCTGATCCTGAAAGCACTGGTTCGGCTACTGCAACGCACTCCCTGCTTGTGTGACGGGCGTTTGTTTAAGCTGGAGTTAGTGACATTTAGCGATCCGTCAAAGGCATTGGAATATGTGCGCAATCACCAGGTGTCGCTGGTTCTCTCTGATTATCGCATGCCGGGTATGGATGGTGTCGAGTTGCTGACGGCAATTAAAACATTATAACCGGATACCTCGCGTATCATCATTTCCGGCTATGCCGATCTAAATGCGTTGATCAATGCTATCAACCGGGCACATATTTATCGTTTTGTGGCCAAACCATGGAATGACTACGAACTGGTTTCTACTATAGGGCAGGCATTACGCCACCGGCAACTGATGCTGGAAAATCAGCGGCTGGCTGATCAGGAACGCGTGACGCTTGGTCAGCTGTCAGACAGTGATCTGCTTGTCAAACAGCTGGAACGGGAAGAACCGGGGATCACCAAAGTAAATTGGGCTGCAGACGGTTCCGTGATGTTGGATGACGAGGAGTAACAATGGCACTGGTGTGGACAGATGAGTACGTCACTGGCATTCCGGAAATAGATGCTCAGCACAAAGCTATTTTCCGTGAGATGGGCTCACTAGCCATGAGCTTGCTGCAAGGTAAAGCGGATGCCGATGTGCAGCGAGAGCTGAGGCAATTGGCGGTGACACTGCGCGAACATATCAATTACGAAGAGTTGATGATGTTTCAGGAGGGGTGTTTACCCGAAGTCATGTGGGGACACTCCGAAGATCATCAGCTATTCCTGCAACACATGCAAACTGCCAGTGATGAGTTGATGACGCATGACGAAATCCGGGCTTTCCTGCGATATGCCGTTTTCTGGATGCGTTATCACATTCTGACTATTGATAAACCCGTTTGTTATCAGTTTATGGCCATGCGTAAAGGGTTAAGTGCCGAAGAGGCCTATAGCCAGTCGGCGGCTATTGTCATCGAGGCGGTTCCTTTATTATTGGGTGGTATGCATCAAACCTATTCAGAACTTTATGACTCACAACTGCGTGTTGTGCATCAAAATAGTCATTTGCTGGAAGTGCAACACAAGCTGAAACATACCAATCAGGAACTGGAAGAGCGTGTTACTAACCGCACCAATGAACTGATGGAAGCCAACCGCAAATTGCAGGGTGAATATGAAAAACTGCAATCACTCAACCAGAAGCTGGAAAGTGCACAAGGGCAACTATTGCAGTCGGAAAAAATGGCGGCGATTGGCCAGTTAGCGGCAGGCGTAGCGCATGAAATCAATAACCCAGTTGGCTTTGTTAATGCGAACGTAGGCACACTGAAAAGCTATGTTGAATCATTATTATCGTTGATTAGCACATTTGAGCAAGTGTCTGACGAGTTACCGACTGGGGTACAAAAGCGGCTGAATGAATTAAAAGAGAATATCGAACTGGACTATGTCCGGCAGGACATTATCGAATTGTTGGCCGAGTCTGCCGATGGTCTGGATCGCGTCAAACAAATCGTACAGGATCTGAAAGATTTCGCCCGCGCAGGGGAATCTGTATGGCAGGATGCTGATCTGCATCGTGGCTTAGATAGCACACTCAATGTGGTTTGGAATGAGTTGAAGTATAAGGCCAAAGTGCATAAGGAATATGGCGTCTTACCACTGGTACGCTGTGTGCCGACACAAATTAATCAGGTATTCATGAATTGCATGATCAATGCCGCTCATGCAATTGAAGGTATGGGCGAAATCACATTGAAAACCGGTACCGCAGGTGATGAAGTCTGGATTTCAGTGACGGATACTGGCAAAGGCATGTCGGAGTCGGTGCGTAAGCGTATTTTTGAGCCTTTTTTCACGACGAAACCTGTCGGGCAGGGCACTGGCTTGGGTCTTTCATTGGCCTACAGCATCATTCAAAAACACAAAGGGCATATTGAGGTTGAAAGTACTGAGGGTGTCGGGACGACATTTAAAATCTATTTACCGATTGCAGGGAAAGGTGAACAGCTTCCCGATAGTGAATAATCAATGACAGCAAAATAGTTTGAGTTATGGGGTTCATTTCATCTGTTGTTTAACCTGAAATAATTCCAGTTTTTCTAACTCCATTTTGTGATCTTTCAATACCAGCAAACAGGCAAAAGTGACTGCTGGTTTTTGTTTTTTCAGCTCTCCGGTTACCAACCATTTATTCTGCACCGCCAATGACTTCACCTCAGTGACCTGAATATCCAGCAATGAACCCATGCGATAAGCCAGCATGGTTTGGCAAGTTTGTTGCGCCTGTTGCGCAAAGTTGTCGGTGCTGGCATTGGCTTGAATGCTGAACAAAGCCAGATTGAACAGCGATAACCAAACGATGCGAGGAAAAGTCATAGCAGCTACTTCTGTCTCAAGCTATTGATGAGGAGAGATGATTAAATCTCTTCTTACTCATCTTTGTCAAAGATGGAAATAAAAAACCCCCGCCGAAGCGAGGGTCCAATAGGCATTTACTTTTGGCTTACGCCATCTGCACAGGCAGATTAGAAGAAGTATTTGAAGCGAACTTTAGCACCGTAGTTTTCGCTATCTGTACCTGTATCAGGCTTGATCTTACCGTAAGATGCACCCAAGTACATATCAAAGTTATCCAGACCCATCACGCCTGGGATTTTATAAGATGCATAAAGCAGATGGTTCTTAGTGTCAGTACCGTTCTCTGGATTGTTCAGACCATACAGGTAAGCTGCATAGAAGTTCTGATATTGCATGCCAGGGCCAACAGTGTAATCTTTCTGAGCATCAGCATCACGCAGAGCACCTCGCAGAGAGAAGCTCAGATCATCATTCGCTTTTATAGTGGTAGTTGCGCCATAACCTGTCCAGTCAGATGCGTCATCACCAGTTGCAGTTTCCAAATATGCATCAGAAATTAAGTTTACTTCCGCGCCAACAGCTACGCTTACAGTGTCACCAGTCCACGCTACAACAGGGCGAGCTAACAGCGGATCTTTGTTTTTAGTGATACGAACAGCAGTAGCTGCATCTGTAGCACCATCATCGCCGCCGAACATAGTTGCTAATTCAAAATGCCATTGACCATTTTCTTTAGTCAACTGAACTTGACCACCGTCCTCTTGACGGCCACGTGCGGCATTGGCACGGTACATTGTCATACCTGCGTCGGCAACGTAGGTATCTTGGCCTGCTGGTGACAGATCGTATGCTTCGAAATGACCCAGTTTGAAGCCCCAGTCATTTTTTACACCGAAACCAAACCACACGTCGTCAGCACCATCACGACCTTGCTGACCCCAAGTTGGATTCAGTTTAAAGCCTGCGTAATTACCATTTGACAATACGCGTTCGCCATTGATGTCTAGCAGAAGGCGTCCTTCGGCCACTTGAGAATCAGTTGGACGTGGATCTTCAGAATAGTTATTAGCGGTTACATCAAACTCAACATCACCACCGATGTTCAGTTTGCCTTGTGGAGTGTCGAAAGTCGCACC
>CALMKU010000208.1 GCA_937866945.1 uncultured Tolumonas sp.
TCCGATTTCATCCGCGCGTTGCCAACCTACCGCGTGATCAAAATTACCATCGGCCAACTGATGAGAAAAGTCGGTCAGAGCAGTTAATGGTTTCAATACGCGGTAATGCAAAGCGACCAGAATAAGTATAAGGGCTAGTACAAACTGAATAAGAAAAATACAGGTATATGCGAGTTGATCCTGTTGCGACTTTTGTCTCATTAATCCGTCATCAACGTCTAACTCAACAAAACCAGCTAATTCGTTATTCAGTGTTAACGCTTGCGATGCAGTATGTAGCTTTCCCAGCCTGCGCTCAGGATGTGTCAGATTTAATATGGGCTCGTGTTTGGTATCGCTGATGGTTATCCGAATGACTTGAGGGTCGAGTAATAGTGCATTGGCGATTTTATCGGCGGAGTTAACATCAAAATTCCATACCGGTAGAGCCAGACTGTTGGCTAGCAACACAACGTTATCATTGAGATAAGATTCGATCTCTTTCGTCGTATTATCCTGACGGAGATAATTCAGCGCAGCAATGCCAATCAGCGCCGGAACTAATAATCCCGCGCACATCGCGATCACGATGCTAGTGCTCAGACTGCGGAATTTAAATGCTGATTTTAACGAGGGCAGGTGAGTTAGCATCAGTGTGCGCTCATTAGTTTACGGATCTCCGGAGCCAGATAATTTTCTTTTGTTATCAACTTGGCTTCAGTAAAGGTCGTTTTTGTTGTGGTTGCTTTGTTGTTTACGGCAGCAACCGCAGCTTTTATGCTGAGATAGCCCATTTGTCGCGGATTTTGAATAACTAAGCCATCAACATCACCTGTTTTTAGCCCATCCAACAGGAAGTCACTGGCATCAAAACCAACTAATTTTGTTTTGCCAGCCCGGCTTGCGTTACGCAAGCCGCGCAATACACCATCTGTGGCCGATTCATTAACGGCAAAGATACCGTCAATTTCTGGGGTTTTCTTTAATAGCTCGGTCGCACTATGCAAGGCTTTGCCTCGTGAACCGCCACCATAGACATCGGCTATGATCTTCATATCAGGCGCATTTTTTTTCAGGTAGTCAATAAAGCCTTTTGCTCGATCATCTGTAGACGCACTACCTGCGACAGTCCGGAAAACGACTACACGGCCTTGTTTATTCAATACATTGGCCAGATGTTTTGCGGCTAATTGTCCACTGGCATAATTATCAGTAGTAATGGAGGTTTGATGAGCAGTTCCATTAACAGCGGAATCTACCACAATCACTTTTATTCCTTGATCCGCTGCTTTTTGAATCGGTGCAACAAGACGTTCTCTGTCTGTGGGTACAATAATGATGGCATCAACATTTGGGCGGGAATACGTCTGTAAAATTCGGATTTGAGCATCGGTGTGGTCGTTATAGGAAGGGCCGCGCCAGGTGAGAGCGATATTGTTCTGCGTTTTTACTTCCTTAATTGCCTCATCTACCCCGGAACGCATAATGTCCCAAAAGAC
>CALMKU010000209.1 GCA_937866945.1 uncultured Tolumonas sp.
ACTCATCCGGCGCTAAATCAATTCGTTCAAGCTCACTCATTGGAATACCGTTTGGTTTAAAGCAGCTATCCGCTGGTTTACCACAAATATTCCGGGGGATTTTTGGTCGACCCATAAACCATCCTTTATTGCATATGCAAAAAAAACATTAAATCACAATATATAGTAATTTAATACAATGACATCACTCTATCTGGTGCTCGCAGCTTCGGATGTTGGAATACTCTATAGCTAAACGATAATTATCTTATCCTTTCTATATCTGCGGCACTAAGTGCCGCCAATTAAGGCAAAGTTAAATGTTTAAGGAATCTATCGTGCTCTGCTCTATCTGAAATTTCGGCGGCTCGCCATGTTTCAGCAGCCCCAAACATCGATGGCGTGTAATTCCTCGAAGCGGTGGTTTAAACATATTCGCGGTAACAATCAGCTAATTTACTATTCGCTACCGCACAACAAAAAATTGAAAGACACCCACTTCGCTCTGGACCTCAACAGCTTCACGGTTTCGGCCCTTTAATTAAAAGTTATGCGTTTATATGGTTTTATCCGCACACGTAACTAACCACATCAGAAATTTGCTGTTTACATCAAGTTTTGTTACTCAGAAATGCTCATTTGGCTACTTTTAATCCATAGTAAAGTTTTATATATGGAGATATTTTTTATGAAACCACTACGACTCATTTGCATTGCTCTATCGCTTGTTTTTGCTTCTCTTTTCAGTTTTTCATACGCCGCAGTTAATAATGACCCACTCTTCATCAACATGACAACCGATGATATGCATCGCTCTGAAATGGCCATTGGTTTTGGTAAAAATCAGCTACTTAAAGGTCATTCATTAGTTGTGTTTATAAATGATAAAGGTGTCATGGTTGCGTCAAAGAAAAATAAACACCATTACATGATGCAACAGCAGATGATCCTAGACATCATCAAATCGGGCGGTGTGGTTTATGCCTGCCCAAGTTGCATGAAATTCTACAAAATTGATAAGGCAGACCTAGTGGAAGGCGTCAAGGTAAGTAACCCTGACCTAATGGAAGGCGAATTATTTAAACCTAACATGAAAACGCTCAGTTGGTAGCCAAACGCATAACAAGTCTTGATGGTTGATTTCAACACTAATCAACTTATCAAGACTTGTCCATATTGAGACGAATGCCCCTTACTAGGTAATACACATAGACAGGATCTTAAGCGATAACTCGTTATTTCAGATAGAAAAATGGCCT
>CALMKU010000210.1 GCA_937866945.1 uncultured Tolumonas sp.
CGCACAGCCTCTATTCCAACAAAGAGGTTTTCCTGCGTGAACTGATCTCTAACGCGGCAGATGCGGCTGATAAGTTGCGTTTCAAAGCGTTGTCCGATGCTGATTTATATGAAAATGATGGTCAGCTGCATGTTCGTCTGTTGATCGATAAAGAACAACGCACTCTGACTATTTCTGATAACGGTATCGGTATGAGCCGTGAAGATGCTATTCAGCATCTGGGCACCATCGCCCGTTCCGGCACCAAAGATTTCTTCCAAAATCTGAGTGGTGATCAGAGTAAAGACTCCCAGCTGATTGGTCAGTTTGGTGTGGGTTTCTACTCTGCGTTTATCGTGGCAGACAAAGTCACTGTGATCAGCCGTATTGCTGGTCAGACACATGATAAAGCGGTTCGTTGGGAATCCGTCGGTGACGGTAGTTTTACCGTTGCAGAGGTGACTAAAGACAGCCGTGGTACTGATGTGATCCTGCATCTGAAAGAAGATGAAACCGAATTCCTTGACGATTATCGTCTGCGCTCCGTGATCGGTAAATATTCTGATCACATCAGCATTCCGGTAGAGCTGTGGAAAGCAGCAGAGGCTGCAGAAGGTGAAGATAAACCAGCCACCGAAGGGGCTTGGGAACAAGTTAACCGTGCTACTGCACTGTGGACGCGTTCTGCCAAAGAGATCAAAGACGAAGAATATAAAGAATTCTACAAACATGTATCGCACGATTACGAAGAGCCACTGACCTGGTCACACAACCGTGTTGAAGGCAACATGGAGTACACCAGTCTGCTGTATATTCCGGCTCGCGCGCCATGGGATATGTGGAACCGCGAACAGAAACATGGTCTGAAGCTGTACGTACAGCGTGTATTCATCATGGATGACGCAGAACAGTTCATGCCAACTTATCTGCGTTTTGTAAAAGGTGTACTTGATTCCAACGATCTGCCACTGAACGTATCGCGTGAAATTCTGCAAGACAACAAAATCACTGCGCAACTGCGTAAAGCCTGTACCAAACGCGTATTGAGCATGTTGGATAAAATGTCGAAAGACGATGTCGAGCAATATCAGAAATTCTGGGGCGAGTTCGGTAATGTACTGAAAGAAGGTCCGGCGGAAGATTGGGGCAATCGTGAAGAGATCGCGAAATTGCTGCGGTTTGCTTCTACACACAACGACAGCAATGCTCAGACTGTCAGCCTGACTGACTATGTTTCTCGCATGAAAGAAGGTCAGAGCAAGATCTATTTCATCATCGCTGATAGTTATGCGGCGGCAAAAAACAGCCCACACCTCGAGATTCTGCGTAAGAAAGGCATCGAAGTGCTGTTGCTGTGGGAACGTATCGATGAATGGTTGATGAACCATCTGTCAGAGTTCGATGGTAAGAAACTGGTTTCTGTTACCAGTGGCGATCTGGAGCTGGGCGATCTGGAAGATGAAGAAAGCCGTAAACAGCAGGAAGAAGCCACCAAAGCCAATGCCGGTCTGATTGAACGTCTGAAAACCGCATTGGGTAGCGAAGTGGCGGATGTGCGAGTTTCTCACCGTCTGACCGAAACACCGGTTTGTGCAGTGACAGATGGTCATGGCATGAGCAGCCAGATGATGAAACTGATGAAAGCGGCTGGTCAGCCAGTACCGGAGCAGAAATATATTCTGGAAGTGAACCCTGAACATGCGTTGATCCAGCATATTGCTGATCTGCAAGATGAAGAACGTTTCAAAGAGTGGGCTCTGTTGCTGCAGGAACAGGCACAACTGACCGAACAAGGCGGATTGCAAGATCCCGCTAGTTTCGTGGCACGCATGAACCGTTTGCTGCTGGGGTAATTTAATTACTTCCATTACTCAAAAGCCGTGCCTGTCACGGCTTTTGTTTGGGTGAAAAGGTTGAGGAATGGCGCAAAAACGTGTACTTTTTGCGCCCTAAGTAAGGTTATCTGAAACAGAGGCTAAAATAGATATGCGTATCATTCTGCTAGGCGCACCAGGCGCAGGGAAGGGCACTCAGGCACAGTTCCTGATGGATAAGTATGGTATCCCACAGATTTCTACTGGGGATATGCTGCGTGCGGCGATCAAAGCAGGCTCAGCACTGGGTTTGCAGGCCAAAGCGGTAATGGACGCAGGTCAGCTGGTTTCTGATGAACTGATCATCAATCTGGTTAAAGAGCGCATCACTCAGGAAGATTGCAAAAACGGTTTCCTGCTGGATGGCTTCCCTCGCACCATTCCGCAAGCGGATGCGATGAAAGAAGCTGGTATCAGCGTTGATTCTGTTCTGGAATTTGATGTGCCGGACGAAGAGATCGTGAAACGTATGAGTGGTCGTCGTGTGCATTCTGGTTCTGGCCGTGTTTACCATGTGGTATTCAATCCGCCAAAAGAAGAAGGCAAAGATGACGTGACTGGCGAAGCGCTGAGCATTCGTCCAGATGATGAAGAAACCACCGTGCGTAAACGTCTGGACATCTACCATCAGCAGACTGAGCCATTGGTTGGTTATTACAAAAAAGAAGCTGAATTGGGTAACACCCGCTACAGCAAAATCGACGGTACTCAACCAGTCGCTGAAATCAGTCAACAACTGGCAGTACTGCTAGGTTAATAGCTTTAGGCTAACTGTTTGTTTTAACGGTTTGTTTATATCAAAAACTGATCGATTTAATGATAACGCCCGTACCAGAAATGGTTCGGGCGTTATACTTTATGGCAGACAGTAAAATAGGATGGCACTACATGACGAACAAGCAAGGCGTTATTCTGGTTAATCTAGGCACTCCTGCGGAAGCGACACCGGCAGGAGTGAAAGCGTTCTTGCAAGAGTTCCTGATGGATCAACGTGTGGTCGGCATTCCGCATTTGATCTGGTGGCCTTTGTTGCATGGTTTAGTGTTACCGCTGCGCTGTAAGCGTGTTGCGCATGCTTATCAGCAAATCTGGCTTCCGGATGGTTCTCCGTTATTGGTGTATAGCCAAGCACAGCAGGCGGCGTTACAGGCGCTATTAAAAGACGAGCTACCGATTGAATTAGCGATGACCTATGGCCAGCCCTCATTGCAAGATGCTTGGTCGCGTCTCAAAGCTCAGGGTGTAACGCAAGTTTTATTATTACCGCTTTATCCACAATATTCCTCGACGACCACCGCTTGTGTCTCTGATGCCTGGCAAAAAGTCATGGCAAAGGAACATCATGTTCCCACTTATCAACTGATTGGTGAGCATTATCAGCAAGCAGAGTATATCCAAGCGTTAGCTGATTCTATTCGTCGCAGTGGTTTTGTTTCGCAGTCAGATGATTTGTTGTTATTTTCTTTTCATGGCATTCCGGAAGCATACGCATTGCGCGGCGATCCTTATCCAGAACAATGCAAAGCGACGGCGGCGGCGGTTGCCCAAGTGTTAGGGTTATCGCCAACACAGTGGCAGTTGAGCTTTCAATCGCGGTTTGGCAAACAAAAATGGCTGGAACCCTATACCGATGCCACATTGCGACAATTACCAGTACAAGGTAAAAAACGACTGTATGTTGTGTGCCCGGCTTTCAGTGTTGATTGTTTAGAGACACTTGAGGAAATTGCGGTGGAAGGTAAAGAAACCTTCCTGCAGGCAGGTGGGGAATCTTATCACTATATTCCAGCCTTAAATGCTGATCCTGGTTATATGCAGACACTGGCGACACTGATCCGGCGTTGGCAAAATAGTATTCAGTGTTAAAAATTTTAGTGCAGTCCACAGTATCCTGGTATTAACGCACTATAGTTACTCTGTGGCGGTTGATGAGTAAGGAGAAACGCTATGGATCTAAGTGCCTATCAACGAATGGATGCCAATATTTTACTTGGCATAGTGAATGAGAAACTGAGATTAGAGTGTGCTGATCTTGGTGAATTACTGTTGCGCTACGACATGGCGCAAGAGCAGTTGAATAAAAGAATGTCTTCGATTGGTTATCACTACGATGAAATGACGAATCAATTCAAGGCCAACCACTGAAGCTGATTAATAGAAAACAAAGGCGACTACTCAGCGTCGCCTTTGTTTTATCGAATATTTTTATTGGATAAACAACCCGTAGATAGCAAACATCAGCGGCGCAATTAATGCGGTTAAAATTCCGCAAACCACTAACGCCAACGAAGAAAAGGCGCCTTCCGTAACTCCTCGTTCATTAGCCGCAGAAGTCCCAACGGCGTGAGAACAGGCGCCAATCGCCAAGCCTTGTGCTTGTGGATCAGTGACACCAAATAACTTGAGTAACGGGAACCCGATAATTGCACCAAAAATTCCAACGATCACCACCACCGCAGCAGCAATGGATGGGATCCCGCCTAAGCTCTCACTCACACTCATGGCTAGTGGCGTGGTAATAGAGCGCGTGGCGATACTGCGAGTAATTTGCTCCTCAATCCCTAAACTTCGACAAATCACCATGCTGGTCAGAATACTGATCACGACCGACAGCGAGCAACAAATCAAAATCGGTTTTATCTTGTGTTTAATATGGATCACTTGCTGATACAGCGGTAATGCCAATGCTACCACTGCCGGTTTCAGTAACCAGTTAATGACCCAAGTGCCACTTTGAAAATCGTTGAGAGGAAAATGGCCGAAATGCAGCAATGACATGAGCACGATCATTGAGATCAATAACGGATTCATGATTGGCAGCGGAAACCGCTGATACAGTTTACGGCTCAGCCAGTAGCAGAGAATGGTTAGAGGTAATGCGATATAAAGCATCATTGATTCATCCTCTGGAACAGTCTGCCCACAATCAGCAAGATCAAACATAACCCGGCGAAAATATTCAGTGCAATTACACCAATCGCGTTCATGAATATATCAATGTAACCCAGTAACCCAACGGCAACCGGAATGAAGAGCAGCGCCATATGTTTCAGCAGCAGACTGGCACCTTTTTCAATCCAGTGTAATTTTACTAATTGCAGATTGAGCAATACAAACAGGAATAGTAGTCCGAGGATACTGTCGGGAAAACGAAAGGGTAATAAAGCAGCTACTGCTTTACCGGCCTGTAAGCAGGCTAGAATGACCAGAAAATCACGTGCAATACGCAGTATCTGGAAGGATGAATTGCGGAAATCAGACATGAATGATCAGGATAAAATAGATTTGTGTCACATTTTATCACGAGCTGGTTGCGGGGGGCAGAAAAAAACAGACCCACCGAAGTGGGTCTGCTAGCTATTTTATTTTAACGCTTCGTTGTGCACGTCGAGCACAGCACGGCCTGATGGATCAGCCAGTTCTTTAAACTTAGCATCCCATTCCAGTGCAGCCGGTGTAGAGCAAGCTACTGATTTACCGTATGGAACACACAGTGCTGCAGATTCCAGTGGGAAATGCTCTTCGAAAATAGAGCGGTAGTAATAAGCTTCTTTGGTCAGTGGTGTGTTGATCGGGAAGCGATAAGCAGCGGCTTCCATCATCTGATCAGTTACTTCTGTTTCAACCAGCTCTTTCAGGCTGTCGATCCAGGAATAACCGACACCATCAGAGAATTGTTCTTTTTGGCGCCATGCCACTTCTTTCGGCAGATAATGTTCGAAGGTTTCACGAACAATGTGTTTTTCGATCTTACCGTGACCACACATTTTATCTTTCGGATTCAAACGCATTGCAACGTCCATAAACTCTTTGTCAAGGAACGGAACACGCGCTTCCACACCCCATGCCGCCATGGATTTATTGGCACGCAGGCAGTCGTACATATGCAATTGGCTCAGCTTACGTACTGTTTCTTCATGGAATTCTTTCGCGTTTGGTGCTTTATGGAAATAGAGGTAACCACCAAACAACTCATCAGCACCCTCACCAGACAGTACCATCTTGATGCCCATCGCTTTGATGACGCGCGCCATCAAATACATTGGGGTAGAAGCACGGATAGTGGTGACGTCGTAAGTTTCGATGTGGTAAATCACATCACGGATCGCATCCAGACCTTCCTGCACAGTAAACAGAATGTCGTGGTGAATAGTGCCCAATGCATCAGCTACTTTACGCGCTGCTGCTAAGTCAGGCGAACCGTTCAGACCAACAGCAAAGGAATGCAATTGTGGCCACCAGGCTTCGCTCTTACCATCATCTTCAATACGACGAGCTGCAAAACGTTTGGTAATCGCAGAAACGACAGAAGAATCAAGACCACCAGACAGCAATACACCGTAAGGTACGTCACACATCAGCTGACGCTGAACGGCATCTTCCAGTGCGTCACGCAATGCCAGTTTGTCGGATTGATTGTTTTCAACGGCGCTGTATTCCATCCAGTCACGAGTGTAATAACGGGTCAGTTCACCGTCTTTACTCCACAGAAAATGTCCTGGTGGGAATTCAGCAACTGTTTTACAAACCGGAACCAGCGCTTTCATTTCTGACGCGACATAGAAGTTACCGTGCTCATCACGACCAGTATAAAGAGGAATGATCCCCATGTGGTCACGGCCGATCAAGTAAGCATCTTGTTCTGCGTCATATAGTACGAAAGCAAAAATACCGCTTAAATCATCCAGAAATGCGGTACCTTTTTCTTTATACAGCGCCAGGATCACTTCGCAGTCAGAACCGGTTTGGAATTTAAAATCAACGGTCAGATTTTTTTGCAGATCTTTATGATTATAGATCTCGCCATTAACAGCCAATACGTGGGTATGTTCGGGGTTATACAGTGGTTGCGCGCCATTACCGGGATCAACAATCGACAGACGTTCATGAACCAGAATCGCTTTGTCATTGCTATATACACCGGACCAATCAGGACCGCGGTGACGTAGACGCTTAGACATCTCTAATGCTGTTTTACGTAATGCAACAGCATCAGATTTAATGTCCAGAATACCAAATATCGAACACATACTTCCTTTTTCCTCGAATAATAGGGCCCCACGCAGGCCATTATGACCGACTATTCAATCTGCCAGAGAGAGGGCTGATCCTGCAAGTAGAAAAACAGAATAGATAAGCCATTTATCGGTTTTTTCTTTCTTATTTAGCTACTCGATTTTGTTATGACTATATCATTACTCCTGCCTAGTCTCACGGTCTTTGCATAAAACATCGTACTAAACCGCTGTAAATGCACTCTTAGAAAAGAAAATAAGAGCTTTTTTCATTACCTACTCTTGTTTTCATTCGCAGGATCAGTTTCATTACACTCGACACACCCAAAACAGGAGGGCTAAGGCGTGGAGTCATTTATTGCGGGGCTACCCAAAGTTGAATTGCATTTACATATAGAAGGTACGCTGGAGCCTGAACTGGCCTTTGTTCTGGCAGAACGGAACGGTATTACCTTGCCTTATGCCGATGTCGCAAGTTTGCAGGCTGCCTATAATTTTTCAAACCTTCAATCGTTTCTTGATCTCTATTATCAAGGCGCGGGGGTTTTGCAAACGGAACAGGATTTTTACGATTTGACTTGGGCGTATCTGATGCGTTGTCGTCAGGATCGCGTTATGCACACGGAAATCTTTTTTGATCCGCAAACCCACCTTGAACGGGGTATCGAGTTTGCAACTGTGATTGGCGGCATTCATTCTGCGTTGGTGGCAGGGCGTAAGACATTAGGTATTACTTCTTGTTTGATCATGTGCTTTTTACGTCATCTCAGCGAAGATTCAGCTTTCGAAACCTTAGAAAAAGCATTGCCGTTTAAAGCATGGATTGATGGTGTGGGGCTAGATTCTTCAGAGGTCGGTAATCCACCGCAAAAATTTGCCAATGTATTTGGTGCCGCTCGTGAGTTAGGGTTTCGCG
>CALMKU010000211.1 GCA_937866945.1 uncultured Tolumonas sp.
ACACTGCCAGGCTCCTAATTGCAAGACACAAAAACCCCGCTGATGCGGGGTTTTTTGTTATCTGAAATTCAGTAAACTCGATATTAAACCATCATTTACGGCCAAGTAAGGCGGCACAAATAAAGAATTTTGTGTCACCGTTGGAGTCTTTTATAATCCGAGCTAAGACTCTCTTTTTATCAATATCAACTAATTCCCAATCATCGCGCCGTGAGTGGGGCGATTTAGCACCGATACACATCAGATATTCCATGAAAAGGTGGGCATTTTTTATTTCGGTTAAATTTGAATCCATACTCTTTTAGCTCCTATCCGATATAGCGAATGTACTAACATTGCACATTGTTACTATTTTAGAGTTCGGAATCATAGTTGCCGTCGTAAACCAAGTTTTCATATGACGTACTATGCATCTAGCGGACATTCTTATTATGTTATGGAATATCTCTTTCTTGCCTGCTCAATTGAGCTTAGCTGTAGTTTGGTCATTCATCAAAAGAATATATTTACGATAATATAGGTAGATTTCAAATAAAGCCTCAAAAGAGGCTATTCGCTAATGTTTGCTACAGAAGCATCAAGCAGGGTAAGTATATCTTGCGGTGAAATTTCGACGGAAACACCGCGCTTGCCACCACTCACCAAAATAGAGGTCTGCGTTAGTGCACTCTCATCCAGTAATGTTTTTGATGCTTTTTTCTGTGCGAAAGGACTAATACCACCGACTTTATAGCCGGTTAAGCGTTCAGCATCTGCGGGTAACATCATGGCTACTTGTTTTAAATGTACTGCTTTTGCCGAGGCTTTCAGATTTAAGCGCATGCTTACTGGAATGATTGCGGTGATGGTTTGTTTTTCATGCTGCAATAAAAGCGTTTTAAATACTTTAGCTTCTTCCATACCAAGTTGATGAGCGCAATGTTTGCCAAAATCATCACTGACATTGCATTCATAGGTATGCACTTTGAATTCGGCACCAATATGTTTTAAGAAGCGAATAGCGGGTGTCATTTCAATCTCCTTGTTAATTGATCATGAAATAAAAAAAGGCCGGGAAGTCCCGGCCTTTGTATTGTTTGCTAGCCTGTATTTCGCATACCGGCGGCGATACCGGCAATGGTGACCATGAGGGCTTGGTCAACCTGCGGATGTACTTCATCAGGATTAGCGCGGGAACGATGCAGCAATTCTACCTGAAGCACGTTCAATGGATCGGTGTACGGATTACGTAATTTGATTGACTCTTTGATCCATGGCTGTTCATCCAGCAGTTCACCGCGTTTAGGGCGCAGTTGTAGAATCACATTAATAGAATCTTGCAGTTCCTGACGTAAACGCTTACCTAATGGCCAGAGATTTTCTGGCGCAAGACGCAAGTCATAATATTCGGCTAACCAAAGATCAGCTTTCAAGAACACCATTTCAAGCATTTCGAGTCGGGTGCGGAAGAAGGGCCACTGTTGATCCATTTCTTTCAATACACCTTCTTTGCCATCATCCATCACGGCTTGCAGCGCGACATGCGCACCTAACCACGATGGCAGCATCAGACGGTTTTGTGTCCAGGCAAAGATCCATGGAATCGCGCGCAGTGATTCCACGCCACCATTTGGTTTACGTTTTGATGGACGGGAACCTAGTGGCAATTTACCTAATTCCATTTCCGGTGTTGCGGCGCGGAAATAAGGGACAAAATCCGGTTCATCACGCACTACACTGCGATAATGCTGGCAGGAAATTTCTGACAGTTTATCCATCACGTCGTACCACTCGGCTTTAGGCTTCGGTGGTGGCAGCAGGTTAGCTTCCAATACGGCGCTGGTGTAAAGCTTGAAGTTATGGATCGCCACTTCGGGTAAACCAAACTTAAAGCGGATCATTTCACCCTGTTCGGTGACACGGAACCCACCTTTTAATGATCCTGGTGGTTGAGACAGAATGGCCTGATGAGCTGGTCCACCGCCACGGCCGATAGTACCACCACGACCGTGGAACAGGGTCAGTTTCAGATCTTCACGCTCAGCGATGGCAACCAGCTCTTCCATGGCACGATATTGGGCCCAACCGGCGGACATCATACCGGCATCCTTCGCCGAGTCGGAGTAACCGATCATGACGTATTGCTGGCCACGGATATAGTTACGATACCATTCCACGGACAACAGACGATTTAATACCGCTGCAGCATTTTGTAGATCGTTTTGTGTCTCGAACAGTGGCGCAATTGGCATCTGGAACTTGCAGCCGACTTCTTTCAGCAACAGTTGTACGGCTAATACGTCAGATGGTTGACGAGCCATAGAGATGATATAGATCCCGAAAGCATCGGGGTCGGTTTGCGCAATAACACGACAAGTATCGATAACTTCTTGCGATTCAGCACTTGGTTGCCAGTTGGCTGGCAGCAAAGGACGGCGCGATTCCAGCTCTCTTAACAAGAACTCTTGTTTTTCGCTTTCGTTCCATTGCGCGTAATCACCCAGTCCCAAATATTGGGTCAGTTCAGAGCAGACTTGGCCGTGGCGTTCACCATCCTGACGAATATCCAGTTTCAGCAGGTTGATACCGAAACAGGCTAGTTTGCGCATGACGTCCAGCAACATGCCATCAGCAATGATACTCATCCCACATGCTTGCAATGAGCGGTAGCAGAGTTCTAATGGTTCACGTAGCTGCTCAGTACGAGTGATCAGATCGCGGTTTTCAGTGTATTGGCCCTGCAATTTAGCAGTAACTGCTTGCTGTGTTTCACGCAATGCATCACGAACACCACGCAAGATCTCGCGATATGGTTCGCTACATTCACCCACACGCTGACGTAATTCGTCATTACAGTCAGTCATTGAGAGTTCAGATACCAGTTCCTGGATATCGGTCAGGAACAGATTGATGGCCACCCAGCGCGATAGTAATAAAACTTCCTGTGTCACCTTGGCGGTAACAAATGGGTTACCGTCACGGTCACCACCCATCCAGGAAGCAATGCGAATTGGGTGTGCATGCAGAGGCAAACGAATACCAAAATTTTCTTGTAAACGGTCATCCAGTTTACGTAAAAATAACGGGATAGCTGGCCACAAGTTGTTTTCAATAACCGCAAAACCCCATTTCGCCTCATCAACCGGCGTTGGGCGTTGTTGACGGATTTCGTTAGTATGCCATGACTGATTAACCAGCTGTTCAATGCGGTGCTGGATAAATTTGCACTCGCGAGGCGTCAGATCCTGCAGTTCCAACTCTTCCAAACATTCGTTCAGTTGCACGTGCTTATGAATCAACGTGCGGCGTGTTACTTCGGTTGGATGCGCGGTCAGAACCAGTTCGATGTCCAGTTCACAAACGGTATCAATGATTTCCTGTTCGGACAGGTTGGCGTTTTTCAGTTTATCGAACAGCTTGTCCAGTGGGTCTGGCGTTGTATGCAATTCACCCTGACGGGACATGGAGTGGAACTGTTCAGCTACGTTGGCCAGATTCAGAAATTGGCTGAATGCGCGCGCGACAGGCAATAGTTCGTCATCGCTCAGGTTTTGTAACGTAGATATCAGTTTTTGTCTGTCTTCTTCGTTACCCTGACGGGAAGATTTAGCCAGCTGACGAATATTCTCGATCTTGTCGAGAAATTCCTCGCCAAGATGTTCCTTGATGGTCTTGCCCAGCAGTTGGCCTAGCATGCCAACATTACCGCGCAATGCCGCGTACATATCATTCATTATGTCGTCCTTACAATAATAGCGGGGCATACAGCAAGACCCCGCGAGCAGTTCCAATTATCAGTAATCTTGTGGGCAGATCAACGAGTGAACGCCTTAAAAATGCAAAAAAGTGCACTGTTTTGGTTATAAACAGAAACGCTGCACCAAATGGCGGATCAATTCCGTTGTTGGTTTAACAAAGGATAGATCAAGGTACTCATCTGGCTGGTGTGCCTGAGTAATGTAGCCGGGCCCCATCACTATGGTTTCGCAGCCGAGCTGTTGAATAAACGGTGCTTCAGTACAGTAATTAACAACTTCTGCCGGGTGACCACTCAGCACTTCGGCTTCTTTAACCAGCAATGAATTTTCATCACAACCGTACGGTGGCACCGGTTCATGCAGATGTTCGAGACTGATGGCTCCCGGATATTCCGCTTCTACCGGTGCTAAATGCCGTTTCAATTCCGCGATTAAATCTTCCGGCATAACACCGGGAATTGGGCGTAAATCGATACATAGTTCACAACCACCACAAATACGGTTAGCGCTGTCGCCACCATGAATACTACCCAGATTTAGCGTCGGGTAGGGCACATCAAAATGAGCATTGTTATATTTCTGCTTTAATTCCTGCTGCATCACCAGCACTTTACTCAGTACTTTATGCATAATTTCGATGGCATTGACGCCATTTGCCGGGTTCGATGAGTGCCCGCTTTTACCTGTCACTCTGATCGCTTCAGACATGTGGCCTTTATGCATAAATACCGGCACTAAACCTGTCGGCTCACCAATCACCGCATAATCTGGGCGGATTGGGTGGGCATCGGCAATCGCTTTTGCGCCAGCCATGCTGGTCTCTTCGTCGGCAGTCGCCAGAATACGTAAGGGTTTTTTCAGCTGAGTTAAGTCGATATCTTTTAATGCTTCGGCAATAAAGACAAAAAAGCCCTTCATATCTATGGTACCCAGACCATAAATACGATCACCTTCTTGCGTTAGCTGGAATGGGTCTTTCTGCCAACGTCCGGCATCAAAAGGTACGGTATCAGTGTGACCAGCAAGGAGCAGCCCACCGTCACCACTACCAATGGTCGCGATCAGATTCAGTTTTCCTGTTGTGCCTGGTACCGGCGTGATATCGATCTGCATACCAAATTGTTCAAACCACGATGCAAGCAGTTCGATTACACCTTTATTACTCTGATCCCAGGCAGGATCTGTGCTGCTGATCGATGGGAGCGCGATAATATCGCGGTACATCTGAAAAAAATCGAGATTACTCATGTTTCCTCCTTGCGCGGCACAGTTTAATTTGGTAAATAATAGAAATGCAATCGAAATGCATAAATATTAACTTCTGAGGGCCGCATTATATCGGCTTCAGTCACAAGGCAACCAATATGTTCATTCAGCAATTTTTCTTCGCTCGACGATATATTTCTGTTTGAATCTGCCACACTATGTGCCGCAGAAGTCCGCATTTCACTTCGCTACGAATTAATCTGAATTGAGATAAATGGAAAGCACTATGCTTAATGTCGTAATTATTGGTGCCAGTGGCTATGCCGGTGCAGAGCTTGCTTTATTAGTGCACAAACACCCTGAGCTTAACCTGAAAGGGCTCTATGTGTCTGCAGGTAGTCAGGATGCCAACAAACCTTTTTCTGCTTTGCATCCACAATGCTTAGGTCTGGTCGATCTGCCTGTTAAGCCGTTAGATGATGCGGGTATGCAAGAAGCAAAAACCGGTACCGATCTGGTTTGCTTGGCTACCGCGCATGAAGTCAGTATGAATCTGGCGCCTGTTTTCTTAGCTGCGGGTATTCCGGTGTTTGATCTGTCTGGTGCATTTCGTGTGCAGCAAGATGGTTTCTACGACAAATATTATGGTTTCACTCACGATCAACCAGAATGGCTGTCGAAAGCCGTTTATGGTTTAGCTGAGTGGAATGCTGAGCAAATCAAGCAAACTGATCTGGTTGCGGTCGCGGGTTGTTATCCAACCGCCTCATTGCTGGCGCTGAAACCGCTGATGGAGGCGGGCCTTATTAAAGTAGATACTACACCGATCATCAATGCGGTATCAGGCGTTTCTGGTGCAGGTCGTAAAGCGGCGATTGGTACGAGTTTCTGTGAAGTCAGCTTGAACCCTTATGGTGTTTTTAATCACCGTCATCAGCCAGAGATCAGTTATCACCTAGGTGGGAAGGTGATTTTCCAACCTCATCTGGGTAATTTCGTTCGTGGCATTCTGGCGACCATCTATGTACAGCTGGCTGATGGTGTGACGGAAGAGCAAGTTAATGCCGCTTATGCCCAAGCTTACACCGATAGCCCAATTGTCCGCTTAAGCAAACAATGGCCGTCGATCCGCAGTGTTGCCGGCACGCCATTCTGTGATCTGCATTGGCAAATGCAGGATGGAATGCTGATTGTTGGTTCAGCGATCGATAACTTGTTGAAAGGTGCCTCATCACAAGCACTGCAATGTATTAATCTGCGGTTTGGTTTCGCGCCAACTACTGGTTTGATGTAAGTAAGGATTCAAGATAAATGACACAACAAGTTCCATTGATCATCAAACTGGGCGGTGCGCTGTTAGAAACTGAAGGCGCATTGACGTCCTTTATCGGTGGTATTCAACGCTTTTTGCAACAATTCCCGCGCCCATTAGTTTTAGTGCATGGTGGTGGTTGTCTAGTTGATGATCTGCTGAAAGCACTGGGTAAAACCAGCACTAAGAAAAATGGTCTACGTGTTACACCGGCTGATCAAATTCCTTATGTTGTTGGCGCGTTAGCGGGTACAGCCAACAAACAAATGATGGCGGAAGCTATTGCCCAAGGGCTGAACCCAGTGGGTTTGAGTCTGGCTGATGGTGGTCTCTGCGACGTTACCCAGCTTGATCCCGAGTTGGGCAATGTTGGTGATTGCAAACCAAAAAATCCAGCATTGCTGCAAGTATTACTGGCGCAAAATTTCCTGCCAGTGATTAGCTCGATTGGTATCACCGCGCAAGGTGAGTTGATGAATGTCAATGCTGATCAAGCGGCCATTGCGCTAGCCGAGCTGTTGGATGCCGATCTGATCATGTTGTCTGATGTAGTTGGTATTTTGGATGCAAATAAACAACTGATCCCAGAACTGAACACAGTGAAGACGGAACAACTGGTTGTAGATGGCGTCATTACTGATGGTATGGCAGTTAAAGTTAAAGCTGCACTGCAAGTTTCTGCTGCAATTCAAAAACCGATTGTAGTTGCCAGCTGGCGAGATCCTGATTTGTTGCTGAAGCTCGCGAAGGGCGAAACAACGGGTACTCGTATTCAAGCTTAATAAATGGATTATTAAGGAGCGCAGTGATGCGTCATCTGTTAGATACCACGGAATTTAATAAAGAAGAGTTAGAAACCCTGATTGCGTTAGGTCGGGATATGAAAGCCAAGCCTGCGGATTATCGTACCGGCTTAGCAGGCAAAAATATCGTGACACTGTTTGAAAAACAGTCACTGCGTACTCGTGTGACTTTTGATATCGGCATCAATCGTCTCGGTGGTCATGCCGTTTATCTGGATCAACAGAATGGCGCAATCGGTCATCGGGAGTCGGTGAAAGATTATGCCGAAAACTTATCGCGCTGGTGTGATGGCATTGTTGCCCGCGTGTTCGATCATAAGACGCTACTGGGTTTGCGTGAACACGCCACCGTTCCTGTGGTGAACTCACTGTGCAATCTGTATCACCCATGTCAGGCACTAGCTGATTTCATGACCATTGCTGAAAACTATGATGATCTGAGTAAGGTGAAATTGGCTTATTTAGGCGATGGCAACAACGTTGCTCACTCTTTGCTGCTGACCGGCGCGATTTTGGGTACTGACGTGACGGTGGTGTCGCCAAAAGGTTCAGGCCCCGATGCGCAAATCTTTAATCTGGCCGCGGATCTGGCGCGTAAGTCAGGCGCTAAATTATCGGTAACCGATAACTGTGCCGATATTCGCGGTTTTGATGTTGCTTACACCGATACTTGGGTATCAATGGGCGACAACACGCCAATGGAAGCAGTAAAAGACAAGTTTATGCCTTACCAGATAAATCAGGCGTTATTGGATAACACCGGTATTCGCCATGTGCTGCATTGCCAACCAGCCCATCGTGAGTTGGAAATTACCTCCGAAGTCATGGATGGCCCAGCTTCATTGATCATGGATGAAGCCGAAAACCGCATGCACATCCAGAATGCGATCTTATATACCCTGATCAACCAAGCTTAATTCGCTCGGATCTAAAGGAGCCCTCGAGGCTCCTTTTTCTTGCTCAACAACAGATGTACACTGACAACAGTTAAGAATTTATAAAGGAACCTGACATGGCTTTATGGGGTGGACGTTTCAGCCAGGCGGCTGATACCCGATTTAAACAATTTAATGACTCGCTGCGTTTTGATTATTGCCTGGCAGAGCAAGACATTGTCGGTTCCATTGGTTGGTCAAAAGCACTGGTCAGCGTGGGTATTCTAACCGCGGATGAACAAGTAAAGCTGGAAGCAGCGCTACTGACCTTGAAAGCGGAAGTGGAAGCCGATCCTGAACAAATTTTGCGTTCTGATGCCGAAGATATCCACTCTTGGGTGGAAGGTAAACTGATCGAGCGCGTTGGCGATCTGGGCAAAAAATTACACACTGGTCGTAGTCGTAATGATCAGGTCGCAACCGATCTGAAATTGTGGTGCAAACAGCAGGGCAATCTGTTGTTGGAAAGTATCCACGGTTTGCAGAGTAAATTAGTAGCAACGGCACGTCAGTATCAAACCACCGTGTTACCGGGTTACACCCATCTACAACGAGCCCAACCAGTGACATTTTCTCATTGGGCATTAGCCTATGTTGAAATGCTGGATCGTGACTATTCCCGCCTGCAAGATGCCCTGAAACGTTTGAACACTAGCCCGCTAGGCTCAGGTGCATTAGCCGGTACTGCTTATCCAATCGACCGCCAAGCACTAGCGCTGGATCTTGGATTTGAGCGGGCTACTCGTAACAGTCTGGATTCAGTTTCTGATCGTGATCATGCCATTGAACTGATGAGCACCGCAGCTCTTTCTATGATCCACTTGTCTCGTTTTGCCGAAGATCTGATCTTTTATGCGTCGGGAGAAGCAGGTTTTATCGAGTTATCCGACAAAGTCACTTCTGGTTCATCACTGATGCCACAGAAGAAAAATCCGGATGCACTGGAGCTGATCCGTGGCAAGACTGGCCGTGTTGCTGGTGCTTTGAACGGTATGCTGATGACACTGAAGGCATTGCCTTTGGCCTATAACAAAGACATGCAAGAAGATAAAGAAGGTTTGTTTGATGCACTGGATACTTGGCATGACTGCTTAGACATGGCCCAGCTGGTATTAGACGATCTCAAAGTAAATGAGCCCGTTACCAAAGCAGCTGCCATGGGCGGTTATTCCAACGCCACTGAATTGGCCGATTACTTGGTCGCGAAGGGTATTCCATTCCGCGAAGCGCATCATATTGTTGGTGAAGCAGTTGTTTACGCGATTACGCAGCAAAAACCATTGGAAAACCTGACTGTTGCTGAATTTAAACAGTTCAACGCAGTAATTGCTGATGATGTGTATCCAATTCTGTCGTTAGAATCAACACTGGCTAAACGCCAGGCGCTAGGTGGTGTTTGTGCGGAACAAATTGCTCACGCACTACAGCAAGCGGAACAGCACTTAGCGACTCGCGCATTCTGATTAAATTGATTATTTAAATGCTAATTTTAGAAGGGGCGACAGCCCCTTTTTCTATTTTGAAATTCTGAATAGAAAAACATCAACATTGCTTGCACTGGCAAAGTAAAACCGTATAATACGCGAGCTTGCTAATACCAAGCTGAGCCCTAGGCTCCGGTGTCAGATACATCGACACCCCAACAGTCCCTCCGATTGGGAGGGAAACGCGAAGAAACAACCTCCGGGTCGGAATAAAACGATCTCGGGCGGTATTGTTTCATGTTCTTTTTGCCATCTGGAGCTCTGGTCCATGCAGAACCAAAGAATCCGTATCCGCCTGAAGGCTTTCGATCATCGTTTGATCGACCAGTCTACTGCGGAAATCGTAGAAACTGCCAAACGCACTGGCGCACAGGTTCGTGGTCCTATTCCACTGCCAACTCGCAAAGAGCGTTTCACTGTACTGATTTCTCCACACGTGAACAAAGATGCTCGTGATCAGTACGAAATCCGCACTCACAAGCGTCTGGTTGACATCGTTGAGCCGACAGACAAGACCGTTGACGCACTGATGCGTCTGGATCTGGCTGCCGGTGTTGACGTCCAGATCAGCTTGGGTTAATTCGGAAAGAGGTTGATAGACAATGACTCTCGGTCTTGTAGGTCGCAAACTGGGTATGACTCGCGTCTTCACTGAAGACGGCGTATCTATTCCAGTGACTGTTATTGAAGTAGAAGCCAACCGTGTTACCCAGCTGAAAACTCTGGAAACTGACGGTTACACCGCTGTTCAAGTAACAACTGGTGTTAAAAAGGCAAGCCGCCTGACTAAAGCTGAAGCTGGCCATTTCGCCAAAGCTGAAGTAGAAGCAGGTCGCGGTCTGTGGGAATTCCGTCTGAACGACGGCGAAGGCGCTGACTTAACTGTTGGTTCTGAGCTGAAAGTAGACATTTTCGCTGACGTTAAAAAAGCAGACGTTACTGGTATCTCTAAAGGTAAAGGCTTTGCTGGCGTTGTTAAACGTTGGAACTTCCGCACCCAAGATATGACTCATGGTAACTCGCGTTCACATCGTGTTCCGGGTTCTATCGGTCAAAACCAGTCTCCGGGTAAAGTGTTCAAAGGCAAAAAAATGGCTGGCCATTTGGGTTGTGAACGTGTAACCGTTCAGAGTCTGGATATTGTTCGCGTTGATGTTGAACGTAACCTGCTGCTCATCAAAGGTGCAGTTCCAGGTGCGACCAACGGCGACGTTATCGTCAAGCCTGCCGTTAAAGCGTAACGTCTGAGGAGATAGTAATGGAATTGGTATTGAAAGACGCGCAGAGCGCTCTTCAGGTTTCCGAAACTACCTTCGGTCGTGAGTTCAACGAAGCTCTGGTTCACCAGGTAGTCGTTGCTTATGCTGCTGGCGCCCGTCAGGGTACTCGCGCGCAGAAGACTCGCTCTGAAGTGTCTGGCGGCGGTAAAAAACCGTGGCGTCAGAAAGGTACTGGCCGTGCTCGTGCTGGTACTATCCGCTCTCCAATTTGGCGTGGCGGTGGTGTGACCTTTGCAGCTAAACCGCAAGATCACAGCCAAAAAGTGAACCGTAAAATGTATCGCGGTGCGATCCAAAGCATTCTGTCTGAGCTGGTTCGTCAGGATCGTCTGGTAGTTGTAGAGAAATTTGGTGTTGACGCTCCGAAAACTAAAGAGCTGCTGACCAAACTGCAAGCACTGGATCTGAAAGACGTGCTGATCGTTACCCCAGAAGTTGAAGAAAATCTGTTCCTGGCTGCTCGCAACTTGTACAAAGTTGACGTACGCGACGTAACAGGTATCGATCCGGTTAGCCTGATCGCCTTCGACAAGGTACTGATGACTGCTGATGCAGTGAAGCAAATCGAGGAGATGCTGGCATGATCCGTGAAGAGCGTCTGCTGAA
>CALMKU010000212.1 GCA_937866945.1 uncultured Tolumonas sp.
AGGCAGCGAGAGGCGGGTCATGGGCATTCCTTTGATTAAATAGAATGAGGGTTAAATAAATGAGTTGGGGGCGAGGATAGTTTGCCTGTCGTGGCTCAATTGGCCTCATCCCTGCCGATTTATTTACAGGAGGAGGGAATAGGAGGAGATAAATGTAGTTATATAGTTACATAAATGCATTCATAACCTAAAATGTATTTATATAAATACATTGGTGGTCTTATGCTGCAAGGTATACCTGAAATAGGAAAACAATGCGCAGAGCAACGTAAAGCGAAAGGCTGGACACAAACGGATGCCGCAATCCGTGCGAATCTGGCACGCCCGGTGATTTCAATGATCGAACGGGGGCGTTTTACCGGAAGCCTGAAGTCGTTAGTGGCTTATCTGTCGGTGTTAGGTTTAGTGCTGAGTGTCAATAAAACGCATATTCCGCAGTTCGGACAATTGGAAGACATATTTAATGATGACTGAGCTGAGAGATCTGCCGCAGAAGATATCTGAGCTGGATATTTGTATCGCAAACAAAAAATCCGGTCATTTGCTCTTTGAGAAAGGCAGTTACCATTATGCCTATGACAGTGCGGATAGTTTACCGGTGTCGGTTACGATGCAGCCGCAGAATCAGCGGCTCTATAACAATGGCCGCTTATTTCCTATCTTTGAAATGAACATTCCAGAAGGCTATGTTCGTCATCGTATTGCAGAGCGTTTACTTCGGTATGTAGGCAAAGTATCCGACATGTTGTTTCTCGCGCTACAGCAAGACACCGGGATTGGTGCCTTAAGTTATCAAAGTGGATTCACTCTGCCCAAACCAACATCAGAAAAGCTGGAAGATTTACTCAAGTGGAATGAAAAAGGCAGTGCATTTGAATACCTGCTGGATAAATATCTGTTGAATACCTCGGTGTCGGGTGTTCAGCCGAAAGTCATGCTGAATGCCGATGGCAAAGGCTCGGTGTTATTTCCCAATCTCATCGCCAAAACGGGAGATATGGAATATCCGCATTTACCGGAAAATGAATATCTGTGTATGAGCATGGCAAAAGCGTGTGGTATCGCGGTGCCGGAGTTTTACCTGTCTGATAACAAAGAGCTGTTCATTATGGAACGCTTCGATTTAGCCGGGGATCAACGCCTGGGCATGGAAGATTTCTGTGTGTTAGCAGGGAAACAAAGTGAACAAAAATACATTGGTTCTTATGAAATGGGGGCCAAAATTGTCAGCTTATATACGCAGGATCAATCAGAAGTCGAACGTTATTTCCGCTATGTCGCCTTCAGTTGTCTGGTTGGCAACGGCGATGCCCATCTGAAAAATTTTGCCCTGCTTTATTCCGCTAATCATCATGCACCGGCACTGAAGCTATCCCCGATGTATGATGTGGTCAACACCACCTGTTACCCGACACATGATAAAGAATTGGCTTTGAAGTTGAATAAGAGTCATGCATTTCCTGATCATGACGGGCTGCTTCGCTTCGGGCGTGATTTAAAAGTGATCAAACCCGCCGTCATTCTGGAACAGATGGCCGATACGATCTCCGATCATCTGAATCAACCATATTTATGGGCTGATTTATCCTTTCTGAAAGACGCCATATCCGCTTCATTATCCAGAGCCTGTGCCCGCAAACCGCTGTTTGTGACAATGGATGTGAAGCGGGATAAAAAACGTAAATCGGATAAACTATTGAAATGAATCAGCAGGGCTTTCCCTGCTGATGTTCATCAGATATCGACCATTTGTTCTGCAAAACCAAGCAGATTTTTCCGCTCTGCTAACGAAACACCATACCAGCGGCGGCGATGCCCGCACATAAAGCAACTGCACGGATGTGGTGTCTGAAAATGTTTTCCGGCTGCAACCGGATCGCGTTTTTCGTTGGCATTTGCCCAATCATGCGCTTGCTGATAATAGCATTTCAGACGCCGAGCATGATGACGGCGTAAGGCACGTTTTGATGCTGATTTTTCCATTGATACCTCTCTGGTTGTGAGAGGCGACCACCGCTTCCGGCGATCGCCGACGTATCAATGGGGGAATGGGTAACATCATCGGGTTCATGTTTATGGGCCTGCTATCTCTCGGGTTATCTTGTAATATAACGAGTAATTCATGGTTTGCAGA
>CALMKU010000213.1 GCA_937866945.1 uncultured Tolumonas sp.
ACATGAATATCCATCGACTCCGGCGTGCCTTGTGTTGCCGCCACCAGTGCACCGGCTGCAAACAACAACGAATCACCCGGCAAGAATGGGGTCACGACAAAGCCGGTTTCACTGAAAATAATCAAAAAAAGTATGCCGTACACCCAGATACCATAGGTGGTAAACAGTTCCTGCAGATGCACATCGATATGCAAGACAAAGTCGACGATCAGATATAACCATTCCATAAATGAGATCCCGCTCAAAAAGTTGTGCAGAGTCTAAGCGATCCAATTCGGGGCGGCAATCGCCCCGATGAGAGATTTTTACTCGGTTTTACAGAAGAGTTATTGCGGCTTTTTGACTTTGGCGTCTAATTCCGCCAGTTTGCTTTCCATTAAGGCCCGAATGGTATTACTGCAATCTTTAACGGTGGCACGTGTCCATTGTTGCGAATCTACAGGGGGCAGCATTTCTACGATGATTTCACCATTATCCCAGCGATTGAGATCAATTTGTCCGGCATAGCTGGAACAAACGATCGGTACCAAGGGCACTTTCGCCGCAATCGCCGTATGAAATGCGCCAGTTTTAAATGGAATTAAACCACGGCCTTTAGAGCGCGTACCCTCTGGGAACATCCAGATAGAGATGCCGCGCTGTTTGATTTTCGCTACAACCTGACGGATGGTATCTGCTGCCTTACTACTCCGCGCACGGTCAATCAGGATATTACCGCTCAAATAGTAGACCTGACCAAACAGCGGGATCCAGGCCAGACTTTGCTTACCCATTGAAACGGTGCCCGGCATGACACATCCCAATACCATGATGTCATAGTTGGTTTGATGATTTGCAACATACACCGCAGAGCCAAGTGTTCGGCATTCATCCCGCACAATACGTTTAACTTTAACGCCCAACACCCAGCAAGCCCAATTGAGCATACGGGATAGGTAATACACGTTATTTTTATGGCGTGGCCGCGCTAAACAAACAAGCATGCCAATCACAAACCAAACCAACAACAATACGATCAATGTGATAATACGTAACACTTTTAGCATGAAAATAACCTTCTATACTGCATCATCAGAAGCCGAAGCACTCAGCTCCGGCTCAACCCGATCAACTCGCTGCAAACCGCGCGGCAATTTAGCGCCACGACGACCGCGTTCCCCGTGATATAGCGTCATATCACCCGGCTTCAGCGTCAATTTGCGTTTACCGGCATACAAGGTCACGGCTTGATCCGGGCGCACCACTGCTACATGGCTAACAAATTCTTCCCGGCTGGCCACTTTATCGGCAGGAATACCGATCAGTTTATTGCCTTTCCCTTTACCCAACTGCGGTAGCGTGTTCAGAGGGAACAACAACATGCGGCCTTCACTGCTGATCACCAGACACAACGCATCATCCTGCTTACCAGTAATTTGTGGTGGTAACACCTGTGCGCCTTCCGGCAAGGTTAACAGTGCCTTACCGTTTTTGTTTTTACTGACCAAATCGTTATAAGTACACAGGAAACCGTAACCAGCATCGGAAGCAACCAAATAACGATCATCTTCATTGCCTAACATGACATAACGCGTCTGTTCGCCGGTCGCAAAGCTGAGTTTGCCGGTTAACGGTTCGCCCTGACCACGAGCCGATGGCAAGGTATGCGCTTCCAGCGAATAGGTACGCCCTAAGTTACTCATAAACACCGCTTGCTGGTTACTACGCCCTTGCGCACTAACCAGATAACCATCACCGGCTTTATAACTTAACCCTTGCACATCAACGTCATGCCCTTTCGCAGCACGTACCCAGCCCATTTCCGAGACCACCACAGTCACCAGTTCGCTTGGCGTCAGCTCTTTTTCAGTCAGCTGTTTAGCTTCCTGACGCTCCACCAAAGGTGAGCGACGATCATCGCCATACTTTTCCGCATCAGCTTGAATCTCTTTCTTCAGCAGATTACCCAGTTTGCGCTCTGAGCCCAGCAATGACTGTAACTGATCGCGCTCTTTAGCTAACTCATCTTGCTCACCGCGGATCTTAAACTCTTCCAGCTTCGCCAGATGACGCAGTTTCAAATCTAAAATTGCATCCGCCTGGATCTCAGATAAGCCAAAACGACGCATCAGCTCCTTTTTCGGCTCATCTTCATTACGGATGATCGCGATCACTTCATCAATATTGAGATACGCAATCAACAAACCATCCAGGATATGCAGACGGTTCAGCACTTTATCCAAGCGGAATTGCAGCCGGCGACGCACTGTTTCACGACGAAACGCCAGCCATTCGGTCAGGATCGTCATCAGGTTTTTCACCTGCGGACGGTGATCCATGCCCAGCATATTCATATTGATACGATAGCTTTTTTCCAGATCGGTGCTGGCAAACAGGTGCTGCATCAACTGTTCAACATCGATGCGGTTGGAGCGTGGAATAATGACCAGACGGGTCGGATTTTCATGATCCGATTCATCACGCAAATCACTGACCATCGGCAATTTCTTGGCCTGCATCTGCGCGGCGATCTGCTCAATCACGCGGGCACCGGAAGTCTGATGCGGCAGTGCGGTAATGACGATATCGCCATCTTCCATATGATACACCGCACGCGCCCGGATCGACCCTTTACCGGTTTCATAAATCTTACGGATCTCGGCACGCGGGGTGATGATCTCGGCCTTCGTCGGATAATCCGGCCCCTGCACATGTTCCAACAGATCGGCCATGCTCGCATCCGGGCGATCAAGCAGCGTGATACAAGCCTGTGCCACTTCTCGCACGTTGTGCGGCGGAATATCCGTCGCCATACCCACGGCAATACCGGTAATACCGTT
>CALMKU010000214.1 GCA_937866945.1 uncultured Tolumonas sp.
CGCATTTTCATGATCTTGTGCGATTCGGTAATTTGGCCCACTATAATCTCACTCATCGCAGTAAATGCAAATAGGACAAGCCGTAATGAAAGACAGTGAATTTCACGCGCTGGTAGAAGAGCGCTATCAGGTTATTGAAGAAGCTATGGATAATTGCGATGCCGACATCGATTGTGAACTCAATAGTGGCGTGGTCACGCTGAGCTTTGTCAACGGCAGCAAAATCATCATCAACAAACAAGAACCGCTGCATCAGATCTGGGTCGCCACCCGTGAAAACGGCTATCACTTTGACTGGAAAGATGGGCAATGGATCGAGAATCGTGGCGGTCGTGAACTGATGGCACTGCTCAGTGATGCCTGCAGCAAACAATCCGGCGAAACAGTCACCTTAGGTTAATCATCATGGATAAACCGATCATCGATATTTACTACTGCCGCCAGTGTAACTGGATGTTGCGCGCCAGTTGGATGGCACAAGAGTTGTTGCATACCTTTAGTGAAGAACTGGGTAGCGTGAATCTGCACCCGGATACCGGCGGTCATTTTGAAATTCTGGTCAATGGTGTCACGATTTGGGAGCGTAAAACCGACGGTGGTTTTCCCGATGTCAAAGTGCTGAAACAGCGGGTGCGCGATCAGATCGCCCCGGAACGCGATCTCGGCCACACCGATAGAAAAGTGGACGAGTGAGCCAACAAAAGAAACGGCTCTGATTTAGGAGCCGTTTCTTAGCTTTATGTTGCGTTAGCCTGAAGCTTGTTGCGGCATTTCCCGCATGATCGAGCGATATGGCATCACCTGCAGTGTATCTGCCTTGGCCACCAGCTCATAAAATTGCGGTAAATTGAAATTGATCACCTGTTCGGTGAAATCAAAACGCTGATGCGTCATGGTGTAGTAACGATTGACGTTTTGTACCAGATCTTCTTTGCTACCGGCGTATTCGTGGTAGATCTCAACCTTGTTATTTTCATCCAGAATATAGACGTTAAAACCGTTGTCATTATCCTCAAAGAAATACTGGATCAAGCCTTCACTGGCATACGCATCAACAATCGGCGGCACATGCAGGCCGTTATCTGGTTCGGCAGTTTGACGCTCCAACTTGTTATCCGACACCTGCCGGTAGAAATCGATTGCACTGCTCAACTCCCGCACAGAAACACCACGACGTTCGAGGAACAAAGCATAACGATGCTCACCCACCGACAGTAATTTCACCATGCGTTGTTTATCCAATGCCAGACGCAGTGAAATACAAGCGTTCACCAATTCGGTAAATTGCTGACGGATATCATCACGGTAATACTGGCTGTAACAGAACACGTCGATGGCATCCGGTGCCGCCGCATCCTGATGCATCTTGCTTAAGATGGTACTCAGCGCTTCAACGACGGCATCTAACCCATTGAAATGCAGGGTTCGTACTTCATTCCACGAGTTACGATAGACCAGATCAATGGTGCCAATCAGACACTCCTGGCGCAAACCAAAGCAGAGCATATCTTCGCCATGCGCCAGCACGGGTGGCATGTCTTCCGGCCAATCGGAGGTTGGATCGCGCTCCAGATTGATAAAAATGCCCAGATGCCGGATCTCACACGGACGGCTCAGCGCCAGATTGCCCGCGGGTGGTAATTCCACCGGGAAGATATCCGCCAGATCCTGACAGAATTGCTGTAATGATGAATGAGTAATATCTGAACCCATCTGGCGCAATTCTACTTCTGTGTCCGCCACTAGCAGACCATTAAAATAGGCCCAGGCCACCAGCTTAGAGAGATAACCGTTGTATTCCAGCGGTGCGCGACCAATGATGTCATGCGGATTCAGCGAGTGTTTATACAGATACCAGCCCTGACGATTCAGATGCCCCGGCGGCACTTGGATCAGGCTTAAATTCGACTCACGTAGATCCGGTGCGATTTTTAGGTTAATACGTTGTACTTTACCCGGTAACGCTTCAAACGCGGTGTAGAGTTTGCGTGACAAAATACCGATGTCTTCCGGGTTGATGGATTCACTGATGTTATTGCGCCGCGCAAACTGGATCAGTTTGCTGTAACTTTGCATCAGTGCGCTTAACAGCTCTTCGTAAGCAACTTTAACCTGCTCAACCTTCCACTGCGCGTGGCTGTCGAGCTGCTGCAGAATGGTCTGATTCCAACCCCACTGCCGCACCAGTTTCACTAACAACTCCCGCCGCCAGCGACCGTGTTGTGGCGGTTCATTGCGACTCAGCGCATCGCAGATCTTCAGATAAAAACAGCGTCGCGCCAGATCGAGTCGTTTGGTGTCTCCCAATTTGGTCAGATAGTCGGTGACCTTGTCCAACATCAGGAAATAGGCATCGAGCGATAAACCAAAATCATCATTTTGCTGGAACCAGCGTTTGGCCTGTACGGCCAGCAGTTCAGTGTGCGGAAACTCGGAAGAATAGGCTTCCATCACCAGAATTTTTAATACCGCCTTGTACGGCGAATCCAGCCCTTTATAAAGTAGCCACAACGCAGAGCCGAAATACTCTTCCGCCGGAATATGGCTGACACCACCCAGATCAAGCCAGTCCTCTTCAGAGATCATGCCGGTGCTGAATAACGCCGATGCCAGAGCATCGTATTCATCTTCCCGTTCCACCGGGATTAACGGCCATAACAGGCGTTTACCCGCCACGCGGGTGGCACTGCGGTAAAACTCTTCCAGCAACAGCAAATGTTGGGCACTGCCGCAGTTATCCAAACCCACTTGCGCGCGATTGCCGACCCGAAATTTATTTTCCGGGATCAGGAAAAAGTTCATTTCCACGCCGTGCTGTTCTGCCAGACAGGAAATCAGCTGACATTTTTGCTCTAACAGCGCCAGTCGCTCTGGCGATAGCTCAGGGTTATGACAAACCCAGATATCGAGATCAGAACTGATGCTTTGACCAATCGAAGAGGTGCTGCCCATGGTGTACACGGCAGATAAACAAGATCCGGTCACTTCAGGTTCAGCGGTGTGGCCGCATTGGGTAAACAGGAATTTGCGTTGCGCAGCGTCAGGCTGAAAATTGGCAATACCACAGGGCACCTCACCCGAGATATAACCCGGAAGGTGTGGATGATGATAATGCAGCAAAACCGGCAGCATGGAGAGCATGCGTCGGCCTGCTTCGTTCATTGCTTCCTGCGCCCGTTCCATCTTGATTTGATTGATGGCATCCGCGCGGGCAATCAGCAACTCAAACTGTTTAAACAACCGTTTGGCCTTAGTTGATCAATATTGGACACTTCGCCGGCAAGGCGGGTGTAATCTCCCCATGTTAGCACAGCTAACAGCGCGGTAAACCTCCCCGCAATGGTGCGATGTGATGCTCACGGTTCAACCAGTGTTATCAGCCATGCTACTATCAATGAAAACCTATTGGCACAAACTGTTATGACCGAATTGCGTATCGCCACCCGAAAAAGTCCGCTGGCCTTGTGGCAGGCCAACTTCGTTAAACAACAACTGGAATTGCACCACCCCGGCTTACAAGTCACACTGGTACCGATGAGTACACAAGGTGACAAAATTCTCGATACACCACTGGCCAAAATTGGTGGTAAAGGTTTGTTTGTCAAAGAATTAGAACAAGCAATGCTGGAAAACCGCGCTGATATTGCAGTGCATTCGATGAAAGATGTGCCGGTAGATTTTCCGGCGGGGTTGGGTCTGGCGGTGATCTGTGAACGCGACGATCCGCACGATGCCTTTGTCAGCACCCGCTATGCCAATATCTATGAATTACCACAGGGCGCCATCGTGGGTACCTCCAGCCTGCGCCGGCAGTGTCAGTTACGCGCCCAGCGCCCGGACCTGCAAATTCACGATCTGCGTGGCAATGTAAATTCTCGTTTGGCAAAACTCGATGCTGGTGACTACGATGCCATCATTCTGGCGGCGGCCGGTTTACGTCGGTTAGAGAAAGCCGACCGTATCCGTTCGTTATTGCCACCGGAACTCAGCCTGCCCGCCAACGGACAAGGCGCAGTCGGCATTGAATGTCGCCTCGATGATGTGCAAACGCAAGCATTGTTAGCCCCCTTGGAACATGCCTTGACGCGTTATTGCGTGATGGCTGAACGGGCCATGAACCGCAAACTACAGGGTGGTTGTCAGGTGCCGATCGGCGCATATGCCGTAATGGAAGATGACCATATCTGGTTACGCGGTTTAGTTGGTGCGCTGGATGGTCAACATATTATTCGCGGTGATGTTTCTGGCCCGAAAGCGCAGGCTGAAGCTTTAGGCGAACTACTGGCCGAACAGCTGTTAGCCCAAGGTGCAGACGCCATATTGCATGCAGTGTATAACGCATGACCCCCCTGATCCTGCGCCCGCAACCGGCGGCCGATGAACTGGCGGCGTTGTTGCGCCGGCAGGGTCACACCCCTGTCGTCTGCCCCCTACTGAGTTATTTACCGGGCAGCGAGCTCGGCGCCCTGAGCGATCGTTTGTCGCAAGCCGATATCGTCATCTCGATCAGCGTGGCGGCGGTGCAATATGCCAGCGCACAACTGGCCTCACAGCAACTCAGCTGGCCGAAACACTGCATTTATCTCGCCGTCGGTGCCACCACTGCCGCACAATGGCAGCAGCAGGGGCTTAAGGTCATCAGCCCGACCGATGCCCGTAGTGAAGGTTTATTAGCGTTACCCGAACTGCAATCTGCCACAGGGAAAAACGTATTGATCTTGCGTGGTAACGGTGGCCGTGAATTATTGGCCGATGTTTTAAGTAAATTGGGCGCGCAAGTTTCTTATGTTGAATGTTATCGTCGTCACTATCTGCATACAGATGGCGCCCCTTTATTACAGGAATGGCAGGCAGCCGGTGTCGACAGTGTTATTATCAGCAGCAGCAAATTATTCCGGCAATTAATACGACTGTTACCTGAAACGGCAAATGACTGGTTAGCCTCACAACACTGGTTTGTACCAAGCCAGCGCACGGCGGATGAAATTCACCAGGCTGGCTTCAACAGAGTGACTATTATGTCGGGCGTACAGCATGAAGCTGTGGTGGCTGCATTACAGAATAATCCAGAGGATACAACACATGAGTGAAGCGCAGGAATCATCACTGCCACCTACCGGGCAGGAGCCAAAACATCACACCGTAAGACGCCGCAGTTCATCAAAAACGGCCATCGGCCTGTTGCTCATACTGATGGCCGGCATCGGCGGTTTCAGTTTCTATGTTTATCAGCAACAACAGCAATCAGTGCAGGAATTAACCGCATTACGTGGCGAATTACAGCAATTCCGCAGCGAACAATCGCCCATTCTGGCCGGACAACAAACGATCAAAGATGCATTGGCCAACTTCGGCGAACAACAGTTGAAACTGGATGGCCGCCAGCGTGAATTAGAACAAAAATGGCTGGAAAAAGAGCATCAACGCCCGAATGACTGGATGCTAGCGGAAGCCAGTTACCTGGTACGCATGGCGGGCCGTAAATTATGGCTGGAACAGGATCTGACCACTGCCAGCGCCTTATTGATCGATGCTGACAGCCGTATTCAGGCAATATCCGATCCATCTTTGATCCCGTTGCGTAAAGCCTTGGCTGACGATATCGCCGCCGTAAAATCCGCCCCTGAAGTCGATCGGGAAGGCTTATCGCTGCGAGTCGGCACACTGCTGGATAATATCGACCAGTTAAAAATCAAAGGACTGGCACCGAAGCTGGAAAATGATCCGGTGGATAATGAAGTCAGTGACCAACTGAGTGACTGGCAAAGCAATCTGGAAAAAAGTGCCAAACAGTTTGCCGAACACTTTGTGACCATTCGCCGACGCAGTAGTGATGTGGAAGCACTGTTATCACCAGAGCAATCCGCCTATCTGCAGGAAAATCTGCGCCTGCAACTGCAACTGGCACAACTGAGTTTATTGCGTCAGGAACAGGCCAATTTCCGTAATCATCTGCAAAAAGCGCAAAGCTGGCTGAACGATTATTATGAGCCAAATGACAGTGCCACCCAGTTCATGCAAAAAGAGCTGGCCGTACTGCAGGAAGCCGATATCACCGCGCACTATCCACAAACGTTTGCGGTACAGCCGCTGCTGGAAAAAACGCTCAGTGAACGCTGGCAAACCATTCCGGCTGCACGCTAAGGAGAGATAGGATGATCCGTCTGATAGTCTTACTGGTGATTCTGGCCGCGGCGCTGTTATTTGGCCCACAACTGGCCGATCATCAGGGATATGTACTGATTTCCGTCGCCGATTACACGATTGAAATGAGTGTGGTTACTGCAGCAGTGATTGCGGTAGTGTTCTATTTCTTACTGCTGCTGACTGAACATATTTTGAGTCGCTTGTTTAGCGTACGCCGCGGTTTACGTGGCTGGTGGAGCCATCGCCGTTATGCCAAAGCGCAACGTCAGACCCACAAAGGCATGGCAGCCTTGGTAGAAGGCGAATATCAGCGAGCAGAACACCTGATGCTGCGCGGTGTCGGCCAAAGCGAGCTGCCGTTACTGAATTACCTCTCGGCGGCCGAAGCGGCCCATGCGCAGGGCGAGTTTCAAAAACGCGATGAATACCTGCAAAAAGCCGAAGAGTCTGATCCACAAGCACAACTGGCCATCCAACTGACACAAGCCCGCCTGCTGCAAGATCAGGGGGAATGGCAACAAAGCCGTGATTTGCTGGAACAGTTACGCCAGCGCTGGCCGCAACACCCGCAGATCCTGCAACGGCTGCGCGCGGTCTATCAGGCACAACATGCCTGGCAGGCAGAACTGGAATTACTGCCGTCACTGCGTAAACAAAATTTGCTCAACGACAGTGATTACAGCACCGCACAAACACAATGCTATCAGGCGCAGTTTAGCCAGATATTACAAGAGCAGGATGAAACGGCACTGCTGGCATTCTGGCAACAGCAACCGCGCGCCGTTCGGCATACACCAAGCTTACAACTGCTGCTGATTGATACCCTGATCCAGCAACAACATCATCAGTCGGCCTTTGAGCTGCTGGCACCGTTGTTGCGCAAACAAGCCGATGACGCGCTGTGGCAGCGTTGTGCCCGCTTACAGTTAAAAGATTACTCTGTATTACTGAAAGCATTGTTACAGCAGCTGAAACAGCATCCGCAATCACCGGCATTACTGTCTGCGTTGGGTCATATTTATTATCAGCAGCAACAGTATGTTTTAGCGCAGGGCTATCTGGAGCGCAGTGTTTCACTACAGCCAACAGCCGCAGACCAACGCGCGTTAGCAGGCATCATGGAGCACCAGCGTCTGTTTGAAAAAGCCGCAGAGTATTACCGCTTAAGTTTATCCTAACCCTTCCGTCCTGCTGCGTTGCAGCAGGACTGTTTTCCTTTCAAAGTCCAATTGCCTTATTTTTGTGCAAAATAGCACCAAAATGGTTAATTCTGTTTGGTTTATCTACTTACTTCTTGTAATAACCACTAAGAAGCTATTGTTTTTTAAGCCAAATTAAAAACGTGAATCAGTTTGGCACATTTCGTGAATCATCTCAGCGCCCCAACATAGGGAATAGCACAAAATTGAGTCAAAAAAGACTCAAAAAAGAACATCGCCGCACTGTAAAGCACAGAAACAGGGCGACAAATGATATGACGAAGGAAGATGTTGGTGGAAAACACAAACGCAATCGCAAGCCTGACGACAGGTGCCGATACACTATTTTTGCTGCTGGGTGCAGTCATGGTGCTGGCCATGCATGCCGGTTTTGCTTTTTTGGAACTGGGTACGGTCCGAAGTAAAAATCAGGTTAATGCGCTGGTCAAGATCATTACCGATTTCGGTATCTCGACCATTGCCTATTTCTTCATCGGTTACTATCTGGCGTATGACAAAAGCTTTCTCAGTAGTGCCAGCACACTGATGACCCAAAACGGGTTAGAGCTAACACGTTTCTTCTTCCTGCTGACCTTTGCTGCAGCCATTCCTGCGATTGTCAGCGGCGGTATTGCTGAACGAGCACGTTTTTACCCGATGCTGTGTTGCTCCTTCTTGATCGTAGGTTTTGTTTATCCGTTCTTTGAAGGTATCGCCTGGAATGGTCGCTTTGGCATTCAGGAATGGTTCACTACTCAATTCGGTGCACCGTTTCATGACTTTGCCGGTTCCGTCGTAGTGCATGCGGTGGGTGGCTGGATTGGTTTGGTGGCGCTGATTTTATTAGGCACCCGCCGTGGCCGTGTTCGTGGCCATCAGATTTTCAGTTTTGCACCATCCAATATTCCAATGCTGGCGCTCGGCTCTTGGATCCTGATTGTCGGCTGGTTTGGCTTTAACGTGATGTCAGCTCAGAAACTGAGCGGTATTAGCGGCTTAGTGGCGGTTAACTCCTTGATGGCCATGGTGGGTGGCACATTAGTGGCGATGCTGTTAGGTAAAAACGACCCTGGCTTTATTCATAACGGTCCATTAGCTGGCTTAGTAGCCGTTTGTGCCGGTTCTGATTTGATGCATCCAATCGGTGCACTGGTGGTCGGTGGTATTGCTGGTGCTATCTTCATCACCGTATTCACACTGCTGCAACGTCGTCCAAAAATCGATGACGTGTTAGGGGTCTGGCCACTGCACGGTCTGTGTGGTGCCTGGGGTGGTATTGCGGCCGGTATTTTTGGTAGCACCGCGTTAGGTGGCATTGGTGGCGTTTCCTTCATGTCACAGCTGTCAGGTACTCTGTTAGGTATTGTGATTGCCGTTGCTGGCGCATTGCTGGTCTATGGCACGATGAAAAAAGTGGTTGGCCTGCGTCTGTCACAAGAAGACGAACACGAAGGTGCTGATCTCGCGATCCACAAAATCAGCGCGGTCATGGACGACTTACAGTCTTAATTTACTCTCTGTTTTGATAACCGCAAACTGTCTGGTTTGCGGTTATTCTGCACTCCCCCGCCGTATATTAATTTGTACTCATATAAATCTTTTTTCTTTACATAGACTGGCAACAATTCTTCCGTTAACTACTCTTAAATACTGAAACATCATAATTCTAAGAGTACGGGAGTATCGAATGCCTTGGATTGCTTGGGGTTTTACCCTAATTGGGACTATTTTATTCTTTATTCGCTTTCGGTTTTCCTGAAATCGGCTATGTATTTCTGGCTGTAAGTCTTGTCCTTCAACTTCTGGTGCTCAATCAGCAGCGCAAAAAAATCTTACCTCCCGAAGACAAAATTGACCCGTTACCCCTGGATGAGGTTTCACTAAAAAAACCGCAACTTGGTGTATTAAGTCGCGTGATGGCGGCATGGGAGCAACAAATTCAGGTTGCGTCCGATCTGATACAACACAACATTGAAGGGCTGATCCAGCCATTTAATGATATGACCTCGCGTATGCGTGAGGAAAATCAGTCCAGTTTGTCCTTATTCGGTACCGATAACAGCAATTCGGTGATAACCCAGACGCT
>CALMKU010000215.1 GCA_937866945.1 uncultured Tolumonas sp.
GGGGAGGATGGTTTCTGCATTCAATATGTTCATGTATATAAAAACAGTAATTTAATATTACTATAACTTTTTCTATCGCTATGCTGTTGTTACTTGTCAGGTTTCATTTAAAAATAATAAGTATATGATTTAATTTGTTTTATATTGATTTTGTAAAAATTAACAGCTAGACCTTTGACAAATTTATACCGTGACATTGAGCCGTTATGTAGACAATGGGATGTATCAAACCCAAAGAGTCCGTTCACCTTTCTCTTCGAGCAATCTTGTTCATACTGCGCATTAATTTTTAACCCACAAATGATAATAAGAATTATACTTAATATGCTTATGCAAGTTCTCTAAGGAGAAATGATATGGCAACACTTTCGCTTGGTTTGCAGTACGTTAAAGTTATTGCGCTGGCTGTCGCAGACCAAAATAGAGCGGAAAAGTTTTACGGTGAAACGCTCGGCCTTCCGCCAGCTTATGAAGCGGACGTCTTAGTTGGATATTCACTGGGACAAACCACCTTAATGTTGAAAAACATGAACGATAACTGGTATGGCATCCCCACGTCGGAGCCCAACCCAAGGCTCACCTTTGCCTGCGACTACGCGCCTGATACAGAAGCATTTCTGCAATCACGCGGGGTAACGCTCGCCGATCCCATAGAAGTGTACGATTCCAGCTTCTATGTCGGCAGCTTTCTGGATAGTGAAGGCAACAAACTTTGGTTCTGTTCCGCGCTGGAACGCTGATTTTCCATTCCTTTTTTCAATGCCAACTCGTTCCCATCTATCTGCGTGGGAACGAGACAGGAATAACCACCAAAGGAAATTCATAACCCACGCGCTAATACATATACACTATCAGCTCATGACTGTCTGATTAGTCACCTCACTCACGTAGAGATTTATGTCTATCGAAATAACTAATGTAAATACACCTGAAGTTACCTGTGCCAATTGTCAGGCCTGTTGTTGTCGTTTAGAGGTCATGCTGATCTCGGATACCGGAGTTCCGGAGCATTTAATTGATATCGATGCCTGGGGCGGTGAAGTGATGGCTCGGCTTGATGATGGCTGGTGTGCAGCACTCGATCGTGAAACATTAATGTGCACGATTTACGAACATCGCCCGGCTATTTGCAGAGATTTTGAAATGGCAGAACACGAATGTCTGACCGAACGAAAAGAATATGGTTTATCTGTTTAAACTCATTATCTGCACCAATCGACACTATGCTCCGACACTTTTTTGCTTATTTTCCGTACTAACACCATATTTTGAGTACAACCGGACGAAAACAGGCGCTATTATGTCGCCCCTTTGAGCAAACATGCACATAGCATGTGACTCAAAAACTCATAATGGCGGTAAATACTCGCCTTTCAACAAGTCAATTAATCAGCAAAGGTGCCCCATGAGCAGTTTACCTCCGTGCCCAAAATGTAACTCCGAATACACATATGAAGATGGCAGCATGATTATCTGCCCTGAGTGTGCGCACGAATGGTCTAAAGATGCCGCCGAAAGTGTAGAAGAAACCAAAGTGTTCCGTGATGCCCATGGCAATGAACTGAAAGATGGTGACACCGTAACCGTCATTAAAGATCTGAAGGTGAAAGGCTCGTCGTTAGTGGTTAAGATCGGCACTAAAGTAAAAAATATCCGCCTGATCGACGGTGATCATGACATCGACTGCAAAATCGATGGTATCGGTGCGATGCAGCTGAAAACCGAATTTGTGAAAAAAGCATAAGCGTAAATTCAAAGCCGGATGGCCCCATCCGGCTGCTTACAAAAAAACATCCATCTTACTGACAGCGGCCACAATAATATCTGTTAAAATTCCCGGACATTTTAGCAGTGGGTCACGGTGACACTACTGCAGCTCAAATCAGGATATGTTTGTGACCAATAATGATATTATGCGCCGCCTCCGCTATGCCTTCGATTTTAACGATGCCAAAATGGTTGCCATCTTTGGCTTAGCTGATCACAAGGTAACCCGCGTGCAGGTCAGCAGCTGGTTAAAAAACGATTCTGATCCTGATTATCAATCTTGCAATGACGCTACCTTTGCATTGTTTCTGAATGGTTTAATCAACGAAAAACGCGGTAAAAAAGAAGGCGCACAACCAGCGCCAGAGCAATCGTTGACCAATAACATTATCTTTCGAAAACTGAAGATCGCATTAGATCTGAAAGATGATGACATCTTAGCCCTCATGGATCTGGCTGATTTACGCATCAGTAAACATGAGCTGAGCGCCTTCTTCCGTAAACCAGACCATAAGCATTACCGTGAATGTAAAGACCAGATCTTACGCAATTTCTTAAAAGGTGTTCAGCTAAAACTTCGTCCGGGCGAGCAATCAGAAACCTTCGAATAAGCCGTCTGTTTTGCTTGCCATTCATGTTTCGTAAAGCGGTTATGGCAAGCAAACTTCTCCGTGTTTTTCCTGCCCAATGATCTGTTATTTCATTCTTAATCTATCGCCTGCGACGCTGTATTTTTGCGCTCTCAATACTTGCGGCTGTGCCATGCTATATAAAGTGGGTCGCTCTACTTGATCCCCCACAAGCTTTGGATCAGGAGACCGCATGTTGCATTGCTCCTTCGGCAAGATATCACTCACGATCACCAGCCTTATCCTGATGATAATTGCCCTGTTGTGGTTTTTGTTACAACCTAATGATGACATCGATAACTACCAATCGTATTACCACCATGACAGCGCCCCCCTGCGCGATAACACAGTAAAGATCACTTTCCTTGGCACCACATCACTTCTATTTGATGATGGTGAAACACAATTAATGATTGATGGTTTTATTTCCCGCCCTCCCCTTTGGCAAGTTATTGCAAGCAAACTC
>CALMKU010000216.1 GCA_937866945.1 uncultured Tolumonas sp.
TGACCAATTTCCAGGCGAGCTAAAACGGCATTAACCAGTGCCATCGGGGAGGAGGTTGCCAAACCGATGGCTAGTCCCTGATCTGCAATAATATTCAATGCATCCAGAACGCCTTCTTTCGCGACACCTGACAACATAACATGGCTTGCTACGCGACCGACAATAGTGCTGGCTGTTTCTTCAATACTCGGGCCTTCCCAGCGGTGCTTAGCATACCAGTGCGCGACAAGGGCATCGATACGCAGGCCCATGGTTTGTTCGCATTCTTCAACAGTAATTTCGACTCCCAGCTCTTTCAGCACATCGATTTGTGCTTGTTGCCAGAATGGCTCTGAGTCGATCAATACACCATCCATATCGAAAATAACCGCTTTTTTCTGCATCTGCTGCTCTCTGAAAAATAGGAAAAAAATTATTTTCGAACGTTAGGGGGATTGATTCTGACTGTAAAGCTGAAACCGGTTTCAGTGTGGCGAACGGTGACTTATCTCTCACTTTCCGTTCGCCGTTTTTCTTAGGCTGGTTGCTGTTGCAGGCTTTTCCGTAATGTTTTACGTAACCGCAGTGCCAGCATCATGGCTGCCGTAGTTAGCCCAAGAATGATACCTAACCAAAAACCCTGCGGCCCCATGCGAGGCGTCACCCAATCGGTTAATCCCAGCACTGTGCCAACCGGAATACCAATTATCCAGTAGGAAATAAACGTGATCATAAAAATGATCCGCGTATCTTTGAATCCACGCAATGCACCGGAAGAGATAGCTTGGATAGTGTCTGAAAACTGATAGACAGCAGCAAAAATGATCAAGTGAGCAGCCAACGTAATAACAGTTGGGTCTGCGGTGTATTGTGTTGCAATCCATGTCCGTAACAGGATAGTTGCGGTTGCTGTTACCACGGTAGTGGAAAGGCCAACCAAGAGACCGCTAATTACAGCAACCTTGGCATGCTGAGGTTGCTGTTCCCCGAGCGAGTGACCTACACGGATGGTCACTGCATAACCCAACGATAGGGGGATCATAAAAATCAGCGAGGAATAATTCAGCGCAACCTGATGACTGGCAACAATTTCCGGGCCTAACGGTGCTAACAAAAGGGCAACCACTGTAAACAGGGTGACTTCGCAAAATAAGGCTAGTGCAATCGGCGCACCGAGTTTAAAAATGCGGGATATACTATTCCACTGCCAGCCGATGAAATGACGAAACAGGCGGCATTCCTGATACGCCGACGATTTCAGTACATACACAGTCATAGCTATAGCCATAAACCACATCGCCCCGGCAGAGGCGAAACCACAGCCTACACCACCTAATTCCGGGAATCCCCAAACGCCATAAATCAGCAAATAGTTGAGGGGAATATTCAGTAGCAGCCCGGCAAAACCGATACACATGCCTGGAATGGTATGTGACAGCCCTTCGGCATAGTTTCGTAACACCTGATAAAAAAGATACGCCGGCAACCCCAGTAACATGGCATGCAGATAATCGGTGGTTTTCTGTGCCATGACTGTCGATACATCCATCCAATGCAGTAGCAGGGGGCTGAAATAAAGCAGAAATCCGGCAGGAATGAACACCAGCAGTGTCAGCCATAACCCTTGTGCTACCGTCGTGGGGATCTGAGCCTGTTTCTGCGCACCATTAAGCTGTGCCACGATCGGTGTCAGCGCCATGATGATGCCCTGACTAGTTAACACGATGGGCAACCAGAAGCTGCTTGCGACAGATATTGCGGCGAGATCGATGGCGCTGTAGCGGCCCGCCATAATGGTATCTACCAGCGTCATTGCTGTTTGTGCGACCTGTGCCAGAAGAATAGGCAACGCCAGCCGAACAAGACGGCGGATTTCCTGCTGATATTGAATCACGGTATGACCTTTATACTGTTTTGGAAAAAGAGCGCCTGAGTTTCAGGCGTCTTCAGAGTAATCGCTGATAAGTAAATTGGCAGCAGCAAAAGCAGCGTTATTTCGGATGTCTTCAGGCAAATCAGGATTACTGGCGATTTTATCCAAGGTGTTTAAAACAACACGGATTGCATCAGGCATATAGCCTTGATCACCACTTCCGATTTGGCTGTAAACCTCCCTGATTTTGTCGCAATAGGCGAGGTGTTTCATCGGTCATTCTCTGTTAACTATAAACGCCGACACTATAGCCATAAGCAGTTCAACCTGCCAGTTTATCCCTGTTAGATGGCTAAAATTAGCGCAATATGATGGTGAACCCGGGCTTCCAGCGCAGGATCTTGATGTAATTGCACCAGCAATGGATATAACGCATAGATAATCTGTCTGCTTTGATGCCCTTGAGGTAAAGGCCATGCCTCCGTGTATCCCTGCATAAAATCATCATAATTTGGGCTAAATGTGGTCAGCCAGGCTAAATCTAATTCCCGATCACCACAATAACAGGCGTTATCTGGCAAAAAGAGCCCGTCACTGGTCACCAATATGTTATCTGGCAACAGTTGCCCGTGGAGTAAACAAGGTTCCGGATGATGGTGATGCAGCAAGCGATGTATCACACTGGTGATATCTGAAATATTAAAAAGGTGTTTCCCTTTTTCCTGATGCAGTTGCAGTTGCCAGCCAATGCGTTGCTCAGAAAAAAAAGAGGCCCAGTTTTTTTGCCAACGGTTTGGCTGAATTTGCTGATAAATGAAGGTGTCTTCTTCCCAGCCATACATGCCTTGCTGACATTCCCGGTGCATTTTGGCAAAGTGTTTACCCAGCGCACTCCATTCATTTGGCAGCGGCGGGCTTTCTTCGACATCAAAGGTTTCAAAAACAACAAAACATTGATCTGCTGTTGAGCCATATAAAACGATTTTTGGTGATACCAGCCAATCAGCCATTAACGACAAATTGCGTGTCACTATGTCGAATTTAGTGGCCATTGACTTAGGCGTGATACGAACGATGTAGGACTCCCCTAGTTTTTGATCACTGATCTGATAGTAGTTCGAATCCTGGGTGTGCAGCAGTAATTGCCGTTTATCAATACTAAACGGTGTATCCATACAATCTGTGATCTGCTTTGCTATGGATTGCCACATACAAACCTCCGACCTCAGTTTTTACACTATCCAAAGTATAGAGCAGGTTATTGAATTCCGAGTGTATCTTTGGTCACATATGTAGCCTTTGCATTTTTATCTATATATTTCTGGCAGATGACTTAAATAAACGCTCAAAATGCACCAGAATAAATAACAGTGAAGTAATTATAAGGAGAACAGCATGTCTGCTGCCGATGGAACTATGGAATTCGAAGATATGCTGATTAAGCTGGCCACGGAAAATGGTTCAGACTTATATCTGGCAACCGGCGCCGTGCCCAGTATCAAATTTAATGGTGTGTTAACACCGATCCAGGAACACCCGATGGAGTTGGGTCAGGTCGCCGAGATCGCCAATCGGATCATGGATGAAGAACAGCGCATTATTTTTGATAAAGAACTGGAAATGAATCTTGCGCTTTCGCTATCTAAAGTAGGGCGTTTCCGTGTCAATATTTTCCGCCAACGCAATGAGATATCCATCGTTGCACGTAACATTAAGTTGGATATTCCTACTTTTGAAGAATTGAAACTGCCGCCAATCCTGTTGGATGTGATCATGGAAAAGCGGGGGCTCGTCTTGTTTGTTGGTGCAACCGGTTCGGGTAAATCGACAACGCTGGCTGCGTTGATTGATCACCGCAATACCAATACAAGCGGGCATATCATTACGATTGAAGACCCTATCGAATATGTTCACCCACACAAAAAGAGCATTATCAATCAGCGTGAAGTTGGGGTGGATACCCGCAGTTTTCATGCAGCCCTGAAAAATACCTTACGTCAGGCGCCTGATGTTATTTTGATCGGGGAAATTCGTGACCGTGAAACGATGGAACACGCCTTAGCGTTTGCGGAAACCGGCCATCTGGCTATTTCAACCCTGCACGCTAATAACGCGAATCAGGCATTGGATCGTATTATCAACTTCTTCCCGGAAGAACGTCGCCCGCAATTGCTGAACGATTTGGGGAACAACCTGAAGGCATTTGTATCGCAACGACTGGTTAAAACAAAAGATGGGAAACGACGTGCAGCCATTGAAGTGTTACTGGGAACCGCGACGATTCAAGATATGATCCGCCGAGGTGATTTCGGCAACATTAAAGAGATCATGGAAAAATCGGTCAACTTGGGCATGAAGACATTCGACCAATGTTTGTTTGAATTGTTCTGTGAAGGCGCCATTGATGAAGAAGAAGCACTCCGGAATGCAGACTCTGTTAACAACTTAAAACTGAAAATTAAGCTACATACCGAAAATGGCGCACTCCAAATGTCGGGCCAGGTATTAAGCTGGGAGTTGGACCCAATCAAACATGATGAATCAGATCCTTTTTTCTGATTGATTTAGGTTTTTAATTCTCACAACAGACCGGCGTATGCCGGTTTGTTTTATTGGCATTCGAGGTTTTTATGTCGTTGGAATGGCTGGCACTGGTGTCGGCTTTTTTATGGGCCTGTGCCAGTTTGTTATCGGCCACACCGGCTCGTCATCTGGGAACGTTTGCTTTCAGCCGCTGGCGCATGGCTTGTGTCAGTTTGATGTTAGGCGCAATGAGTCTTGTTAGTGGTGGTTTCTACACGCTGTCACTATCGCAAATTGGCATGATGGCAGCGTCCGGGTTGATCGGTATTTTTATTGGTGATACCTGCTTATATGCATGCATGAATCGGGTTGGTCCACGTCGTGCCGGGTTATTGTTTGCTACTCATGCCGCATTTTCCGCTTTGTTTGGTATTTGGCTGTTTCAAGAACATCTTTCTGTGCAAGGGTGGGCAGGGGCAGCTTTAGTGTTAGCGGGTGTGATGATTGCTGTCGCTTTCAGTGGAAATAAACCCCAGAAGCTGGAATATAACCATGGTGCCTTATGGCTGAGTTTGGCATTGGGATTAATTGCCGCACTTTGTCAGTCGCTCGGAACTATTATTGCAAAACCCGTAATGTCAGCAGGCGCTGATCCGATAGCCGCATCCTGTGTGCGTATGTTAGTTGCGTTTGCGGCGCATGCGGGGTTGCGGATAGCTCAGGTACCTTTTAGTAAGGCCTCATCACCACTGACATTACGCGTGTTTGGTATCATCTGCCTTAATGGTTTGCTGGCGATGGTGTTAGGCATGACTATCTTTCTGTTTGCCCTGCGGCACGGTAATGTGACACTGGTGGCTATCTTGTCATCAACATCACCGGTCATGTTGTTGCCGATCCTCTGGCTTTTTACCCGACAACGGCCCAGCCTGGGAGCATGGCTGGGCGCGATATTAGTTGTCTGTGGAACTGCGTTGGTGTTAGCCCGTTAAAACAG
>CALMKU010000217.1 GCA_937866945.1 uncultured Tolumonas sp.
GAGTCGGTTAAAATTCATAATGCAGAAGGTCAGTTCCAGCATCGTTGGGAACAAGCCGTCAGTCATATGGCCAATTCAGGCATTACGACGCGTAAAATTACCAACATGGTGTCAGGACTGGCTAATTATGTTCAGCAAATGACAACAGTTGCCTTGATTGTGCTGGGTGTTTATCAGATATCGGAAGGCAATTTAACAATGGGCGGTATGATTGCAGCCGTCATGCTGGCGGGGCGGGCCATTGGCCCTTTGATTCAATTATCAGTTTTATCAACACGTTATAATCAGGCTAAATCGGCATTGCTCCTGCTGGAAAACATAATGCAGAGCCCTTCAGAAACTGAAGAAGATAAGCATTATCTTGATTACGACCATTTAACCGGACGGATAGACCTGGAAGATGTCTCGTTCAGTTATCCGGGAGCTGATCAGTCAGCATTAAAACATTTGACGGTGCGGATCCGTGCCGGAGAGAAAATTGCCATTATTGGTCGAATTGGTGCGGGTAAAACAACATTAGAGAAACTAATCTTGGGGCTTTATAAACCGCTATCTGGTTCGGTTCGCCTCGACGGATTTGAATTATCACAACTACATCCCTCCACGATACGGGACAATATTGGCTGTGTTCCACAGGATTTTACGCTGTTCTACGGCTCAATCCGGCAAAATATTCAACTGGGTCATCCTCACTCAACCGATGCACAGATATTACGTGCGGCCCAACGGGCGGGGGTTAGTCAGTTTACCAATCATGATCCTAATGGCTTAGAACGACAAGTCGGTGAAGGTGGGCGTAATTTATCTGGTGGCCAGCGACAATCTATTGCATTAGCCAGAGCTCTTTTGCTCGACCCGCCTATTCTTATTTTGGATGAACCAACTGCGAATATGGATAATCGGTCGGAAAGTCTGGTTAAACGAGAGTTGGCTAGTTTACCTGCAGAAACGACGATGCTTTTGATTACTCACCGTACATCAATGCTGGATATTGTGGATCGTATTATTGTTATCGAGCAGGGAATGGTTGTTGCTGATGGCCCGAGAGACCATGTGTTACAACAGCTAAAAGAAGGCAAGGTTCGTGTAAGGGAGAATGCTGATGCCTAATCCTGAACTGAATCAAAGACAGCTGGATCTTATTGATGATGCTTCAGCGGCGGTAATGCTCACCGCCCCGCGTCGAGCCAGAATCTTACTCTGGTGTTGTTTTCTGTTCTTTGTCGTAGCAACTATATGGTCAGCTTGGGCGAAATTAGATGAAGTGACACGCGGTGAAGGAAAAGTTATTCCTTCGAAACAGCTGCAGGTTATTCAAAACCTTGAAGGCGGTATCGTCAAAGAGATTTTTGTTCGTGAAGGGCAAATGGTGAAAGCAGGGCAAGAATTATTGCGTATTGACGACACTCGTTTCCGTTCCGATTTTCGTGAGAAACAACAAGAGTTAGTCAGTATGCAAGGTGATGTCGCTCGTCTGCGAGCCGAAATTGCCAGCCTTTCTATTTCTAATGATAGTGCATTGCCTTGGCGTGAGCAGGTGGCACTTAATGAGCAATCCATTATTTTTCCTGCTGGTTACGAAAAAGTTTTCCCAGAAAATGTTGCCCGCCAAAAAGGAGCGCTGCAAGAAAATGTCAGTAATTTAAATAACCAACTGGTTATTATGGGGCAGCAAATTGAACAAAAAGAAAATGAAATTCTAGAAATTAACAACAAAATCCGTACGTTAAGTCGAAGCGTCGGGTTGGCTAGCAGAGAAGTGGAGATAAATCGCCCTCTTGTAAAAGAAGGGATCGTTTCGCAAGTTGACTTATTAAAAATGCAGCGCCAGCTCAACGATATGCAAGGTGAGTTAGAAAATGCAAGATTATTGTTACCCAAACAAAACTCTTTGCTAAGAGAGGCTATTCTTAAACGTAAAGATGTTGCCTTCAAGTTTCGTGTTGATGCTCAAAAAGAGATGGAAGAAAAGCAAAGCCGCCTTTCTCAACTCAACGAGGGCCAAGTCGGGTTGCAAGATCGTGTATCCAGAACGAGTGTCACATCGCCAGTGAATGGCACCATAAAAACACTCAAAGTGAATACGGTGGGTGGTGTTGTACAGCCAGGCATGGATATTGTTGAAATTGTTCCATCTGAAGACAATCTATTAATAGAAGCAAAGGTCTTACCAAAAGATATTGCTTTTTTACGCCCTGGTTTAACGGCAATGGTGAAATTTTCTGCTTATGATTTCGCCATTTATGGTGGATTGCATGGAAAACTGGAACATATCAGTGCTGATACAATCCAGGATGATAAAGGTAATGCGTTTTATCTGGTGCGAGTCAGGACAGATCGCAGTTTTCTTGGGAGTGCGGCGGTACCTTTACCGATCATTCCTGGGATGATGGCTAGTGTTGATATCGTAACAGGCAAGAAAAGTGTTCTCGAATATCTGATGAAACCCATTTTGCGTGCTAAGCAGTCTGCACTGCGTGAACGATAGGATAGTAAAGGAGATACACCATGGACAAAGTAGGTAAATTATCGGCACTTGCGGTATTCGTAGCTGTTATGTCAAGTTCCGCAGGCGCAGCATCATTAGATGCAACAGTATCGCAAGCTTTACTTGATCACCCGCAAGTAAAACAAGCGTATGACAACTATGTCACCCGAACCCATCAAATTGACCAAGCTAAAGCGGGCTATTTCCCTAAAGTTGACGCAGTTGCTGGCATAGGAAAAGATAATTATGACAGTAATAGCTCAACAGCCGATGATGGTCATAATTTAAACCGACAGGAATTTGGCATTTCATTAACGCAAATGTTATTTGATGGTTTTGCAACCAGCAGTAATGTTGATAGAACGAGTGCGGAAGCACAAGCACAAAAATTTGCTTTATATGCACAGGCAAATAACACAGCACTACGTGTTACCGAAGTGTATTTGAACGTGTTACGCCAACAAGAGTTGTTCCGTTTGTCACAAGAGAATCTGGCAACGCATCAGGCAATTTTAGCTGATATCGGTAAAAGAACAGATTCCGGTGTAGGGTCTACCGCAGACTATATGCAAATCAAAGGTCGTGTTGCGAGAGCTCAGGCTAATCTTTCCGCTGCAGAAAATAATATGCTGGATGCGGAAACGGAATTTTTCCGTGTTGACCAACAATCAGCCAACTGATTTGACTCAACCGGTACCGGATACCACTAAGATTCCGGCTACATTATCGGAAGCCGTAACATCTGCGCAAAAAATACATCCTACCTTGTTGTCTGCTGATCAGGATATCGAAGCTACTCGAGCTCAATATGAAGCATCTAAGGCTAATTTTTATCCAAAATTATCAATAGAAGCGAATAAAAATTTAAATAAAAATAGTAGCGGTGTTGATGGTTATAAAGTTGATGACACCAGTGTCATGCTAATGGTGCGTTATAACTTGTCTAATGGTGGTGCTGATATAGCGCAAAAACGAGCAACTGCCTCTCAGATTGGAGAAGCTAAAGACATTAAACTGAATGCTGCTCGTCAGGTTCAAGAAGGTCTTGGTTTAGCTTGGAATGCGAGAGATGCATTGTTGAAGCAAAAAGATTTTATGCAACAACATGTTCAGGCGAGCTATGACACTGTAATGGCTTATCGTAAACAGTTCTTATTAGGTACGCGTTCATTATTGGATGTGCTTAATACAGAAAACGAACTGTTTGAAGCACGGCAGAATGCAGTGAATACCGATTATGATGAGTTATATTCAGAATATCGGATTCTCAATGCAACCGGCAAATTGTTGGATAGCGTGAGTTTTAAAGCTCCGGCCGAATGGCAGAAGTAGCAACATATGTGGTCATCGACCATATTAGCTAATTTTCGACGGTTTCAATGCGCCTTATTATTACTATTAGGCGCATTGTTAACTGTTGGCATTTATCCAACTATTCTTGCCGATGTGCTTGATGCGAAAGATCGGCAGTTAGCTGATTTAGTTCAGGAAAAATATGGTTCAAGAGCTGCTCGTCGAGTCATTGATTGGCGGCTGCTTGTGCAGCGAGCACGAGCTGAAAAATGGAATCAGCAGCAAGCATTAGAAGCAACAAATCGCTTTTTTAATCGGCAAATATTTATTGATGATATTAAGTTATGGGGGCAACCAGATTACTGGGCTTCTCCGGTGGAGTTTCTTGCTGCGGGTGGTGGGGACTGTGAAGACTTTAGCATTGCTAAGTACTTTACGTTACGAGAAATGGGATTATCAGATGAAAGTATGAGGCTGATCTATGTCAAAGCAATTCGTTATAATCAGTTTCACATGGTAGTTGCAAATTATGCAACACCAGCATCAATGCCAGTAATATTAGATAACCTTGATCCCACAATTAAACCAGCCAATTTACGAACTGACTTAATTCCAATATATAGCTTCAATGGTAGTCATCTATGGTTGATGAAAGCAAAAGGTCAAGGCCAGTTGGCTGGAAACTCAGATCGATTGAGTTTATGGACCGACCTACAAAAAAGATTCAACACTCAGCATATGAACCGACCAATTTTAAATTTGGATAACTAATCATGACTCTTTATAAGCAAATACTCGCTTTCGTGATATGCCTTTTTGCTGGGTTATTAATTATTGCTTACGCAGTACAGTTCCAATCTACGAGAGATTATCTGGCCGAGCAACAACGCATTTCAGTTATTAACACCGCTAATTCTGTTGGCTTAGCTCTAACACCCTATTTGGAAGCCAGCGATAAAGTTGGTGCAGAATCAGTAATTAATGCAGCTTTTGATGGTGGTTATTACCAAAAAATACACCTTGATCTTCTTGCGTCTAAACAAACGATTGAAAAATTGAACAAGACAGATATCGAAGGTGTTCCGCATTGGTTTACACAATTGAATTTGTTTAAAAGTGAAAGCTACGAAACAGTATTAACATCAGGTTGGCTTCAGCTCGGAAAATTAGAAGTTAAAGGGCATCCTGGAGATGCTTATTTCCAGCTCTGGCATGCCATGTCCAATTTATTATGGGCTTATATCATCTGCTTTGTGGTTGTATCTATTTTAGTAACTTCAGCTTTGCGATTTTTGCTTCGCCCACTCGATTGGATCCGTAAGCAAGCAGTGGAAATTGAACAACATCATTTTAATCAAACAATTCCATTACCAAAGACTTTGGAACTAAGACAAGTTGTTCAGTCGATTAATACACTGACTATTAAGTTGGCAAAGCAATTTAAAGAAGAAGCAGAAGCTGCCGATCTGTTGCGAGAAAGAGCATTCCGCGATGCGGTATCTGGATTGGGCAACCGTGCATATTTCATCGGCCAGGTTAATGCTTGGATCGCGGATCATGGTCGTGGCGGCGTTATGTTGATTGCGGTTGATTCGCTGGATGAAATATATCGTACAGACGGTTATACCGCTCGAGATAAAATGGTTAAGCAAGTTGCTAATATTCTTAGTGCCAAGTTATCTGTTTTTGAGGGGATGGCTTTAGCTCGAATTACTGCAACTGAGTATGCAGTGTTGTTGCCTGGGCTTACTAGTGATGAATTATTGGATACGGCACATGTACTTAATGTCGCGATTGCTGATCTTATTGTGAATCCATTAGATTCTGATACAGCACTGTCGGTCATTGGTGTTGCAATCAGAAATCCTGATGAAGATTTATCCGTACTTTTAACTAAAGCTGACAATGCGTTGCGCCGGGCTCGAAACGAACGGCTGGGTGCGGTGACAATTGAACAGGCAGAAAGTGCGGATACGATTGGTCGTTTAGCTTGGAAAGAAATTATTTTAGGTGCGTTGAAACACAACTTATTTGATTTCCGAGTGCAGCCTGTGACCATGATCAGTGGGGAGTCAGCATTACCAGCTGAACTCTTCACAGGAATTAGGCATCAAGGGCAGCGGTTTAGCGCAGCTCAATTTATGGCCGCTGTCGAAATGTTTAAATTAGGTGAAAAACTGGATCGATATGTACTGGATCATGCTGTTGCTGTGCTCCAAGAAAATCCAGGAATGAGTATGTCGGTCAATCTGACTATTAGCAGTATTTCTTCTGCTCCATTCTTGCAATACCTAAGAGATTTTTTCTTGAAAAACAATGAAATAACCAATCGGCTTGCTATCGAAATCCCAGAAAATGCAATTATTCATCAGCGTGATGCGGTGAAGTCATTGAGTGAAATCTGCCAGCAACACAAGGTAATGTGGGGCATAGATCAATTTGGCCGTCATTTTCAATCTTTGGAGTATCTGACTGAATTAACTCCTGCATATGTGAAAGTAGATCAGGGCTATATGAGTATTATAAGTAAAGATGAAAATGCCCAGAGTGTTCTGGCTGCAGTGTGCCGCACGGCACATAATGCGGGTGCTATTACAGTGGTCACCCGGGTAGAAAGTGAAGAACAAGTAAATCTGATAAATCAATTATTTGTCGATGGATATCAAGGGATTGTGCAGCCAGCACGAGCGATTTAACAACTATTGCTGGAATATGAAACTAAAGGGTGCGGAAGCACCCTTTTTTGTTCGATTTTTTTGAACGATTGCTGTACTTAGCTGCCTTACCTATCTGATTTATGAAGCATTAATTTCGTCATAAACTGCTAACATTTGTTAAATTGCATTAATTGCACCTTGAAGGAATACAACCATGGCTACTCAAGCTATCACTGAAGTTTCATCTGTTGCTCATATCGATGGCGTGGCAAAAGTTCGTTTGCCGGATGGCTCATTAAAAGAACTGAAAGTGGGTGATACATTGCAGCCAGGCATGGTTGTTATTCTTGACGATGGCCCCGCTGGGCAGCGACATGAATGTGACCACGCCGGAAGATACTCCGGTAGACGGCACCTTGCTGGCGACCGATGCCGACAATGACACCTTGACCTTCAGCAAAGGCACCGATCCCACCAACGGTACTGTCGTGGTCAACACCGATGGCAGCTGGACCTACATCCCGAATGCCAACTACAACGGCAGTGACAGCTTTACCGCCGTCGTCAGTGACGGCCAGGGCGGCACAGATACCATTATCGTGAATATTGGCGTGACGCCAGTGAATGACATCCCGGTTGCGCTGGCAAACAGTTACACCGTGGATGAAGGCAGCAGCGTCAGTGGCAATCTGATCATCGACGACAACAATGGTAACGATGACGGCGGCGTGGACTATGACCTGGATAACGAGACCCTGACCATCACCGCGATCAACGGCAGTGCCGTGGTCTTTGATGCCAACAACAAGGCCGTGGTTCCGGTGGCCGATGGCGAGCTGGAGATCCACCGGGACGGCAGCTTTATCTACACACACAACGGCGACCAGCCGGCCCCGGTCAGCTTCACGTACACCATCACAGATGGTAACGGAGCCAGCAGTACCAGTACCGCGAATGTGACGATGACGGTAACTCCCGTTGCAGATGCTCCGGAATTAATTGTTAGTGTGATTAAGGGAGAAGAACAACCCGGTATTGTTTATCCAGCTCCTGCATTCAATAATCATTTAAATGCAGGTACCACGACAGGTAATATTGTGTTTGCTGGCTACACGAAAACCGCAGCGATAGATATTAAGAGTTATAAGACAGATGTTGACGATGGCAGGATTGTCTTTTTACGAGATGGTGTCGTGATTAAAGAAGTCTTAATTGACTCTATTTTACCAAATGCTAATAATGCACCAACGCATCTGGTATTAAATACAGATGAGTATTTCAATACTATTCGTGTTGAAAACTATGCAACATCAGCTGATAGCAATGCTGAGTTTAAAGTTGATAGCGTAAGTTTTATTACCAATTTAACGTTCAATTATACACTCAATATTGCTGCAGAATTAACTGACAGTAGTGAAACATTAGGCCCTGTAATGATAGGGCAGGCTCAGTTGTCGCTTTTAGGTGCAACTCTTTACGCTAATGGTGTGCTTGTTAGCGATGTTAACTCAGATGGTTACTTATCAGTTGCATTGAGCGATGCTGTGGCAATAAAAACAGATCATAATCTGACGGTTGATGAAATAAATTCCATTACATCAAGTATTACGTCAACAACCGCTGATGGTAGTGACTCTGCTACAACTACAACAACGGCGTTACTCGATATTGCCGGAACTTCTGGAGATGATGTTATCCCAGGTTCGATTGGTGATGACATGATACATGGTGAAGACGGTACTGATACCCTCATCGGCGGTCTCGGCAATGACATCCTAACTGGTGGAGACGGTGCCGATATCTTTAAATGGACGGCGG
>CALMKU010000218.1 GCA_937866945.1 uncultured Tolumonas sp.
GGGGAATGCAGGAACTGACGGGCGATCCGCCCGGCGAGGCCAAGATCAGGGCGCATACTGGCCTCCCTGTTGAGCGATGACGGCATAGGCATCTTTGGCAATCACTTCTCCGGCGTTCAAACCAGAAAGGATCTCGATTTGCCCGTCATAGTGTCGGCCTAACCGCACTTGCCGTAACACAAAACCGTTTTTTCCCGCCAGATACACCGCCGACAATTCGTTTTGCCGCAACACCGCATTTTCAGGGATCAGCAGTTTCGGCTTGGTGTCTAATGGCATGGCTAATTTCACCCAGCTGCCATTGCGCCAGATTGGAGTGGTTTGTTTCGGCAGACTCGCCCGCAAAGTAAAACTGTGGCTGGTTGGGTCAGCGAACTGATACAGCTGATGCTGTGGCAGCGTAATGACCTGGCCATCAGGAAAGGTGATTTGTAGCGGTGTCGTCTCTTTTAACTGGGTGACGTAACGGGCAGGCAGAGATGCTACCACCCGCATATTTTCGAAGGCATAGCCACTGAGTAATGGCTGGCCGGGGTTAACGGTTTCACCTAATGACACATGACGGGCGGATACTATGCCAGCATACGGGGCGACAATACGGGTAAAACCGAGATTTTCGCCAGCTTGAACCAGTTCAGCTCGTGCTTGCTTTAACACACTGGCGGCAGCTTGCGCTTCCGTGGCGGCACTGTCGTATTCGCGGCGGGAAACGGATCCTTTTTTGACTAAATCAACCAGTCGTAATCGTTGCCGTTCGGCATCGTTATAACGCACTTCAGCTGCTTTCACCGCAGCTTTGGCTTGGTCTTGACCGGCAGTTTGTGAGGTATTAGTGATCTCAACTAACAGATGACCGCTTGGCACCACATCATTCACGTCGACGCTAATGGCACTTACCCGACCACTGGTCTGCGCAGATACCGTGCCCTGATCAATCGGCTCGACTCTGGCGTCCATCACAAACCATTCCGGTACATCTGATAACGTTACTGACAAGGTGTCTGATACCACCGTCTCTGCATGAACAATAACAGAAGCAAAAATGAGAAGGATCGAAAGACGTCGCATGACTAAAATCCTTTAATTAGATATGCCTAAAGTATATCCCTTTGGATATGCTATAACTAATGAAAGTCTAGATCTATTCGATGGTTCTAGTGAAAAACCCCTCTTCCCATCGCTATTAATCAAGAAAAATCGCAGATAGATCAAAATTGCAGTGACCGGGTTCTACCCTGCTGAAAGCATATTTAGAAAAATGGGACTAAAGTGAATATAGGAAGGATTATTTAAACGTGATAACTCTGCCAGAGAATAAGGCTTGTTACTAAGCCAAATGATGTGGATCTGGCTCGGATTCAATGGATCGGAGATCTCAGATGGCAACAATAATTATAGTTGGTGCTGGCTTAGGCGGGATGTCAGCCGCTTACGAACTTAAAGCTGAATTAGGTCAACAGCACGAAGTTATCTTGATCAATAATAAACCCGATTTTGAGTTTACCCCATCCAACCCCTGAATTGCCGTCGAATGGCGACAACGCAAAGAAACATCAATTCCTATTGAACCCTATGTCAGCAAAAAATCGATCCGGTTTATCGCTTCCGGCTTAGAAAGTCTGAATGCCGCACAACAACAGCTCGAACTGACGGATGGACAAAAACTAAATTATGACTTTTTAGTCTTGTGCACCGGCCCTGAATTGGCATTTGATGAAATAGCAGGAGCAGGTCCTGACGCAGGTGGAACTAGTAGTGTTTGTACATTAACGCACGCAGAACATTGCCGGGATAACGTAAATAAACTTATTAACGAACCAGGTCATGTGATCGTCGGTGCGATGCCGGGGGCATCCTGTTTTGGGCCTGCATATGAATACGCTTTTATTTTGGATAAACATCTGAGAGACAAAAAAATCAGAAAATCAGTACCTATGACTTTCGTTACCAGTGAACCTTACATTGGTCACCTTGGTTTGAATGGGGTCGGTGACTCGAAAGGTATGTTGGAAAGTGAGTTACGACAACGTGATATCAGCTGGATTTGTAACGCGAAAACAGTCGGAATCATTGATGGTAAAATGGAAATCGATGAATTGGATGAAGATGGTAATGTTAAGCGACACCACAGTTTGTCATATAAACACGCCATGATGTTACCAGCATTCCGCGGAATTGCGCCCTTACGAGCAGTGGAAGGATTAGTGAATCCTCGTGGATTTGTATTAGTGGATGATCATCAGCGTAACCCTAAATACCCACAAATTTATGCGGCCGGTGTTTGTATCGCGATTCCGCCGCTAAGTAAAACCCCCGTCCCTACTGGTGTACCGAAAACCGGCTATATGATTGAGTCGATGGTTAGAGCCATCACGCATAATATTAAAGCAGAACTAATGGGACAACAGCCTACGTGTAAGGCGACCTGGAATGCTATCTGTTTAGCTGATATGGGTGATACAGGTGCCGCTTTTGTCGCCATACCCCAAATTCCACCCAGAAATGTGGCTTGGTTTAAGAAAGGGAAATGGGTTCATCTGGCAAAAATCGGATTTGAAAAATATTTCCTGCATAAAATGCAAATCGGTGATACAGAACCAATGTATGAACGATTCATGCTGAAATATCTTGGCATTGATAAGCTGGAATAGTTCTCAATATTAATTGAAGAAACACTAACGCTGCCATTAAACGGAGCAGGATTAGATACAGTAAACATCAATGATGAAAAATATTAACCCATCTAATTTGAGAAAATTTATGCAAAAATTAATGATTGCCAGTGCGTTATCACTTGTTTTGTCTACTGCCTATGCTGCGGATACATTTACTGATGCAATGCAACAAGCTTATGTGCCTTATCGGATTGCATTGTTCAAGACAGGAAACGGAACGCAGGAAGAAGCCTTAAATAGTGTGCAACAAGCTCAGCAGATATGGAAAAAAATATCTGAACAATTTGTATCTAAAGCGCCTGCACCTTATGACCGAGACCCCGCGTTTGCCGCCACGCTAGAAACTGTGACACAAAGTTATTCTGAAGCAATCGAACAAGTAAAAGACAAGAAATTAACTATAGCGCACCAAACACTTGAGAAAGTGCGAGGATCGCTGGCGGAACTACGCCATCGTAATCAGGTTATCGTTTATAGCGACCACATGAATGCTTATCATGCCGTTATGGAACAACTTATTGAGCACAGCAAAAAAACATTGGCTGAGTCAGATGGGATACAAAAATTAACGCTTAAGGCCGGGTCATTAATCTATCTCAACGAAAAACTCAGCTCAGAAGCACCAACGGAATTCAGAAACAA
>CALMKU010000219.1 GCA_937866945.1 uncultured Tolumonas sp.
GGCTTAAACCACGCCAGACAGGCTTCCGGTTCATCACCTAAATACCAATGTACATATGACGCCAACAGTCGCCCTTGCTGATAAACCGCTTCTGGTTTGCCATGCACTGGATGCTGCGCGTTTAACGTGCTTTCTGCTCGGATTTGGCTGCTGGAATAGTGAAACGTATGCCCACGCACTTCGCCAAATGGGAAAGAGGCCGATAACACACCGAGACCCGAAAGTCGTGGTTCCATCAGCGCTTCGCCGGGTAATACGCCGAGCAAATCGCGGCGATGACCCTCTTTGTTAGTGAGGCCATTGAGCAGATAGAGCATGCCGCCACATTCGGCGACCGTGGGTTTATCGGCCTGCACATGCGCGCGGATCGATTGCAGCATGGTCTGGTTATCCGCCAATTGATCGAGATAAAGCTCCGGGTAACCACCGGGCAGATATAACGCATCGGCTTCTGGCATCACCTGATCGGAAACGGGCGAGAAAAAGCGTAATTGGGCGCCCATCTGCTGCAAGATCTGCAAATTATCGCGGTAAATAAAACTGAATGCGGCATCGCGCGCGACGGCAATCGTCACGCCAGTTAACCCTTCCCCATACACCTTATTGCTGATCGGGTAGCTGAATTCACTGGCAGGCGGCAGGTGTAATGCGCCGTGACTTGCCAGTTGTTCGGCGGCTAAATCTAAGCGCTGATCAAGATCAGACAACTCATTGGCCTGTACCAAACCTAAATGCCGCTCCGGCAGGGTGATCGCCTCATTCGATGGCATATAACCACAAAAATGGATGCCATCCGGCAGGCTTTGCTGCAGATAACGGGCATGGCCAGCACTGTTAACGCGATTCGCCACCACGCCAAATACGTTCAGATCAGGCTGGTAATTCGCCAGCCCATACACCAGTGCGCCAAATGTCTGCGCCATCGCCGAACCATCGACCACCAGCAGCAGGGGAATATTAAACAAGCGCGCAATATCAGCGGAACTGGTGTGGCCATCATACAAGCCCATCACCCCTTCAATCAGGATCAGATCGGCGTCTTGTGCCGCTTCGGCCAGACGACGACGGCAATTCGCCTCGCCCATCATCCACAGATCAAGCTGATGCACCGGTGCGCCAGAGGCTTGTTCCAACAGCATAGGGTCGAGAAAATCCGGCCCAGTTTTGAACACCCGCACCTTCTTACCTTGCTGCGTCCAGTAACGCGCCAGTGCGGCAGTGACCGTGGTTTTGCCGCTATGGCTGGATGGCGCACTGATGAGCAGTGCCGGGCAAGTTCTAGTTTGCATGTTGTTGTTCCCACTCAGCCAGAAGGGCAAAGAGTTGTTCCATATTCAGATGATCGGCCAGACAATCAGCCAGCCGATCGATGCCATGCTCGCGCAGTTGCTGCATATCCGGCGCGCTATCGGTCTGTAACCCCGCCCAGCGCAATAACGCATTGCAGGCGACAGGTTCATCGAACAGACCATGCAGATAGGTGCCGAAAATCAGCCCATCATTGGAGAACAGGCCATCGCTGATAACCGCGTCATCACAATGTAACGTCATCGGCTGCGACGCATCAGCAGGCGTTTCCGTCACACCAGCATGAATCTCATACCCGATCACAGGCACTGTTTCATTGGTCAGCGTCAGTGTACCAGTCACTTGCCGCAACTGCTTTTCCGCCGCCAGCGTGGTGCTGATCGGTAATAATCCCAAACCAGCTAGGCTACCCGCAGCGCCTTCCAACCCGAGTGGATCATGCAACATCTCGCCGAGCATCTGATAACCGCCGCAGATGCCGATCAGCTTGCCGCCGAAGCGTAGGTGACGGTTAATGGCGGCATCCCAGCCCTGTTCGCGCAGGAAACGCAGATCGCCCTGCACCGATTTAGAACCGGGCAGAATAATGAGATCGGCGGCAGGCAGTGGCTGATTGGGTGGCACCATGATCAGATCGACATCGGGGTGCAGTCGCAGCACATCAAAGTCGGTGTGATTACTGATGCGTGGGAAACAGGGCACCACAATGCGGAATTTACCACGATCGCTTTGCTGCACCGCAATCGCATCTTCCTGTTCCAGATACAGGCCATGCAGATAAGGCAGCACACCCAATACCGGCTTGCCGGTGGTCTGCTCCAGCCAGTCGAGACCGCCTTGCAGCAAGGCAATATCACCACGGAAGCGATTGATGACAAAGCCAATCACGCGGTTTTGCTCGCTTTCAGAAAGCAGCGCCAGCGTGCCATACAGATGGGCAAACACCCCGCCCTTGTCGATATCGGCAATAATGATGACCGGACAATCCGCCACTTCGGCAAAGCCCATATTGGCAATGTCGCGGTCGCGCAGATTGATCTCCGCCGGGCTGCCTGCCCCTTCAATAATTACCGCCTGATAATGAGCCTGCAGATGATGGAACGAGTGCATCACCACCCCCATCACCTTCGGTTTGTATTCGTGATAGGCACAGGCATCCATGTCCGCCAGCGCCTTACCGTGCACGATCACCTGCGCACCGATATCGGTATTGGGTTTCAGCAGCACCGGATTCATATGCACGGTCGGCTCGATACCACAGGCCTGTGCCTGCACCGCCTGTGCGCGACCAATTTCGCCGCCATCGGCCGTGACGGCACTGTTGAGCGCCATGTTCTGTGATTTAAATGGCGCCACCGACCAGCCTTGGCGTTTCAGTAAGCGACATAAACCGGCCACCAGCGTACTTTTACCGGCATCGGAGGTGGTGCCCTGCACCATGAGAGAAAATTGGGTTAACACGAACTACTCTTCCTCGTCCGGCTTGAGTTTTTTGCGTTTGGAGCGCGGATGCGCCTGGTCATAAACCGCAGCCAGATGTTGAAAATCGAGGTGGGTATACACTTGCGTAGTGGCCAGATTAGCGTGGCCCAACAACTCTTGCACGGCACGCAGATCGCCGGATGATTCCAGCATGTGCGTCGCAAAACTGTGCCGTAACTTATGCGGATGCACGTGGCTATTGAGCGTCTGTTTCTGCCCCCACTGCGCTAAGCGGATCTCAACCATACGCGCGGTAATCCGACGCTTCCGGCTGCTGAGAAACAGTGCCTGCTCACCCTCGATAGCAAAGGTAGGACGAATGTGCAGCCATTTCTCCAGCCACTCCAGCGCCAAGCGACCAATCGGCAACACACGCTCTTTATTCCCCTTCCCGATCACCCGCACTTGCCGTGAATCGAGCTGGATATCCTGTAGGTCGAGGCCGACCAATTCCGACAGACGCATGCCACAGGTATAAAACAGCTCCATGATCGCCCGATCGCGCACCGCCAACGGATCTTGCTCATCGGTAATATTGAGCAGCTGATGCATCTGGTCAACATCGAGATTTTTTGGCAACGGACGGCCTAGTTTCGGTAACGCCACACCGCGTGCAGGGTTGGCCGCCAGAATGCCTCGGATCACCAGCCAGTCAGCAAAGCTGCGCAGCGCCGACATTTTGGTGCTGATGGTGCGCGGAGAAGTCTCTTTGTGTTTGTGCAGCGTGTGCGCCCATTGCCGCACCAGCGGGTTATTCAGTTCACGCCAATCGCGGATCTGCTTTTCCTGCAGCCATTCCATCATGGCCTGTAAATGGCGTTGATAGTTACTCAGTGTGTGCGCACTGAGCTGGCGCTCAACACGTAGATATTCCAGATAGGTGTGTACTACCGCCGTGAGGGAGTCACTCACAAGAGCGCGCCAAGGTCGGTAATAACAAGGTGACAAAACGGCCTAACTGTTCGAGCAACAGGCTATCCATGCCCGGTTGATAATGTTGCGGATTGGCATGACCAAAGGCCAGAAAACCCCATTCGCCATATTCGCCCAGCCGTAACAGCGCCATCGAGTGCACCAGCGAGCCCTGACCGAAAATCAGTTCGCGATCGCAGTCATTGACGCGGCCAAAATAGACCAGTTGATCGGCCATCGGATAAAGGCACAAGCGCTGGAACAACGGGTATTCCATCTCATACGGTTTATCAAAGCGCTTGGCTTTCACCCGTGCCTGATTGACCCACAAGGCGCAGGCCGGAATACGCAACCGTTCTCGGAAGGTGTTGTGCATACACTTCCACAATTGCCGCAATGAGGTACAGGCGAACAACGCCGGATAGATATCGGTATAGACGCGGAAGATGAATTCGTTGCGACTGGCATTGGTCAGCAACTCTTGGCGTTCTTGTTCCAATTGCTGCAAACGCTCGCGCTGTCGCTCTAGCTTTAGATCGAACAGCGACACCGCACCACGTTGTTCATGGGGCACGGCTAACTCATCCAACAACGCTTTATGGCGCAGGAAAAAGTCCGGATGCTGCTTGAGGAAATCGACGACCTGATTTTCCTGCAACATCGCTTCCAGTGCCCCCATGTTGACACTCATAGCTCGATCTGTCCGTCAAACACATGTTCAGCCGGGCCGGTCATATACACCGGCGTACCGGGGCCATTCCACGCAATATACAGCGAGCCGCCGGGCAGATTGACTTTCACCCGCCCCTGCAGCTTCTCTTGTTGAATACCGATCACCACCGCGGCACAGGCACCAGTACCACAGGCCAGTGTTTCGCCGGCACCACGTTCAAAGACGCGCAGGTTGATTTCGTTCGCCGAAACCACTTCCATAAAACCAACATTGATCCGCTCCGGGAAGCGATCAAACGATTCCAGTTTTGGTCCGAGCGTTTCCACTGGCGCGGTTTTCACGTTTGGCACTTCCAGCACACAGTGCGGGTTGCCCATCGATACCACGCCACACATGACGGTTTGTTCCGCCACGCGCAGCAGATAGAGCTTTTCGGCTTTCAGTGCCCGAAACGGCACTTTCGCCGGTTCAAATTCCGGCACGCCCATGTTGACCGTAACCTGATCGTTGTCTTCCAGTTGCAGCACGATGCGACCACTGACGGTGCTGACCGCAATGCGATCTTTATTAGTCAGCCCTTTCAGACTGACAAAGCGGGCAAAACAGCGCGCGCCGTTACCACACTGCTGCACTTCCGAACCATCGGCATTAAAAATGCGATAGTGGAAGTCGAGATCAGGATCATACGGCGGTTCGACCAGCAACAACTGGTCAAAACCGATACCAAAATGACGATCACCGAGGCGTTTCAGCGTTTCCGCATTAAAAAATACCTTCTGCGTTACGCCATCCACTACCACAAAGTCATTTCCCAGACCGTGCATTTTGGAAAACTGGATCAACATGCAGCCAAGCTCCTGTTACGGCAACAGATGTTCAAATTGCCACAGCGATGCCAGCGGTTCACGCTCACGCACCAAATGTGGCTGCTCACCGTCCACCAGCACTTCTGCAGCACGGGAACGGGCGTTGTAGTTAGAGGCCATAGAGAAACCATACGCGCCAGCAGAGCGGACTACCAGATAATCACCCGGTTCAATGGCCAATTCCCGATCTTTACCCAGGAAATCACCGGTTTCGCAGATAGGGCCGACCACATCATAGCGTTGCGCAGTCCGTGACAGCGCACGATTCACCGGCATGATGTTCATCCAGGCACTGTACAGCGATGGGCGGATCAGGTCGTTCATCGCCGCATCAACGATGGCGAAATGACGATCTTCACCCGCTTTCAGGTATTCAACTTTGGTCGCCAGAATCCCGGCATTCGCCATGATGGCACGGCCCGGTTCAAACATCAGGGTCAGATCACGATCTTGCAGTTTCTGTTTCAGTGCGGTGGCATATTCGCTTGGGTGCGGTGGGGTTTCATCGTTGTAATTGACGCCCAGACCACCACCCACATCCAGATGCTGGATCTTAATACCCGCGGCCGCCAGTTCATCAATCAGCGCCAGCAGTTTATCTGCCGCTTCAAGGAACGGCGCGATTTCAGTCAGCTGCGAGCCGATATGACAATCAACACCATGAATGGCGAGGTTTGGCAGGCTGGCCGCGTATTTATACACCTCTGGCGCGCGTTCAATCGGAATACCGAATTTATTCTGTTTCAAGCCGGTCGAGATATACGGATGCGTACCAGCATCGATATCCGGGTTAATACGGATCGAAATACGCGCCACTTTGCCCATACTGCCCGCGACCTGATTCAGGCGCTCCAGCTCCGGCTCTGATTCCACGTTGAAGCAAAGAATGTCTTGTTCCAGCGCATAACGCATTTCGGCTTCAGTTTTACCGACACCAGAGAACACCACTTTTTTCGCATCACCACCGGCGGCGATCACACGTGCCAGTTCACCACCAGAAACGATGTCAAAGCCAGAGCCCAGACGCGCCAGCAGATTCAGGATCGCGAGGTTGCCATTGGCCTTGACCGCGTAGCAGATCAGATGCGGCACGTCGCCAGCAGCGGCATCAAACGCCTTCCAGTGACGTTCAATTGTGGCACGAGAGTAGATATATAAAGGGGTGCCGTATTGGGCAACTAACTCGCTGACAGCACATTGTTCCGCCAGCAGTTCGCCGTCTTCGCGATAATTGAAATAATCCATGGCGCCATCGTTTCCTTATGATTGGGTCTGGTGGTTGTCGTTCTGATTTTGCGGCTGGGCAGTCTGCTGTTGCGCCGGTTTTTGCTGTGGCATGTATAACGGCCCTTTCAAGCCGCAACCACTGAGTAAACCAGCTACTAACAACGCTAAACCCACACTGTATGTGCGCATTTTCATGATCTTGTGCGATTCGGTAATTTGGCCCACTATAATCTCACTCA
>CALMKU010000220.1 GCA_937866945.1 uncultured Tolumonas sp.
CAAAGCCTGGAATATCGCACATTGAGTCAGCAGCAACAGCAATTACAACAGCAAATGACCACCCTCTATCGTCAACTGTTTCCGGCAGAAAAACGGGTTATCAACCCCCGCGTGCAGCTGAAACAACATCTGGACGCACTGCAGCAAAAACCGCAGTCCGACAGCTTTCTCAGCCAACTGGCCTTGTTAGCGCCGTTGCTACAGCAGACTTCGGGTTTAGAGCTTCAGCAATTGCAGTTTGATGCTGGCAAGCAGGAGTTCCGGCTACAGATCAGTGCAAAAGATTTCCAGACGCTGGAACAATTCCGCGGAAAAGCCGACACCGCCTTTGAAACAGAAACCACCAATATGCAAAATCAGGATGGTGAGGTTCGCGGTATGTTAGTGGTAAGGAGCAAATCATGAAACAGTGGTGGTTAAATCTGGCAGAGCGCGAACGCCGTATTCTGCTGCTCGGCACCGCAGCCGTATTATTCGCCCTGTTATACTGGGGCGGCTGGGCCCCACTGCAACAGCATCTGCAGCAAAGCCGGCATCAGGTTCAGCAATTGCAACAACAGCTAAACTGGATGCAGCAGCAAGCCCCCTTGCTTCGCCAGCTAAAACAGACCGCACCGATCAATGCCGCCGCAGATATCGACATAGCCAGTGCACTGACTGCCAGCAGCCAGACTCAACAGCTGGCGTTAAAACGTATTCAGCCACAGGGCGAAAACGCACTGGTTGAACTCGATATAGTGGGTTTTGATCAACTGGTAAACTGGTTGGATCTGTTAGAGCAGCAATATGGCATCACACCACAGCAAATAGAGCTGCAGTCCCTCCCGACATTAGTTGGGAAAGTACAGGTGAAGCGCCTGTTATTAGGCCGGAATAATAAAGAATAACCCGATGATAAAAAATCTTCTGTTGCGCAGACCACTACTGCTGTTGCTGTTTTGTGTTAGTTATTTACTGTTTTTACTAGCCTTTATCCCTGCAGCGCAGATACTGCCCCGTTTACCGCTACCTGCCGGTCTGCAGTTGCAAAATATCAGCGGAACATTGTGGCAAGGCCGCATTGGCGATATTAGCTGGCAAAAATATCGCCTGCATAATTTGCAATGGGAAGTCATGTTCAGCCGTCTATGGCTAGTTATGCCGACCATCAAACTCTCTTTGCAAGATCCGGAAACGGCCATTGCTAACGGAACCATAAGCTGGCGCGGTGACTGGTCGCTGAATAACTGGCAAGTCAAAACATCCGCCAAAACCATACAGCACTGGTTATCGTTACCGCTACCAATCGATGCCAATGGCAAATTAACACTGAATATCGAGCAACTGACGTTTAATAGCCTGAAATGCCAGACATTAACCGGGCAATTAAACTGGCAGCAAGCCTTGCTGCAAACACCAGCCGGGGAGTTAGAATTGGGCAATCCGGTCGCAGCACTGAGCTGCCGAAATACCGCATTTGAAGCTAATATTCAGCAAGATTCGACCAGCTTACACAGTGAAGCTGCGCTGCAACTAAACATGCAGGGACAATATAAACTGCAGGCATCCTTACAACCGAAGCCAGCATTACCTGACACGCTGCGTTCCTCTCTCGGTTGGTTAGGCCCAGTTGACAATCAGGGTGTCATACGGACAAGATATGAAGGTAGCTTCTCTTCTTTTTAATATTGCCGGAGCAGACACACAAAAATTGTAATAGATCGCGTTTAGTTACCAATAATCAGGCTATTATGCTGCCAGAAAAATCAACATAAATATTATAAAGAATAAAGAGCAAGGATGGTGTCGTTATCATGAATAGTGCCGCCGCAAAAATCCCGTTGCGTTCAGCGACGCGGATCATGCTGTTTTACACAGTATTGTCACTGGCATGGTTTTATTTTTCCAGTTACGGCTTACCTTCAGCGACCGCAAATCAGGCATCTCCGTTTAACGGAATGACCTTCTGGGTCACGCTGACGACGTTTATTACCGGCATCACTGTCAGCAGTTTTTTTCTGCTGGTGTGGCGACAGCAATATCTGCAGCATCAGCAGGATATGGTTCGTTGTGTGGCGGAAAAAGATAAGCTGTTGCACCATTTTTTTGATCTTCCCCTACAGGGAATGGCCATCACCTCGGGGGCTCATGGCCGCTGGCTGCAATTTAATGATCACCTGGCTACCCTGTTTAAATCATCCCGCGAAGAACTGTCCGGATTAACCCTGTTAGCACTGACTCACCCCGATGATCGCATGAGCGATCTACAGGAATGGAAGCTCATGCAATCGGGTAAATCGCAGGGATACCGCCGTGAAAAGCGCTTTGTGCGCATGGATGGCTCCATTCTGCATGCCATCATTGATAGTCGTTGCATCCGGCAAGCCGACGGCAAAATCGACTGCGTAGTGAATGTCATTGAAGACATCACCGCCCGTAAACACAGTGAGCTGCATCTGATCCGACAGAACAATCTGTTCGACATGCTATCGCAGACCAATCAGGTAATTGTACGCAGTCAGGATCGCTTAATGTTGTTGCAGAATATCTGTCGTATTGCGGTTCAGCATGGCGGTTTTGTTTTTGCGTGGGTGAGTTTGCTGGAACAGGAAAAAATGACCAATGTCGCCAGTTATGGTCATGACAGCGGCTTTCTCCAGTTTGTGAATAATTACCGGCAACAAGTGTATCTTGATACGGGCTCCGAACCCCGCTTTCTGATCCCCACCGATCGGGCTATTGCCAACAATACGCACCTGATCCTGAATCATTTCCTGATCGATGAATCGGTCCGGCCATTTCATGAAGCCGCCACCAAAGCCGGTTTTCAGTCGGCAGGTTATTTTGTGATCCGCGAAAATGGGCTTGTCATCGGTGCACTGAATTTGTATGCCGACGAACCTGATTTCTTCACCCCCGCCGTGCTGGCCACGCTGAATGACATGGTCATGGATGTGACCTATGCACTGGATATGTTGCAGCAGGCAAAAGAGCGCGCCATCGCGTTGACTGCATTACAAAATGCCGGCGAGGTGATCGATGCCAGCCCGACCATTCTGTTCCGCTGGCAACCTAACTCCAGCTGGAAACTGGAATATGTTTCCAGCAACGTGCAACGCTGGGGCTATAAGGCCGATGAATTCATCAACGGTGATCTGACCATGAGCGATTTGCTGCACCCTGAAGATCTGCACCGGGTGTGGGCGGAAGTGATCCGGCATATTGAATCACGTCACCGGGAATATATTCTGGAGTGCCGCATCCGCACCGCCAATGGCGAATATCTGTGGGTGGAAAACCACGTAACCACCAGTTTTGATCGGAAAGGTAAACCGCAGCGCTTTACCGGTGTCATGACCGATATTACTCAGCAAAAAACCAATGAACTGCAATTACGTCAGGCTGCAATTGTATTTGAAAGTACCCGTGAAGGCATCGTCATCACCGATGCGGAACCCAATATTATTAAAGTAAACAGCGCACTGATTGATCTGTTCGGCTATCAGGAACACGAGTTATTAGGTCAACGACCTCGCATTTTCCGCTCCGGCAAACATGAAGAACCGTTTTATCATCAGATGCATCAGGCGCTGAATAATCACGGTTTCTGGCGCGGTGAATTGTGGAATCGTAAACAAAACGGTGAACTGCTACCGATGATGACCAGTATCAATCCGGTGTGTGACAGCAACGGTGAGATCCTCTATTACGTCAGTATCTATACCGATATCAGTCAACTGAAAGATTCGGAAGCCAGACTGGAACACATGGCGTTGCATGATCCACTGACCGGCTTACCCAACCGGGCGATGCTTGGCAGAAAATTGGCTATTGGTCTGCAGGATGCCATAAGAAATGACGAGCGGGTCGCGTTGCTGATGCTGGATCTGGATCATTTTAAGAATGTGAATGACAGTTTTGGTCATCACTTTGGTGATGAACTGCTGCATCAGGTGGCTGCCCGTTTACGTCACCAGCTACGGGCAAATGATATTGTCTGCCGCTTAGGAGGGGATGAGTTTACCGTCTTATTGCAAAACAACCCGTCATTGGAAGATGTTTCGCTGCTGGCAGAAAAAATTATTCACGCCTTGCATCAGCCTTTCTCATTATCAAATGAACGGGATGTCGTGATTGGCACCAGCATTGGTATCAGTCTCTTTCCCGAGCATGGTCAAACTGCTGAAGAGCTGATGCAGCAGGCCGATACAGCGATGTACCGAGCCAAACACGATGGCCGGGATGGTTATCGCTATTTCTCGGAAGAACTATTCCTCAAGGCAAAAGCACGACTGGAATTGGAACGGCGACTGCATCGTGCGATTGCAGAGCAAGAATTCAAGATTTATTACCAACCTCAGGTATCTATTGAAACCAACCAGATCATTGGTGCCGAGGCATTACTACGCTGGGATGATCCGGAGTATGGGCTGATCCCTCCTTGCGAATTTATTTCTGTCGCGGAAGAGACAGGGCTAATTCAGAATATCGGCGAATGGGTGCTTTATGAAACCTGTCGTCAGGGTCGCATCTGGTTAGATCAGCAGCTGCCGCTGATCAATCTGGCCGTGAATTTATCACCGTTGCAATTACACCACGGCGATGTTCAGCAATTGATCGGGACTATTTTGCAAAATACCGGTTTCCCGGCTCATCGTCTGGAACTGGAGCTGACCGAAAGTGCGCTGATGGAACAACAAGAAGAAGCCGTCAGAATATTGCAGGGGCTGAGACAGCAAGGTATCCGTATTGCTATCGATGATTTCGGTACTGGTTATTCGTCGCTGGCGTACCTGAAACAGTTCCCGCTGGATGTGCTGAAAATTGATAAACGCTTTGTCGATGATATTCCGCATGAGCGTGACGACATGGAAATTGCCGCCGCGATTGTCGCAATGGGCCACTCTTTACGCCTGACCGTGCTGGCTGAAGGGGTAGAAACAGAAGCACAGTTGCAGTTTTTAAAACAGCAAGGTTGCGATTATTATCAGGGCTATCTGTACAGTCTACCTTTACCAGCAGAGGAATTTGCGCAGTTACTGAGTCAGCAAAATCAGCCTGTTCCACCGGTTTATGTCGAACAACTCAGAGTGTCAGCACAAATAGCATGACCTTGCGCATCAACATCGTCAGCGCGGCTTTATCCATGGTGGGGTTCTGAATGCACTTCATCAACAAACCGTCAAACATAGATGCGATAAGATCTGTCTTTACCTGCACATCAACCGAAGATACGGCACCGCGTTGTGCCATTTCTTTGACTAATACATCAATCAGCCGTTGCCGAGCAATCTGATTGCATTGTTTTACTGTTGCGGCAATTTGTGGATTGCGAGCTGATTCAGCCATGATTTCCAGCATCAGTGCAGCACATTCAGGGTCAGTATTGGCCTCAACACCGCATTCAACACCATCTAGCATGGACTGTAAAATATCATCTGATGAGTAAAATATTTGCCCGGTCCATTCCATCATTTCTTCCATATCGCGTTCAACAATCGCAGCGATAATGGCTTCTTTATTATCAAAATAATGGTAGATATGCCCCGGGCTCATACCGGCAGTTTTTGATATTTGCGCCATACTGGCACCATGGAAACCATGATTTCGAAAGCAAATAGCAGCAGCATCCAGCACCTGATGACGCCGTTGTGCCGCACGATCTGATTCCGGGGGAGTCACTGTAATCTCGCTCATCTAACCATCCGCAAAGTTGGGGGGGCATATATTAACTTGATCCTGATTGATACAGAAAAAATTATAATCTAGAATGGACACTCTAAATAGAATGAACGTTCAATTTTTTTACATAACTTAACGCTCTGAAGGTAGAGTCATCAAAGTTCTGTGACAATTTTCAGTTCAAATAGTAAGACAAACACAAATAGTCATGACGAATCTGAGGTTACCATGCAGCATCTCTCTACTTTGTTCCGTGCAACACCCATTGCATTATTGATGACAATGCTGTTGCTGACCGGTTGTAATCCATCGGCAGAGCAGACACCGGCATCGATGGCAATGGCCGCACCAGAAGTAAATGTTATCGCATTGCAACCACAGACCCTGACTTTGCACACCCAACTACCCGGCCGTACCAGTGCCTACCGAGTGGCGGAAGTGCGTCCGCAAGTGGGTGGCATCATCATCAAACGCCTGTTCCGCGAAGGCAGTGACGTCAAAGCCGGTCAGACGCTGTATCAGATTGATCCTGCGACCTATGAGGCTAATTTAGCCAGTGCAAAAGCGTCTCTAGAGCGCGCCAAAGCTTCCGAAGCTATTGCCCGACTGAAAGCGGAACGCTATCGCGATCTGAGCAAAACTAACGGCGTCAGCCGTCAGGAAAACGATGACGCCGAAGCCAGCTGGAAACAGGCCATAGCCGATGTTGCTTCAGCAAAAGCAGCTGTAGATACCGCACGTATTAATGTCGAATACACCAAGCTAAAAGCGCCAATTTCAGGTCGGATCGGTAAATCTACCGTGACCGAAGGTGCGCTGGTGACAGCGCAGCAAACTACTGCATTAACGACTATTCAGCAGTTAGACCCGCTGTATGTCGATGTGAGTCAGTCAAGCAGTGAGCTGATGAAACTGAAAAAAGCGCTGAGCGAAGGACAGTTGGAAAAAGCCGGCCCTCAGGAAGCCAAAGTGCAGTTACTGATGGAAGATGGTTCCCGTTATAGCGAAAGCGGCAAATTGCAGTTCTCTGATGTAACGGTAGATGAAGGCACTGGTAGCGTGACAGTGCGCGCTATTTTTGCCAACCATGATCTACAGCTATTGCCAGGCATGTTTGTGCGTGCGGAATTAGGTGAAGCCACACTCAAAGACGCACTGCTGGTGCCACAGTTAGCTGTCAGCCACGATCCACGCGGTAATGCTACCGTGTTAGTTGTTAATGCTCAGGATCAAGTGGAACAAAAAGCATTTGAAACAGCCCGCAGTGTTGCCAACAGTTGGCTGGTCAAAAATGGCTTACAAGCCGGTGATCGGGTGATCGTGAATGGCTCACAAAAAGTGCAGGCAGGTATGAAGGTGAAAGTAACACCAGTGGATATTGCCTCTCTGACCACCAATACCCCAGCTGCTAAGCAGTAATTACCCGCGGAGTCGTTATGTCCAGATTTTTTATTAATCGCCCGATTTTCGCGTGGGTGATTGCGATTGTAATTATGTTGGCAGGGGCGTTAGCCATTAAAAACCTGCCGATTGCGCAATACCCGACGATTGCGCCGCCATCCGTGCAGATCAGTACCAGCTACCCTGGCGCGTCAGCTAAAACTGTCGAAGATAGCGTGACTCAAGTGCTGGAACAAAACATGACCGGCCTGGATAACTTGCTGTATATGTCATCGCAAAGTGACTCCAGCGGAGAAGTTACCATCAGCCTGAACTTTATGGCCGGTACTAATGCCGATACCGCGCAGGTACAGGTGCAGAACAAAGTTCAGCAAGCTCTTAGTTCGCTGCCACAAACCGTGCAGGATCAGGGCGTGCGAGTCGAGAAATCGTCCTCTTCTTTCCTGATGGTTGCCGGTCTGATTTCTGAAAATGGTGAGATGGATCAATCAGATCTCAGCGACTATCTGGTCACCAACATCAAAGAACCACTGAGTCGTATTGAAGGCGTTGGGAGTGTACAGATCTTTGGGGCTGAATATGCCATGCGGGTTTGGCTAGACCCCAACAAGCTGAATAGCTACAGCCTGACCCCCGATGATGTAACCACTGCCATCACGTCACAAAATACCCAGATCTCTGTCGGTCAGTTGGGTGCAGCACCGGCGGTCTCTGGTCAGCAGTTCAATGCCACGATCACCGGACAAAGCCGTCTGACCAGCATGGATGAATTTAAAAACATTCTACTGAAAGTAAACACCAACGGCTCACAAGTACGTCTGCGTGATGTGGCACGCATCGAGCTGGGCGCGGAAAGTTATAATTCGGTCAGTCGTTATAATGGCAAACCGGCATCTGGTATCGCGATCAATCTGGCAACCGGGGCCAACGCATTACAGACCGCCACCTTGGTCAAAGCCAAAATGGCGGAGCTGTCGAAATACTTCGCGGCAGGGATCAAAGTGGTTTATCCGTATGACACAACAACCTTTATCAAAATCTCAATTACTGAGGTTGCGCATACGTTAGTGGAAGCTGTGATACTGGTGTTCTTCATCATGTATCTGTTTTTGCAGAATTTCCGCGCTACATTGATCCCAACTATTGCTGTTCCGGTGGTTTTGCTCGGTACATTCGGCATCATGTCGGCAGCGGGTTACAGCATTAACACGTTAACCATGTTCGGGCTGGTGCTGGCGATCGGCTTGCTGGTTGACGATGCCATCGTAGTGGTAGAAAACGTTGAGCGTGTTATGTCTGAGGAGGGATTGTCCCCTCTGGAAGCGACCCGCAAATCGATGGATCAAATCACCGGTGCTTTGGTGGGTATCGCGTTGGTTTTATCTGCGGTGTTTGTGCCAATGGCCTTTTTCAGTGGTTCTACCGGCGCTATTTACCGACAGTTCTCACTGACCATTGTGTCTGCGATGGCACTATCCGTGATTGTTGCACTGATCTTAACGCCAGCTTTGTGTGCAACGTTGCTGAAACCGGTTAAAAAAGGCGATCACGGCATTCAAACCGGTTTCTTCGGTTGGTTTAACCGCATGTTTGATCGCAACAGTCGCCGTTACCGCACGGTGGTGGGTCGCGTTATCCAACGCAGTGGCCGCATGGTAGTGGTTTATGCCTTGCTGTTGGTCGCGCTGGTGTGGCTGTTTATGCGCATGCCGACCTCCTTCCTGCCGGAAGAAGATCAGGGTATCGCATTGGCAATGGTGCAACTACCAACCGGTGCAACGCAGGAACGTACCCTGAAAGTATTGGATAAAGTTTCTGACCATTTCTACAACAATGAAAAGCAAGCGGTGGAATCGGTCTTTACCATCGCTGGTTTCAGTTTCGCAGGTAGCGGACAAAATGCTGGTCTGGCATTTGTTAAATTCAAAGACTGGAGTGAGCGTAAGAGCGAAGAAAACTCCGCGAATGCGATCATTGGTCGCGCGATGGGCGCTTTCTCGCAGATTAAAGAAGCCTCCGTATTTGCGTTTAATATGCCGAGTATTCCTGAATTAGGCCAATCCACCGGTTTCGATCTCTATTTACAAGATCGCGGCGGTTTGGGGCATGACAAATTGATTGCGGCACGTAACCAGTTACTCGGTATGGCGGCGAAAGATCCGGCGCTAGTCCGTGTCCGTCCGAATGGGATGGAAGATACCCCGCAATACAACATTCGGGTCGATTACGAAAAAGCCATGGCGTTAGGCTTAAGTGTCAGTGACATTAACAGCACATTATCAACCGCTTGGGGCTCGAACTACGTCAATGACTTTATTGACCGTGGTCGGGTGAAAAAAGTATATGTGCAGGCTGACGCGCCATTCCGTATGCAGCCAGAACATCTGCAACTGTGGTATGTGCGCAATTCCGCACAACAGATGGTGCCGTTCTCTGCATTTGCGGAAGGTTTCTGGAGCTACGGTTCACCACGACTGGAACGTTACAACGGCTCTTCTGCGGTGGAAATTGTCGGTGAGGCAGCGGATGGCAAAACCAGTGGTGAAGCGATGGCGGCAATGGCCAAACTGATCAGCCAGTTACCGGAAGGGATCGGTTATGAATGGACGGGGATGTCTTATCAAGAGCAAGTCTCTGGTAGTCAGGCGCCTGCGCTGTATGCGATTTCATTGCTGGTCGTGTTCTTAAGTCTGGCGGCGTTATATGAGAGTTGGAGCATTCCGTTCTCGGTCATGTTGATCGTGCCTCTCGGAGTCATCGGGGCCTTGCTGGCAGCCACCACACGCGGCCTGTCCAATGACATCTTTTTTCAGGTTGGTTTGTTAACCACCATCGGGTTGTCGGCGAAAAACGCGATCCTGATTGTGGAATTTGCTAAAGAGCTGTTCGACAAAGGGATGGGTATCAAACAGGCGGTCATAGAGGCATCCCGTATGCGTTTACGTCCGATCCTGATGACCTCACTGGCCTTTATCCTCGGGGTGTTACCACTGGTGATCAGCACCGGTGCAGGCGCCAGTGGCCGGAACGCCATCGGTACCGGTGTGACCGGGGGGATGATCGCCGCCACAGTTCTTGCTATCTTCTATGTACCATGCTTCTTTGTACTGGTAATGAAGCATTTCAGTAAGCATCGTCATGCTTTACGCGCATCTTCTTCTGCGGAGAACCCTCATGATTAAACGCCCTATCGCGTTATTAGTATCCCTGTTACTGGCAGGTTGTTCGTTAGCTCCGGATTATCTGCGCCCAGCGGCACCGATCCCAACTAATTATGAAACCAAAACAACCACTGCTGCCCTGCAAGCGACCGATTGGCAACAGGTGTTTACTGATCCGGCATTGAAAACGCTGATTGATTCTGCATTAGAAAATAACCGCGACCTGCGCGTGGCGGTGCTGAATGTCGAAGCCTATCAGGCCCAATACCGGATCCAGCGGGCGGCTCAATTCCCGGATATTACCGCTACCGGCTATCAGGCACGTCAGCGGATTCCCAGAACTTACAGTGGTAGTGCCAGTGCGATCAGTAACACCGACTCCGCCACCGTCGGGATCAGTGCCTACGAACTGGATATGTTTGGCCGGGTACAAAGTCTGAAAGATCAGGCACTGGAAAACTATCTGGCACAGGAAGAGACCCAACGCAGCACCCAGCTTAGTCTGATTGCGAATGTTGCCACTGCGTATATGACGCTGTTGGCCGATAACGATCTGCTGCGTCTGGCGGAACAAACCGCCAAAAGCTATGAGCAAAGCTATCAGCTGATTGAACAACGCTATGAAGCAGGGATTTCCTCTTCACTGGATGTCAGCCAGTCACGCAGCAATTTAGAAAGCGTGCGCTCTAGTCTGGCACAATATCGCCGCCAGGTCGCACTCGATAAGAATGCTCTGCGCTTGTTGCTCGGCACCGATCTGCCGGCCGGCTTATCTAACGGTTTACCGGAACAGGATCTGACACTGTTGGCATCGCTGAGTGCAGATATGCCGTCATCACTGTTAACGCGTCGTCCGGATATTCTGGCTGCTGAACATGCCTTGAAAGCGGCCAACGCCAACATTGGCGCTGCACGTGCTGCTTTCTTTCCGAGCATCAGCTTAACGGCCAACGCAGGCAGCATGAGTTCATCGCTGAACAAACTGTTTGATGGTGGCTCCGGCACCTGGTTGTTCCAGCCAAGTATCAACCTGCCGATCTTTGATTTTGGTAGCCGTGAAGCGCAACTGGATGTCGCGAAAGTGCAGGAAAAAATCGAAGTGGCTACCTATGAAAAAGCCATTCAGACCGCCTTTAAAGAGGTCTCTGATGGTTTAGTCGCGCAAGATGGCTATCGTGATCAGTTGCAAGCACAACAAGCCTTGGTGGATGCCAACAAAACCTATTATCAGCTGGCACAAAGTCGCTATGAAAAAGGCGTCGACAGCTATCTGACCCTGTTAGATGCCCAGCGCTCGTTGTTTACTGCCGAGCAAGGGCTGGTCAGCACCCGTTTAGCGCTACTCAGCAACCGCATCAGTCTGTTTAAAGCGGTCGGTGGTGGCTGGCAGCCAAAGTAATGAATCGTCATCGCCAAAATGAGGGAGCCAAACTGAATCGTAACGGTTAAAGGATGGTTCTAACCTGGTAACAGGTTATTTTGGTATTTTCCGGCGTATTGCCGATCCGGCTTCATATCATTGATATGAAGCCTTTTTTCTTTATTAGCCCCCTCACTCAGCGATGGATCACACTTGCTGGTTTTTCCACCAGCAATGCACTTTACAATAGCTTCTGTGCTAGTATTGCGCCGAATAACAGACCCTTAATTAAGTCAGTTTTGGTTGTATGAACAAAATCAGAAAACTCCTGCTCAGTTGTGGCTTACTGCTGTTACCTTCACTTGCTTATGCGGTGCCGGTGACCGATTTCGTCGATACGCTGTTTATTGGTGGCGGCGTCATGCTTTTTATCGCTGGCGTATTACTGCTGTTAGTACCCGGTTTATTTAAAACAGGTGTGCTCACCACGCTGTTGGCGGATATTTTATTTATGGCCCGCATGCTGTTCCCCGATGCACTAGAGCAAACCATTGCCGCGCAAACCGACTGGCAACCCTTGATCGAATCGACATCCACAGGCAGTAGCCGGATCTATGCGGTCGTCGGTGTCGCTATCGTTGTGGTCAGTATCTTGTCCTTGCGCTGGTTACTGCATTCCTTCTTTGCGCCGGCCCTGCCGAAAAAACAACCCGCGGCCCGAGCCGCAGGCGCAAGCACTGCTTCAAATCGTTCTGGCCAGAAAGCGGCTCGCAGCAAAACGCGTTTGAACCGGGATCGGGATGATTTTTCTGGTTATACCGAAGAACCGCCGGCGGCAAAACCAGAACCGCAATCACCTGCACACAATAAACGCTTCCGCGTGCATGATTATCTGGAAAACTTAGAACAACAGCAGGCGCAGCCCATAGCGCCACGCCAGCAAGACGCTGAGCCAGTCATTCACTTTGACCACATTGAACGCTGAGGATGACAGATAACGCCATGGATGCTCATCAGAAACAATCCTTACCCGCAGTCACTTTGGCCGCTATTGGCGTGGTGTACGGCGATATCGGCACCAGCCCGTTGTATACCTTCAAAGAGTGCTTTTCACCCCACATCGGTTTGCCCCCCACACAACAGGTAGTCTATGGATTCCTGTCACTGATTTTTTGGGCCTTGATACTGGTGGTATCCGTAAAATATCTGGCTTTCGTACTGCGAGCAGATAACCGGGGTGAAGGTGGAATTCTGACCCTCATGTCACTGGCCGGTCGCAACACCTATGCCGGTACTACCACGGTATTACTGGTGCTGGGCTTGATCGGTGGCGGCTTCTTCTATGGCGAGGTGGTAATTACGCCGGCCATGTCCGTGCTCTCTGCGCTGGAAGGGTTAAGTGTCGCCACGCCCGCCCTCAGCCCCTATATTTTACCTGTCGCCATTGCGGTATTAACCGGTCTGTTTTTTATCCAGAAACACGGCACCGGCAGTATGGGTAAACTGTTTGGCCCGATCATGCTGGTGTGGTTTGTCTCACTCGGTGTATTGGGCGCAATCAGCGTGTTTAAACACCCGCAAGTGCTGGCAGCGCTGAATCCGCACTGGGCGATCCAATTTTTTCTTACCTATAAGACCGTTGCTTTTTTCTCATTAGGTTCGGTCGTTCTGGCTATCACCGGGGTGGAAGCACTGTATGCTGACATGGGGCATTTCGGTAAATTCCCGATCCAACTGGCGTGGTTTACCGTTGCCTTGCCGGCATTGCTGCTGAACTATTTTGGTCAGGGCGCCTTGATCCTGAGCGATCCGGCAGCGATTGCGAACCCGTTTTTCATGCTGGCGCCGGAATGGCTGGTGTTCCCGATGGTTATTCTGTCAACCATGGCCACGGTTATTGCATCACAAGCCGTTATCTCCGGGGTATTTTCGCTGACGCGACAGGCGGTGCGTTTAGGTTATTTGCCGGGTATGAATATTCTGCACACATCGGAAGTGGAAGCCGGGCAGATTTACATTCCGTTTGTGAACTGGATGCTCTTCATCGCCGTATTGATCGTGGTGCTCACATTCCGCGAATCAACCAATCTGGCTGCGGCCTATGGCATCGCGGTTACCGGCACCATGGTGATCACGACCATTCTGGCCTGTACGGTAGCGCACTATAACTGGGACTGGCCAAGACGGATGGTGAAAATCATTCTGATCACTCTGTTACTGATTGATGTTCCATTATTTCTGGCGAACGTGGTCAAATTCTTCGCCGGTGGCTGGTTACCGGTTATGTTGGGAGCCCTGATGTTCATCGTCATGGCAACGTGGAAATGGGAACGCTTCCTGCTGCTGCGTCAACTCAGTCGCATGAGTATGCCGCTGGAAAGCTTCGTCACTATGGTGGAAAAAGAAGCGCCACAAAAAGTGCCGGGTACCGCGATCTATCTGTCGCGAACCCAGCAAGGCATTCCGCACGCGTTACTGCACAATCTGAATCACAACCATGTGTTGCATGAGCGGATCGTGCTGATGACCTTCCGCACGCAAGATGTGCCATATGTCGATCCGGATCAGCATATTGAGATCAAATCCTTGTCACCGAATGTCTGGCGCATTTCAGCCACTTACGGTTTCCATGAAACCCCGGATGTGTATGAAGTATTCCGCCGTTGCGCAATGAAAGGGATGGCATTTAACCTGAATACCACCTCATTCTTCCTGTCACGGGAGACCTTGCTGCCATCACATCGTTCGATTTTGGCACGACTACGGGCAGCATTGTTTATCTGGTTAAGCAAAAACTCGCTGCGTACCAACGACTTTATCCATATCCCCGCCGACCGGGTTGTCGAAATGGGTGTTCAGGTCGAAGTGTAAATTTCTTGGTTCGACGAGCCGGGGCTTGCCCCGGCTTTTTTGTCTGTTGGGTCTCTGCGCAACAACAGGTATACTCTTTTCACTGTATAAAAACCCACCCCTAAATCAAACGGGTGGCGCACTATTTCTGGAGCTGCGATGGATATCTCCCACCTGCTGGATGGCCTGAACGATAAACAACGGGATGTGGTTGCCGCCCCGCAACAAAACATGCTGGTACTGGCAGGTGCTGGCAGCGGTAAAACCCGGGTGTTAGTTCATCGCATTGCCTGGTTACTGCAAATAGAACAAGTTTCGCCACACAGCATTCTGGCGGTGACTTTTACCAACAAAGCCTCGGCGGAAATGCGCGGACGAATAGAGCGTCTGCTGGGCAGTAGTCTCGGTGCCGGACGCGGCGGGATGTGGATCGGTACTTTCCATGGTCTGGCGCACCGTCTGCTGCGTGCGCATCCGCTGGATGCCAATCTGCCGGAAGATTTCCAGATCATCGACAGTGATGATCAGTTGCGCCTGCTAAAGCGCATTTTACGTAATCTGAATCTGGACGAAAAACAGTGGGTACCACGCGCTGTCGCCGGTTATATCAATAACAAAAAAGATGAAGGTTTACGCCCGCAACACATTGAAGTTTATGATCCGGTTGGTCGCATTTATCAGCAAATTTATGCCACCTATCAGGCCACCTGCGATCGTGCCGGCTTGGTCGATTTTGCTGAATTGTTGCTGCGTGCTCATGAACTATGGCTGCATAAACCCCATCTGCTAGAACACTATCAGCAACGTTTTCGCCATATTCTGGTCGATGAATTTCAGGATACCAACGGCATTCAATACGCATGGATCCGCATGCTCGCCGGTGACAGCAGTAAGGTCATGATCGTCGGCGACGATGACCAGTCTATTTACGGCTGGCGCGGAGCCAAGGTCGAGAATATTCAGCGTTTCATGCAAGATTTTTCTGACGTACAAACCATTCGTCTGGAACAAAACTATCGCTCCACCAGCACCATACTAAAAGCAGCCAACCAGCTGATTGCCAATAACTCCGCCCGCTTGGGTAAAGAGCTATGGACCGATGGGGTTGCGGGTGAAGCCATTTCGGTTTATGCCGCATTTAACGAAGTCGATGAGGCCCGCTTTATCGTGGGAAGGCTGAAAGCCTGGCGTGAGCAAGGCAACAGTCTGCTCGATGCCGCCATTCTTTACCGCAATAACGCGCAGTCGCGTATTCTGGAAGAGGCTTTGATGCAGGAATTACTGCCGTACCGGATCTATGGTGGCCTGCGTTTCTTTGAACGACAAGAAATTAAAGATGCCCTCGCCTATCTGCGACTGGTCAGCAACCATGGTGATGATGCCTCGTTCGAGCGTGTGGTGAATACACCGACACGCGGTATCGGCGACCGCACCTTAGGTTTGATCCGCGAAGCCGCCCGTGATCGCAGTCTGAACTTGTGGCAAGCCGCCTGGCAGTTGTGTGAACAAGGCGTGCTGGCCGGACGTGCTGCCAGTGCCGTACGTAATTTCCTGGCATTGATCAATCAACTGGAAAGCGACACCGAAGAATTACCCCTGCATGTGCAAGTTGACCGCGTGATCCGCCAATCCGGTTTATGGACCCATTACGAAAACGAGAAGGGTGAAAAAGGCCAGTCGCGGATCGAAAACTTAGAAGAGCTGGTCAATGCTACCCGCTTGTTCCGCCCTGCCGAAGAATATCTGGATATGAGCCCGCTCACTGCCTTTCTGGCCCATGCCACGCTGGAATCCGGCGATAAGCAGGCCGATGAGTTTGAAGAAGCCGTGCAGCTGATGACACTGCACAGTGCCAAAGGGCTGGAATTCCCATTGGTGTTTATGGTCGGTGTCGAAGAAGGCATGTTCCCCAGCCAGCAAAGCTCGGAAGAGCCCGGCCGCCTCGAAGAAGAGCGCCGCCTGTGCTATGTCGGCATGACGCGTGCCATGCAAAAACTTTATCTGACCCATGCCGAGAGCCGTCGCTTATATGGCAAAGAGAGTTACAACCGCCCCAGCCGCTTCTTAAAAGAACTGCCAAGTGATTGTCTGGAAGAGATCCGCCTACGCACTCAGGTGAGTTGGAGCAACAGCGCACAATCACAAGGACGTTTTAGTCAGGAACGTCTGCAAGACAGCTTCAGCAGCACCGGTTTTAAACTGGGGCAACGGGTGCTTCATCCAACTTTTGGGGAAGGTGTGGTGCTGAACTATGAAGGTGTCGGAGCGCAAAGCCGGATCCAGGTTAATTTCGCTACCGCCGGTAGTAAATGGCTGGTGGTTGCTTATGCCCGTCTGGAAGCACTTTAATTTACTGCTCCAAAATTCCCGCAGAAACCTCGCTGTTGTCGGGCAGATATTCCGCCAGACAACAGTGGACCGTACAATCAGTTACACCCCGATACCATTCATGCACTGAACATGCGGTAGCTCAGATCTACTATCTGAGCATGGTCAAACGAAACGGCCATAATTCATTTCTACATCTGGAGTAACCGATATGAAAAAACTGATTGCTGTTGCTGTTGCGGGTGTTATTGGTCTGGCTTCTTTCGCCGCTGCGGCTGCGGATGCCGCTCCAGCGTCGGCAACTGCCACGATGGAAACTGCAGCACCAACGAAAGCCGCAGTTAAAAAAGTAACCCATAAAAAAGCCACGGCTGTACACAAAACTGTTGCGAAAAACAAAACACACAAAGTAGTCGCCAAGAAAAAAGTAGCCAAACCCGCTGAAGTAGCCCCAGCACAATAAGCCAGTATGACTTAGCAGTACGCTGCTGTACGTTAAGAGGAAGGCAACTTCCTCTCTTTTCTGTCATCCGGGAGGTCGGACTTATTACCCTGACCAGTGATAACCAACTCCTCTGTACCTCCCGGTCCCTCATTTCGTGATCACCTCACCGCCCGCCTCATTCAAAGGATGCGACTAACACCCTATTTGCACTACACTCTGTAGCATTAATGCATATTCAAACAGGGACGCAATTTATGACCGGATTTCTGGTGGTGTTAGGGCTATTGATTTTAGTCACGTTCTGGTTAGTGTCGATCTATAACCAATTGGTCACACTGAAAGGCCGTTATCAGAACGGTTTTGCGCAAATCGAAGTTCAACTAAAACGTCGTTATGATTTGATCCCGAATTTGGTCGAAACCGCGAAAGGTTATCTGCAACATGAAAGCAAAACCCTGACAGCGGTAACCGAAGCGCGCAACGCAGCACTGGCGGGGCTCAAAGCCGCTACCGCCGCGCCAGGCAATTCACAGGCGATGCAACAACTGGCGGCGGCAGAACAACAACTGCATGGCGCTCTGCAAGGTTTGAGTGTTCAAATCGAAGCCTATCCTGAGCTGAAAGCTAATGAAAATATGCTGCAGTTATCCGAAGAACTAACTGCAACAGAAAATCGGGTCGCGTTTGCCCGCCAAGGCTTTAATGACAGCGTGACCGCTTACAATATCTACCGCAATCAATTTCCCAATACGCTGGTTGCCAACCGCTTCGGTCACACCACGGATGCCTCGTTGCTGGAAATAGAAAATCCGCAGGAATATCGTCAGGCACCGAAAGTCAGCTTCTAAGCACGGATAACTTATGGATTTTTATCGTTATCAGGATCAGGCGAAAAAGCTCAGTACCCGGCTGTTGATCCTGTTTTTCGCCGGACTGATCAGTTTGTCTGCTGCATTGACGCTGGCAGGCTTATTTTTGTGGCAACTGACCGATCAGGTCATTCAGATTGATACCAACAGTCAGTTCTGGCATTGGTACATCATTGGTAACGTCGCTATTTTTGCCGCTTTAGTGCTGATCACGCTGCTGAAATATTCCAGCCTATGTAAAGGCGGTCGGGTGGTCGCCGAAGCACTGGGCGCCCGTTATGTACACGTCAATACACAAGATCCCGGTGATACTCGCCTGCGCAACGTCGTTGAAGAGATGGCTCTGGCGGCAGGCATGCCGGTGCCCAGTGTGTATGTGCTGGATGAAGAGCCGGGTATCAATGCGTTTGCGGCCGGTATGGGCATCAATGATGCGGTGGTTGTCGTCACGCAAGGTGCGATTAGTTATCTCACCCGCGATGAATTACAAGCCGTCGTCGCACACGAGTTCAGTCATATTCAACATGGCGATATTCGGTTGAATCAGCAATTGGCCGCATTAATTGGCAGCCTGATGTTTCTGGGTGAGCTTGGACGCTGGTTATCACAGGGAACAGGCCGGGGGCACCATCGGATCGGCGGTTCACAGAGTAAAAGCAGCTCGGCGCTGCCCTTTTTTGGCCTGACGCTGATGCTACTTGGTGCCGCAGGCACCGTCTGGGGAAAACTGATGAAATCCGCGCTGAATCGGCAGCGGGAATTTCTGGCGGATGCCTCGGCCGTCCAATTCACTCGTTACGCCGCGCCGCTGGCCAGTGCCTTGAAAAAAGTCGGTGGACATCGTTATGCCTCGCTGATTTTCCACCCACAGGCGGAAACCTTCAGTCACCTGTTTTTCAGTCAGGGGCTGTCGCAAAATTTTCGCGGCTGGCTGGCCAGTCATCCACCGTTGCAAGATCGCATCCGGCGCTTAGAGCCGGATTGGGATGGCATGTATTCTTCCAATCTACAACCAATGACGGATGAACCACCTCCACCGTTGCCATCCGCGTTCACGGCAGCAGTGCAACTCAAGGCAGCGGGCAGCGCTGATCTGGCGACGTTGTTACTGGCACAAAGTACGCTGGCGATGACCCCAGTCACGGCCCCCATACAAACCGGACAGGAAAAAAGCCCGCCCCCCACCACCACAGATACATCGCCGGTGTTATACGATATGACCGCACCGAGTGAATGGTTGCCGTTGTTACCGGAAGTGCTGGTAAAAGCCGCCCGTTCGCCATTTGATGCGCGACTGTTGCTGTATCGTCTGGTGCTGGCCGATGAGTTGACCGTCCGATTGAAACAACGGCATTTATTAGGGCAGGAAGAGGCGGCAGTTTTAGCCTTAACGCAGCATGCCATTCCTTGCGGTTTACGGCTGGCATTGGTGGAGCTGGCAATCCCGGCGCTGAAAGAGCTGACTGCCACGCAATATCAAGCTTTTCACGAGATGCTGTGGCAATTGATCATGGCGGATCAACAAACCTCGTTTGCCGAGTGGTTACTGTACCGCATGCTGACCCATCAACTGACGCCCCATGTCAGCCATGAAGCCCGCCAAAGCATAAAATACCGCGAGCTACAGGCGGTCGCCCCGGCCATCGAGCAATGGTTAAGCTATCTGGCTCAACAGGCAGACAACGCCGAACACGCCAGCCATATCTTTGCTGCAGGCTGTGCGGCGCTATCACTGCCCGCATTGAGCTTGCAAGCTTTGCCCGCGCAGGAAACACTGGGGAATGCGTTAGATCAATTACAACAAAGCAGCCCGGTGATCCGCTTTAATTTCTTACAAGCCCTTGTCACCGCGATCGAATACGATGGCAAAATTTCCGTCCATGAAGCCGAACTATTTCAGATGTTGGCCTACTGTCTGGACTGCCCGATCCCACCTCCACAAATTTTAAGCGAGACAAAAAAAACAGCACATTAAGTGCTGTTTTCATATCATTAAATCTTATTGGATTACTTTGCCGGAGCAGGCTGGCTGACCGATGCCTGAATCGCAGGCGCCATCGCTTGCAGGATCTTTTTCGTGATCAACGCATAGCGTTTACCAAAGTTATGTCCGCCAGAAAGTTGCATCAGGGTGACGTTACTTTGCTTGCTTAACAATGGGCAAAGATCGCCATCTTCCAGTTCGCTATACAGACATAACAATGGTACATCCTGAATTTTTGTCACTTCCGGTAAGGTCGGATAACGGCCTGCGGCACTGGTTTGCAGCCAATCTGAAACGTGAATTTCAAAGTTGGAACTGATCGACGGCACCAGCATGGCCCCACCAACAATCATCTTGCGGTATTCCGGGGGCAGTCGAGTGATAGCAAACGGGAAGGTTTCCGCCCCGAAAGAATAACCAATTAACATGACCCGCGAACGTTGCCACTCTTTTGAGTAATACGCCAGGATCCGCTGAAAATCTTTGGCGGTTTGTTCTGGAGTTTTAAAGCTCCAGAAATACGTCAGCGAACTCCAACCTACAACCGGCATCCCCTGCTTTACCAGATTCGCAGAAACCGTCGAATCCAGCTCGGCCCAACCACCATCGCCAGAGAAAAATACCACCATTGGTTTATCTTTATCAGCCGGGTTAACTGATGTTACCGGCAGCAGATCCAGCTCTAAATCATCAACGGGGGTTGCCGCGCTGGCAGATAAGGGCAACTGCAGCGTACAGAATAGAAGTGCAGTAATACACCGACGGATCATCATGGAAACTCCTACTTACGGATCGTGCCTAACATGCCACGACTAATTAATGAGGCGGTATTCGCCAGAATGCGTGGCAAGCGCCAGCCGCCCTGACTCACCAGATAGCTCGGTCGCCATTGTGGCTGATATTTTTCTTTAAAGCGGCGCAGGCCCTGAAAATTATAGAAACGATTGCCTTTGGCAAACAGTAGCTGTCCCAACTTATTCCAGTAAGAGGCCAACGGATGGGGTGACATGCCCGACATCGGCGCCATACCGAGATTAAAGGTTTGATAACCTTGTTGTTTTCCCCATTGCAGCAGCTCAATGAACAGGAAATCCATTACCCCACCCGGTGAACGGGCCGGATCATAACGCATCAGATCGACCGATAATTCGGTTTTACTATCCGTGACCCAAACATTAGCAAACCCCACGGGTTCACCATCACACCAGGCCAATGCCAGCGGGCAACGGCACAGATAATCGGCATCAAAACGTCCAACCGAGAAACCTTTTTCCCGTACCTGTTTTTCACCCATCCAGGTGTCGGAAATCGCCTGCAGCTTTGGCAAATATTGATGCACATCAGCAGCATCGACCCACTGAAAGCTCAAGCCATCACGTTGGGTCTTTGCATACGTCTGGCGTAAACTCTTGCGCGAGCTGCCTTCCAGTGTAAATTTATCCAAATCGATAATTGCTTCTTCACCCAATTTCAGCGGTGATAACCCCAGTTCGAGATAGTGCGACAAATATTCATTGCTGACCTCATAAAACACCGGCCAGGCATCATAGTTGTCACACAGTTCGCGGAACTGCCACAGCAACTCATCGTAATGCTCTTCCGGACCAATCGGATCGCCGAGCACAATCCAGCTACGACCTTCCATGCCATACATCAGGAAGGCTTCTCGGCTGGAATGAAACAACAGGTATTTATCCCCCAACAACGCCAGATAACCTTGTGTACGGCCATAACGCTGCACCAGATCCAATGCCAACAGCTGGTCATCCGGCGAAGGCAGATCCGGTTGCATACGGATTGGACGCAATAAATGATTCAGGCCATAAGCACAACCGACAATCGCCACCAGCATACCCGCGCGCATGGCTCGGGGAGCATTGTGGAACAGAGTAAATTCCCACCACAGCTCATTCCGGTATTCGACATGTTTGTAGGAAAAGAAAATCAACCACACCGTTCCCAGTAATACGGCTAATATTGCCAGCGTCCAATTCAGAGAAAACGGTTCATTCTGCAAGCGTCCTTTGCGATAAAACAAATGACGACAAGGCAGCAGACAAGCCAAAATCAGTGCCGATAACGAGGCCTCTTCCCAATCCAGACCTTTTAACAGCGAGAACACGGTACTAGCTGCCAGTAGCAGTGACGTTAAGGTGAAAGCGGCGTCATAACGACGCTGCAGACGATGTGCCAGCAGCAATAAGGCAAAACCAATCACACTGCCCGCCAGATGCGAAACCTCCAGCAAAGGCAATGGCAACACGTCTTGCAACCACAGTAAGCGGGCATCTACAGCTGGCGTGGCGCCTGAAAACAGCAATACGGCACCGGTGATGAAGACCGCAATACTCAGCAGCGGAGGCAGTACCACGTTTAAGCCCTGAAACGGCGCCAGCCATTGTTTTAATTTGGCTTTGTGCTGCAGTATTTCAATGCCAACAAAGAGTGTCAGACTGATTAGAAATGGCAGCAGATAGTAGATCACTCGAAACAGGATCAGCGCACCCAGAATATGTCCCGGCAACATAAAAGGGCTTAAGACCAGCGTGACGATCGACTCAAAAATACCCAGCCCACCGGGCACATGCGCCAGCACACCAATCAGGTTGGCCGCAACAAACACCGCCAGCACCGACCAATACGTGACACCTGCCGTATCGGGCAACAGGCTAAAGAAGATGGCGCCCGCCAGTAACCAGTCACAACTGGCCACCAGCAGTTGGCTGGATGCCTGAGCAAAGCTCGGCAACTGCCAACAATGATGACGCCAAACTAATGGTTTGTGGCGAAAAAAGGCCAGTAACAAGTAGCCAATCGCCATCGCAGCGCATGTACCACCAATCGCCTGTAACGATGATGCTAGCCACAGCGGGATCGGCAACGCCGCCGGCAACGTTTGCACGCCCAGCAACAATGCCACACCACCAACCAGAAATAAGCCCAGAAAAAAAGTCACCGAGCAATACACAATCACCCGGGCAATTTGGCCCGGATTCAAACCGGCGGCAGTATAAAAACGGTAACGCACCGATGCGCCGGTCAATAATGAAAAGCCGAGCGTATTGGAAAAGGTGTAACCAATAAAAGAGGTCAAAGCCACCTTCTGGTAAGGCACCTGAGCGCCAACCTGGCGGATCGCCATCCAGTCGTAACCGGTGAGTAACACGTAATTCAGAAAGGTAAATATCAGCGCTTTGAATAATAAAGAGCCGGGGACTTCCCGTACATGAGTGACGACATCACTCCACCGATATTCATGATCCAGATGATATAAAACACTTAATGCCAGCCCCAGCAATAACAGGCTGACCAGTACACTTAACCAACCACGCAGACGCAACATCTTTAATATCCCAACTCAGGCTGAATTAACCATCGTAAAATTGTGCGAATGATCAATCAGCCTTTGTTAAGAGACAAGGAACAGCGTGTAACGTGATGTAATGGCCCGATGATATCAGATCTGATCTATCGTCAAATGCACCAGCTGATGATGCCGTTGTAAGGCCTGACGTAACACCACAATCGAACTATCGGAAGCAGCAGCCAAACCAATAATGGCGGCATAACGTTGGTCGCCAATACGCCAGACATGCAAATCGTCTATCTGCAACGCATGCTGTTCCGCCGTTTGTAAAATCTCTGCTCGCATTGAGGTTTCAGTATCCGCATCGATCAGGATCAGACTGCTTTCCTTCACCAGCCCCCAGGCCCAGACCAAAATAACCACACCGCCGATGATCCCCATTAGCGGATCTAACCATGCCGCCCCCCACCATAAGCCACCGAGCAAGGCGAAGATCGCCAGCACTGATGTCGCAGCATCGGTTAACACATGAATATAGGCGGCTTTCTTATTCAGATCATGATGACCATGGTGGTCGTGGTCGTGGTCGTGGTCGTGGTCGTGGTCGTGGTCGTGGTCGTGGTCGT
>CALMKU010000221.1 GCA_937866945.1 uncultured Tolumonas sp.
TGATCGCTCATGCCCAGACCGTGACGGCCACCAATGCGGTTTGCTTCCAGCATCAGCTCGACATCGTCACTGAATGTTACGCCGTTCAGCGCAACAGGGAAGCCACGCTCAAAACGGATAGTGACTTCTTCCGCCGGGATCTTCACGTTTTCGTCCCAGAATTTAACGCCCATGATTGGGTTGACGATTTTGACGCTGGAGTTCAGATATTCCAGATCTTTCGCTTCGTGAGTCGCGCCCAGAATATTTGAGTCGGTTGAATAGGCTTTTTCCACCGACATTTTGTAATCAAAGCCGGCTTTGATCATGAATTCAGACATTTCCTGACGGCCACCCAGCTCATCAATGAAATCAGTATCCAACCATGGTTTGTAAATCTGCAGCTCGGCATTGGTCAGCAAACCGTAACGATAGAAACGCTCGATATCGTTACCTTTATAAGTAGAGCCGTCACCCCAGATATTAACGCCATCATCTTTCATCGCTGCAACCAGCATAGTGCCAGTAACGGCGCGACCCAGCGGCGTGGTATTGAAATAAGCGACACCAGCAGTGGTGTTATGGAAGGCGCCACATTGAATAGCAGCAATGCCTTCGGCTACCAGTTGTTTACGGCAGTCGATCAGACGGGCATTTTCAGCACCATAGCCCATAGCACGGCGTGGGATCTCATCATAATCTTCTTCATCTGGCTGACCCAGGTTAGCAGTATAAGCGTAAGGCACTGCGCCTTTCTGACGCATCCACAGCAGTGCTGCGCTGGTATCCAGACCACCAGAAAAAGCGATACCAATGCGTGCGCCAACCGGAAGGTGCTTGAGAATCGTAGTCATAATTTTAATCCTGCTCGAAAGAACTATGGATAAATGCATCACCAACGGGTGTACACACTTATTCCCCTGAACTGTGTCTGAAACATATCATCATGCATATTTATGCATAATTTGTGGATGGGGATTTAACCATCTTTTCCCGCTGACGGGAAGAGATGAGAGTATATTTAATCGAAAATTTTATGTTTTTCCAGTGAATAACTCTCTCTCAGCACTGCACATGTATGCCTGACCAGCGAATCAGCAAATTCACAAACAAAATCAGCTCTGAATCTGCCATCTCATGTAACTGAACAAACGCCTGACAGCACAAATGTGCATGCAGTATTTTTAGGAATTATACTCGTCAAAATTTTCTATGTATTCGTCGATATTATCAATCAGCAACTGGCGATATTGCTCAGTGAAATATTCAACAGCCGCATCTTTGCCGGCTTTTATATCATCGGCTTTTTCGGCAGAAGAGGCGATTAGGAAAGCATTAAAGCGAGCAGTGGCATAAAGCAACGATGAACTCACATCATCGCTTTCAACATCTTCTGCCTGTTGATTAGCCAGATTGATAATCTCATCAGCACGTTCCCAGAACGCATTATCTTGTGTTTCATCACTCATATACTTCTCCTATATACAAAATTACTGGTGTCAGAACCGCAGAACAGCGCTGATCCAGCCGACAATGTGAAGATATTTAACTGTTTTGTAAATGAGAAAAAGAATTTTCAAACTTATGCATTAGTTAAATTGAAGAATAGAAATAAAACTATTGGTAATGCCTTTGATTAACGGCGCGAGCGGTAATATTTCAATTTTAGTGTTGCTCTGAATGAGAATGATTAGCAGCAGCCCCCATGTGCCGTACATGTACATATTCTGCAGTAATTTGGGATTGATCTCTTTCAGGAATGTAGTGTAAACATGCGAGCCATCAAGCGGTGGGATCGGTAATAGATTGAACACGAACAACCCGAAATTGATGACGGCCCAGAGTACCAGCAGGTTAACCACGACCAACCCCGTTGGGGTGCCATGAAAATAGGGGAGAAAAAACAGCGCTCTAGCTACGATCAAAAATAGTATGGCCAGTAAAAAATTGGAAAATGGCCCGGCTAACGAGATCAGGATTTCATCGCGGTGTTTGTTTTTTAAGTTGTCAGGGTTAAAACCGACGGGTTTTGCCCAGCCAAACCCGGCAATGACAATGAGGATAAATCCTAGCGGATCAATATGCTTCAAAGGATTAAACGTCAGACGGCCATCATTTTTAGCGGTCATATCACCCAGTTTGTAAGCGGTATACGCATGCGCTAACTCATGTATCGTCAGGCCGATTATGACTGCGGGAATGGTTTTTAGCAGCCATAAATAATCAATGTTCATGCATGTGATTCCTGATGTGAACGCTTTTATCTATGATGCGCGTTCTTTAGTCTTACGACTACTTTGTTTTGAACGCCCAAATCGTTATGCAGTTTGGGCGTCAGTGTTATGGGTTGTCGCTTTTATACCAGGCTGGGTTTTACTTTGCCGGAAAAGATATACGCACCGATCAAACTTGGGACAACAATGCGGGGTAATAACTGGCTGACGTCTAAACCGACCTCAAATAATGACCATAAAACGATAATCGCCAGCGTACCTGCGTAAACATAGGCGCCTACTTTTTTGCCTCGCGCAAGCAGTAACCCGGAAATGAGCATTCCAATTCCAATGACCAAGAAATAAGGCGAGTCGTTCATTAAGAGGAGATTAACGCCTCCAATGACAGTGGTCGCACCCAGAAGTGCCAACAACAGACCCAAAATGCGTGGTGGTTTAATTTCAGACATGTGTAATTCTCAATAATTCGATAAGGCAGACTATCAATTAAATCGCTGGATGTTTATCAGAAAAAGTCAGAATTAAGCCATCAATCAGAAAAATAACCGCAGAGATTGCTGGTAGTACAAATTACGTTCAACAATTGCACGTTTTTCTAAGCGATAAGGGCTGCTGCAAGAGCATACGAGCGATATTTTCTGTTTGATTGCTTGTATATACAGGTATATAGTTAAATCAATTTCCGTCAAAGAGTATATACAGATGACCGAGCAATCAAAATTCCGCGATACGGTAATTCGTGCACCAAGAGGCACTCAACTCAATGCTAAAAGCTGGTTAACAGAGGCACCACTGCGCATGCTGATGAACAACCTGGATCCGGAAGTTGCAGAAAATCCGAAGGAGCTGGTTGTCTATGGTGGTATTGGTCGTGCGGCGCGTAACTGGGCTTGTTTCGATAAAATTGTTGAAACCCTGAAACAGCTGGAAAAAGACGAAACGCTGCTGGTGCAATCAGGCAAACCAGTGGGTGTATTTAAAACGCATGAGAACGCACCGCGTGTGTTAATTGCGAACTCGAACTTAGTTCCGCATTGGGCTACCTGGGAACACTTCAACGAACTGGATGCGAAAGGTCTGGCGATGTACGGGCAGATGACTGCCGGCAGCTGGATCTACATCGGCGCTCAAGGCATCGTGCAGGGCACTTACGAAACTTTCGTAGAAGCGGGTCGTCAGCATTACGACGGTAACTTAACCGGTCGTTGGGTGCTGACCGCCGGCTTAGGTGGCATGGGTGGCGCGCAACCACTGGCTGCTGCGTTAGCCGGAGCATCTTCTCTGAACATTGAATGCCAGCAAAGCCGTATCGATTTCCGTCTGCAAACGGGATATGTCGATGAACAAGCAACGGATTTAGAAGATGCGATCGCTCGTATGCAAAAATACTGCGCTGAAGGGAAAGCCATTTCTGTCGCGCTGCTAGGCAATGCCGCCGACATTCTGCCAGAGCTTGTTCGTCGTGGTATCAAACCCGATTTATTGACGGACCAGACCAGTGCACATGACCCACTGAACGGCTATCTGCCACAAGGCTGGAGCTGGGAAGAGTACAAAGCGAATGCGAAAACTGATCCGGAAGGAACAGTCAAAGCGTCGAAAGCATCGATGGCGGTGCATGTTCAGGCGATGCTCGATTTCCAGAAAATGGGCGTGCCTACGTTCGATTACGGTAACAACATCCGTCAGATGGCATTAGAAGAAGGTGTGGTAAATGCATTCGACTTCCCGGGGTTCGTGCCTGCGTATATCCGCCCGCTGTTTTGTCGCGGTATTGGCCCGTTCCGTTGGGCTGCGTTATCAGGCGATCCGGAAGATATCTATAAAACCGATGCGAAAGTGAAAGAGCTGATTGCGGATGATGCACATCTGCATCACTGGCTGGATATGGCTAAAGAGCGTATTCACTTTCAGGGTTTACCTGCGCGTATCTGCTGGGTTGGTTTAGGTGATCGTGCAAAATTAGGTTTGGCATTCAATGAAATGGTGCGCAGTGGTGAGCTGAAAGCACCTATTGTGATTGGTCGTGACCACTTAGATTCCGGCTCTGTTGCCAGCCCGAACCGTGAAACCGAAAGTATGCAAGATGGTTCTGATGCCGTGTCTGACTGGCCATTACTGAACGCATTACTGAATACCGCTAGTGGTGCAACCTGGGTATCACTACATCACGGCGGTGGTGTTGGCATGGGCTTCTCACAACATTCCGGTATGGTGATTGTGTGTGATGGCACGGATGAAGCGGCGGAACGTATTGCGCGAGTGCTGCATAATGACCCGGCAACAGGCGTTATGCGTCATGCGGACGCGGGTTATGACATCGCCATCAAATGTGCGAAGGAAAAAGGCCTGAACCTTCCGATGATCGACTAAGAGGCAAATCAGACGAATGAAAACCATCTGGAAAAACGGTCGTTTTCTGACAATGAAGGCGGGGACATATTCCCCGTTGTTAAATGGTTCACTGGTCTCAGAGGGTGGCAACATTCTCTGGTTAGGGGAGTCTGCAGATTGCCCTGATTTTCCAGATGCACAAGTCGTCGATTTACAACAAGCCTGGGTCACACCGGGCTTTGTTGATTGTCACACGCATCTGGTGTTTGGTAGTGAGCGCAGCAAAGAATTTGAAATGCGGCTGCAGGGGAAAACCTATGCAGAAATTGCCGCTGCGGGTGGTGGCATCGTCAGCACGGTTACTGCAACCCGAACGCTCGATGAAGCGACCTTGTATGCGCAAGCGCTGAACCGACTCCAGCACTTAGCGGAAGATGGTGTCACGACAATCGAAATTAAAACCGGTTATGGTTTAGATCTCGAGAACGAGCTGAAAATGCTGCGTGTGATCCATCAACTCAAAGAAACCAGCGTGGTTGGTATTCAAACCACGGCTTTATTGGCGCATGCGTTGCCAGTCGAATTTAAAGATCGCCAGCAAGACTATGTCGATTATCTTTGCCAGGAGGTGTTGCCTGCAATGGTAGCGGAGGGCGGTATTGATGCAGTCGATGCCTTCTGTGAACACCTTGCATTTACCCCGGCACAAACCGCACAGCTATTTGATGTGGCGACCGCATTACAACTACCCGTTAAATTACATGCAGAACAACTGAGTCATTTTGGTGGTACACAGGTGGCTGCCCGTTATCATGCATTATCTGCTGACCATATTGAGTTCATTGATGACGCCGATGTGAAAGCGCTGAAAGCGGCAAACACAGTAGCCGTGTTGTTACCCGGAGCGTTTTATCTGCTGCGTGAAACACGGAAACCGCCTGTTGAATTACTGCGACAACATCAAGTCCCTATAGCTGTATCGACAGACTGTAATCCGGGCACATCACCGGTGTTATCGCTTCGTCTGATGGCTAATCTGGCTTGTACACTATTTGGTTTAACCGTTGAAGAAGCATTGGCTGGCATCACATTGAACGCGGCGAAAGCGTTAGGTTGTGCCGATCGTTTGGGCTCGTTGGAAGTCGGTAAACAAGCGGATTTTCTGATTTGGCAAATCAATGAACCAGCTGAACTAGTGTATTGGCTGGGGGGGATTTTACCGCACCAGACGGTGATTAATGGGAGATTGTATGATCGTTGATCCATTTATATTAACGCGGGGCGATAGCCCGTTATTGATCAGCATGCCGCATGTTGGAACGAAAATAACTCAAGCCGTAGCTGATGGGTTGGTGCCTGCGGCCATGACATTACCGGATACCGACTGGCATTTACCTCGACTTTATGATTTTGCCATTAATAGTGGTGTCACTGTTTTAGCCGCAAATTACTCCCGCTATGTTATTGATCTAAATCGTCCGGAAGATGATCAACCTTTATATCCGGGGGCAACAACCGGATTATTCCCTGCGACATTATTTGATGGCAATCCATTATTTCAAGCCGGTAAAACGCCATCGGCTACTGAGCGCCAATCATATATTGAGCAGATCTGGCGGCCATATCATCAACAGATCAGTGTTGAGCTTGAGCGTTTAAAATCTAAATATGGATATGCCATTTTGTTTGACGCGCACTCTATTCGAGGTGAGATCCCGTTTCTGTTTGAGAGGCGGTTACCCGATCTCAATCTGGGGACATTCAATGGGGGCAGTTGTGATCTGCACCTGGCGCAATTGCTGGCTAAACAGTGCGAATCGTCAGCCTATACCTCTGTGCTGAATGGCCGGTTCAAAGGGGGTTATATCACGCGCCATTATGGTCAGCCGCAAGCACATATTCATGCGGTGCAACTGGAAATGGCGCAGGCGATCTATATGCAGGAGACAGAGCCTTTTTCCTACGATGAGAAAAAAGCGGCATTGCTTCAGCCATTACTCAAACAGCTGATCGACACATTACAAACATTTCAAGGGTAGCTTGATCAATAAAGTGCCGGTTAGCCGGCACGATTTTCAGCGGTGACCATCATCCGGCTACCTAAGCGATAACGAGACGATGGATGGAGGAAACGCACATAGGTCACGGTTTTGTTACTGGTCCAAGTCCGGCGCATTAATACCAGGCAAGGCGTTTGTTCGGTAATGGCCAGTAAACGAGCTTCGTCTGCGGAAGGCAACGTGGCATCAACAATATGTTCCATCTCTTCTACGGGCACATTCTTCAGCAAATAGAGAGAAGGCGGTAGTGCTTCATTGAATGTTTGATTTAAAAATTCAGGCACCATTTCCGGGTTAACGTACCGGTCTTCCAGTTGTACGGCGGTATCTTCTTCATAGTGCACACACACCACATGAAAAACCGAATATCCGGTGGGTAAACCAATTGCGGCAGCGACGGCCATCGATGCGGCTTCGCGAGAGATACTAATTACTTCACAGCGATAGTGATGACCACGCTGGCGAATTTCATCGCCAATATTAGCGATCATCAGCAGATTAGATTGTGGCTTTTCAGTCGCGACAAATGTACCGACACCTGCAATACGGGTCAGCACGCCTTCGGCTGCTAACTCACGTAATGCTCGGTTGACGGTCATGCGTGACATACTGAGGTCGGAGACCAGACGATTTTCAGAAGGGATCATGTCGCCAGGCTTCCATTCTCCTGACAAAAGCTTACTTTGCACATAAGACTTTGCCTGCTGGTATAACGCTTGCGGAGAAGTGTTATTTCCTGACATCAAGACCTCCTTGTTATTGTAATTTTTTCAAAATCACGATGAAAATGCCAAAACGGTGAGAAAGAAGTATACCCTTTTTCTGCCTACGCTTTCACATTGCTTCTTTGCATGAGCAAAGCTGTCAGCTCGCTCATGCATGATCTCAAAAGAAATTACAGACCCTGATAGAGGCTTTCCGCCGAAATCCACTCGAGAAATTTACCTTGCTCGACCCATGCCCGCGCTTTTGCCAAGTCAGGTGCAAAATAGCGATCTTGATCATAATGTGGCACATGCGCGCGTATAAAGGTCATTACCTTATTGAGCTTTTCTGTTGTTTTTAGTGGCGCCTGAAAATCGATGCCTTGAGCTGCACCGAGCAGTTCAATCGCGACAACTGCCGAGCTATTTCCCGCCATATCATAAAGACGACGAGCAGCAAATGTGGCCATAGAGACATGATCTTCCTGATTGGCTGACGTTGGCAGGCTGTCAACCGATGCAGGATGTGCCCAGGTTTTATTCTCAGACGCTAAAGCGGCCGAGGTCACCTGGGCAATCATAAAGCCTGAGTTCAAACCACTTTCTTTCACCAAAAAGGCTGGTAATCCTGACATGGTTGGGTCAACAAGTTGTGCAATGCGACGTTCAGATATGGCTCCGATTTCAGAGATCGCAATCGCCAGAACATCCGAAGCCATGGCAACCGGTTCTGCATGGAAATTACCGCCCGATAACACATCGCCTTCAGCGGTGAAGACCAACGGATTATCTGAAACAGCATTCGCTTCACGCAGAAAAATGGAAGCCGCGAAGCGCAAATGATCAAGACATGCGCCCATCACTTGTGGCTGGCAGCGCAGCGAGTAGGGGTCTTGCACTCGTTTGCATTCAGCGTGTGACGCATTGATTTCACTGCCATCCAGTAAATGGCGATAGAGTGCCGCCACATCTATTTGACCAACCTGACCACGCACTGCCTGAATGCGAGGGTCGAAAGGAACGAAAGAACCTTTCAGCGCTTCAACACTCATGGAGCCAGCAACGACAGCCGCAGAGAACAATCGTTCTGCACAGAATAAACCACGCAACGCCAGTGCAGTTGATACCTGTGTGCCATTGATTAACGCCAAGCCTTCTTTGGGGCCAAGTACGAGTGGTTTCAGGCCAGCGATCGCCAAACCTTCTTCCGCTGACATGATCTTGCCTTGATAGCGCACTTCACCGACACCAATCAACGCACATGACATATGCGCGAGCGGTGATAAATCGCCGGAGGCACCGACAGAACCTTTTTCTGGAATACAGGGATAAACCTTGGCGTTATACATTGCCAATAACGTATCAATGACCACTTTACGCACACCGGAAAAACCGCGTGCCAGCGAGCCGGCTTTCAGAGCCATAATGAGCGCAACCGAAGCATCATCAAGTAATTGTCCGGTGCCAGTGGCATGCGACAACAATAGATTACGCTGTAAACGCGCTAACTCTTCTTCTGGAATAGAGGTTCTTGCCAGTAAACCAAAACCTGTATTCACGCCATAAACTGTGCGTTTGTTTTCGATAATGCTATCGATTACTTCATGGCTTTGTTGAATAAGTGGCAGACAAGCTTCGCTCAGCGTTAAAACTGGCTGGCTTTCGTAAATGGCCCGTAATTGTGAAAGAGAGAACTCGCCGGGCTGCAACGTAATCGACATGTTTATTCCTTAAAGTTTAATTCTATACCTGTATATACATTTAAAGTTAGAACAGTCGTGACTGACTGTCAATCGGCTTTTAACCGGTCAGACTAACTAAATAAAGATTTCAGCGTTTGAGTGAAATTAGCCGCGAGTTGATCATCAGCAGCATGACATTTATCTCGAATAACCCAGCGGCCTGCGACCATGACATGCCGGATCAAGGATGAATTATGACCAAACAACCATCGATCGAATAATGTGCTGGTATGACTTGCTGCAACAAATGGATTATGCGCATCTAATACGAGCCAGTCAGCCCGACATCCTACCTGTAAACCCCCGATCGGCTGGCCCGATGCCTGTGCGCCACCTTCAAGTGCGAGGCGATAAAGTAACTCACCGGTACTGCCGCCTTGCTGTGCAGACAGACAATTGCGTTGCTGTTTCAGCAATCGATGTTCATATTCGAGCCACCGCAGCTCCTCGGGAACGCTAACACTGATATGGCTATCCGAACCGATCCCGATACGGCCACCAAGCGCCAGATATTCAGGTAGCGGAAAGAAACCATCACCTAAATTGGCTTCTGTGGTTGTGCATAATCCGGCAACCGCTTTTGACGTGGCAAGTCGCTGAACTTCTGATTTATCAAGATGCGTGGCATGCACTAAACACCAGCGTGTATCGATTTCATGGTGGTTAAATAGATATTCAACAGGTCGTTGCTGAGACCAACTCAAGCAATCTGCCACTTCTTTCTGTTGTTCTGCAATGTGTATATGAATAGGGAGTGTTGGATCGGTTTCTGCCAGAACATGATTAATTTGTTGAGACGTTACAGCCCGGAGGGAATGAAAACAGATCCCTACTGATTGGTGATGACGTTGTTTGATGCGGTTCGTCAGGTTCTGATGCAGCTGGAGATAATGATCAGCATCATGGATAAACCGACGTTGACTGAAAGTAGCTGTTTGCTCACCAAAACCAGCATAACTGTATAGAGTAGGTAGTAACGTCAGGCCGATACCAGCTTGTATTGCAGCCTGCGAAACTTGATCAGCCATTTCTGCCTGATCAGCATAATATCCACCTTGCTGATCATGATGAACATAGTGGAATTCCGCTACATGGGTATAGCCGGCTTTTAACATCTCAACATAGAGATAGGCAGAAATGTGTCTTAGTTGGTCGGGCGTTAACTGATCTAGCATGCCATACATTTTATCACGCCAAGACCAGAAGCTATCTGACTGAGACGGATTGGCTGCTTCTGCAAGCCCCGCCATTGCACGCTGAAAAGCATGGGAATGCAGGTTAGGCATGCCAGGAATGATCGGGCCTTCTACGCGTTCTGCGTGATCTGCGGTGGAGTTAATTTCAATGGCGGTGATTATTCCGATTTCATTAACGGCGATACGAACATCGTTCTGCCAGCCTTGCTCTAAATAGGCGTGTTCTGCAAAGAAAACGGGCATTCTATTTACTCATTGTTATACCTGTATATACATATACACAATGTTTATGGCACTGTAAACTGCCTAAGGGCAAACCGGGAGTATATAAGATGAAGACACAACTTATCGCACGTGCAGATTATCGTCGTGTACCGTGGAAAAATGGTTTGGGTTTTACGGAAGAGATCTATCGTGAACCTGCCGATCTATCGTTGCCATTCTGGTGGCGGATATCTATAGCCACTGTTGCTCAAAACGGTGAATTCTCACTTTTTGACGGTTATGAACGAATCATCTCGGTGCTTGATGGTGCCGGAATGTGCTTGCGGATTGATAATGTTGATTCTTCGCCCATTCTACCTTTTCAGGCATTTCAATTTTCAGGTAGCGTACAAACTTCATGCACGTTACTTCAAGATGAAATTCATGATTTTAATGTGATTTTTGATGAAAAAAGAGTGAGTGTCGATATGAAATGGCACCACACTTCCTCTTTTATCGATGTCATTATCCAGCCACATGAAACTGTGTTTGTATTATGTGCTGACGGTGAAGCGGAATGTATTTTCGCTGAAAAAACGTACCGTATAAGCCATTGGGATGGGCTGCTAGTATCGGCTGTAACAAAACAAGAGGTATTTAGAATTACTGCTCATTCACCATGTCATATCGGTATTGTGGTAGTTAAACATCTTTAAATTGGTTCCTAACTGCTCATATTCATAGTTTGTTTGAGACCCTGATGAAAGGAAGATTTGACTCCTTCCTACATCGGTTATCCAGTATTCCTGACCATTACTAAATGGCAAATATCATAAAAAGCCATATGTGTGTTCAACCAGGGCTGGGTGATTTCTCTGAAGATTGTTGTTGCCTACTGTGTTGAATATGTACATCACGGCCTATTTCGAACTATCTTGTCGCTATACGGTTTCGTGAGGATACAAGATTGGAGCGACTGGAGTGTGATCGGATGTTTGTTGCTGTCATGGAGGCGGAGAGCTTTGCAGGGGCCGCCCAACGACTGGCGACCAGCAACGGGCAGGCATCAAAGCTGATTTCTCGTCTAGAGCAAGAGTTAGGCGTTCAACTCTTTAAACGCAGCACTCGCGCACTCGCTGCGACAGAAATTGGTCGTGCTTATTACGAGCGGGTGAAACGGCTGCTTGATGACTACGACACACTGAATGATGACATTCGAAATACCTCTGATTCTCCCTCTGGAAAGGTGCGAATTTCTGCGCCGGTGACGTTTGGCTCGATGCAACTGGCTGCGCATTTGATTGCGTTTGCCAAGCAATATCCTTCCATTGAATTGGACGTCAGTTTTTCCGATCGGTTGGTGAATGTTGTGGATGATGGATTTGATCTGGCACTTCGCATTGGCAACCTAACCGATAGCAGCCTGATTGCCCGTAAGCTCTGCGATATTGGCGTGATCCATGTGGCGTCGCCGGATTATTTGCAAGCGCGTGGTATGCCAATGCATTGGCATGAACTGTCTGAGCATGAATGTATTTTAGATACCAATTTTCGTGACCCGTTTATCTGGCCGTTTCTCGACCAAAATCACCACATCGATGAATATCCGGTCAATGGTCGGCTGAAATTCTCGAATGCGGAAGTTTGTCTTAAAGCGGCCTGTGCCGGATTGGGCATCGCACGATTACCCATGTTTGTGGCGGCTGATGCGCTGAGAGCACAAGCGGTTGTGCCTGTTTTGGCGAGCTGTCAGCTGCCAATCTTAGGGCTTTATGCGCTGTATCCACCGGCCAAGCATCTTGCTCGAAAATCACGCGTCGTCATCGATTTTCTGGTCGATGCGTTGTCTGGCCAACCGGCTTGGGAGCAAGGGTGGTGATTGTTTCTAAAATGGAAATAAATATCCGCTTTTTGACGGGATAATCATTATTCAAGAAGTCAGTTACATTTACTCTCGTCAACACAAATCAAATTGAGAGGGTAATATCATGACTGACAAAACTACTTCTGCTTATGCTGCACTACTGATGCGTTTAGCTTTGGGCACACTGTTTCTGGCGCATTTTGGCCTGAAATATTTTGTGTTCACACCAGCGGGTACCGCACAATTTTTTAGCTCACTCGGCTTACCTGGCTGGTTTGCTTATTTGACTATGACCGTTGAATTCATTGGCGCAATTGCCTTGATTTTGGGTATTTATGCCCGTTTGGTTGCTGTTGTGTTGATTCCAATCTTACTGGGTGCCATTGTCACAGTGCATGGAGCGGCCGGATTCTTCTTCACCAATCCGAATGGCGGTTGGGAATTCCCTGCATTCTGGATCGTGGGTCTATTAGTTCTGGCGTTAACTGGCGATGGTAAATTTGCGCTGAAACCAACCACATTTAACAAATAGGCGGGCCTGTTATGTTAGTTAATGGT
>CALMKU010000222.1 GCA_937866945.1 uncultured Tolumonas sp.
GACCTCGAGCGTGCATAAAAAACTGATTCGTGGCGATATAAGAAAATGATATAACTAACGCTGTCTATATTTAACTATGCAATATAAAAGGCAGGAATCAGGGTATGCAGGAGCAAGGAGTGCTGTTGTCCCGGGAAGAACAAACTAAGATAACCCGGGTGCTGGTGAGAACGGCACAGATGCTGGCTCAGTGTGGTGCTGAAAGTCGCTTGATTGAACAAACAACATGTCGTGTTGGCGCTGCGTTGGGTGTTGAAAGTGTTGAAATGGCTATTTCCCCTAGTGCTGTTGTTTTAACAACACTGAATCATGGTTCTTGTATTACTACGACACGGCGGATACATGAACTGGGTATTAACATGCATGTTCTGTGTGCTATCCAACGGATATGTATTCTGAGTGAAAAACGTTTGCTGACTACGGCAGATGATGTTGATAAACATTTAACTGAGATTAAACCATTTCGTTATAACCGCTGGTTAGTGGTTTGTATGGTTGGTTTATCATGTGGCGCATTTAGTTTGTTATTTGGCGGTGACTGGCCAGTATTTTTTATAACCTGCATAGCATCGGCTGTGGGTATGTTCGTTCGTCAGGAAATTGCGCATCGACATTTTAGCCCGCTGATTAATTTTGCTACGACTGCATTTATTGCTACGTCAATTGCCAGTATGGCAACGGTATATCAGTGGGGGGAACAGCCTTATCTGGCCATGGCGGCTTGTGTGTTATTGCTGGTGCCCGGTTTCCCGTTAGTTAATGCCTTGTTCGATATGGTGAAAGGATATTTTAATATGGGTCTGGCTCGTTGGGGCACGGCGACGCTGTTGACCTTGAGCGCCACCGCCGGAATTGTATTGGCAATGAAATTAACCGGCGTATGGGGATGGAATCCATAATGGAATTGTTACGGGCAATCGTATTTGATGCTTTTTGGTCCGCAATTCCAGCAGTTGGTTTTGCGATGATTTTTGCGGTACCGCCCCGGATGCTGAAGTATTGTGCTGCAGGTGGTGCTTTGGCACACAGTTTCCGCATGCTGCAGATACATTTTGGTATGCCGATTGAATGGGCGACATTTATTACCACGACCTTGATTGGGTTAATTTTTGTTTATGTTTCCCGCCGCTTGCTGGCGCCACGGCCTGTTTTTACCGTTGCGAGTATCATTCCGATGATCCCCGGTAAATTTGCATTTAACACAATTATTGCCGTGTTGAGCATGAACAGTAGTGGTGTAACAGAGAAGTTATTGCAGGCGAGCATTGAGAATGGTTTGAAAACACTGTTTATCCTGTTTGCTCTTTGCTTCGGGCTGGCAGTACCCTCTTTATTTATTTATCGAAACAGGCCGATTGTATAACGCTATGTTGATCTCTTTAATTGTTGCTATGGCGGAAAATCGCGTTATTGGCCGAGGCAATCAGATGCCTTGGCATTTACCGGCTGATTTACGGCATTTCAAAGGTGTGACTTTAGGTAAACCGGTGATCATGGGGCGCAAGACTTTTGAGTCGATCGGTCGGCCCTTACCGGGGCGTCGAAATGTGGTTGTCAGTCGCAATGCCGAATGGTCTGCAGATGGCGTAGAATGTGCGGGCTCTTTGGATGCTGCACTGGCGTTGGTACACGATGCCGCAGAAGTGATGGTCATCGGTGGTGGTCAGTTATATCAGGAAGCGCTACCGTTGGCACGGCGCCTGTATCTGACACACATTAAGTTGTCGGTGACGGATGCTGATACCTGGTTTCCTGATTATTCGCAATATCAGTGGCAGCTACAGGCAGAAGAGTTGCATGATCCTGATGAGAAAAACCCTTATCACTATCGGTTTGAAACATTAGAGCGCGGTATTTAAACAGCACAGTACAACACATGTAAGAAGACCCGGTAATGCCGGGTCTTCTTTATTTATTCACCGCTGGAGTAAACCGGGCAGTTCAGACTGAACATGGCATTATCTTCCCAACGCCATAACGTCAATTGGTTACCCCAGACACATCCGGTGTCCAGAGCCTTGATCTTCGGTAATGGACATTTGCCCATCAACGCTGCCCAGTGCCCAAACACCAGATGTGGTTCGTCGGCATCTGCTTTACGTACTTCAAACCAAGGGGCCAGCTGCGGGGGTTTATCGGCAGGCGACTCTTTACATTTGAATTCCAGACTTCCGTCATGGCGGCAAAAGCGCATGCGGGTGAAACTATTGATGATATAGCGCCAGCGTGGCAAACCAGTCAGGCGTGGATCCCAGTGCGATGGCTCTTCACCATACATATGACCGAGTAACCAGGTGCCTTGATCACTACGTAGTAAGGTTTCTACTTCGCGTGCGCAATGCCGTGCGGTTGCCAGATCCCACTGTGGTGATAATCCTGCATGAGTCATCATCACGGGTAAAGTGGGGTGTTCTGCCATAATGGGACGGTTTTGTAACCAACTCATTAGTTCATGTCGATCGGGTGCGGTGAGAATGTTCTCGGTCTTATCTTTTTTCTTGGGATGGGCATGGCCGGCAGCGACAGCCAGTAAGTTCAAATCATGATTACCCAATACGGTGGTGGCGCGATCACCTAAGCTGTAAACAAAACGTAATACGTCTAATGATTGCGGACCTCGGGCAACCAGATCGCCGGTCAGCCAAAGCTCATCCTGTTGGGCATCAAATTGTGCCAGATCCAGCAGTTGCTGCAGCTCAGTGTGACATCCCTGAACGTCGCCAACAAAATAGGTTGCCATACTTCAACACTCTACTTAGCAGGTTATAAGAGGTTATCCCGCGTTGACCACGGGATAATGAATGCTTTTAGTTAATCAGGTGAGGAATAGCCAGTGCAAACGGGGGAATGGTTACCTCAAATAACTGTTCATTGTGTTTGTTCTGAAACGTATAACTCCCGCGCATACAGCCAAAGGGTGTTTTGAGCAGAATACTGCTCTGATAGGTGTAGGATTGACCAGTCGCGATGACAGGCTGTTGTCCGACCACGCCTTGCCCTTGTACTTCGGTATGCTGGTCGTTTGCATCACTGATCAGCCAGTGACGATCCATCAACTGCACATCGTTACCAGAATGGTTAGTAATGGTAATTTCATAACCAAAGGCATACTGAGCATCGTCCGGATCAGATTGCTCGGCAAGATAAAAGGGACGCGGTGTGATCTGTATGCCTGGCATAGTGCATCCTCAGCGGTGAGTTGTCAGCCAGTTAGCAATACTGACAAATTGTGCCAACGTCAAGTTTTCTGGTCGCAGGTTTGGATCAATGTTGATCTCTTCCAACTGTTCTGCCGTGATAAAACTACGGAAGCTGTTGCGGATGGTTTTACGACGCTGACCAAAGCCTTCCTGACACACGCGCTGTAGATCCGCAACATCCAGCGCTTCATAAGGACGTTTTGGCCATGGAGCGAGACGTACCACTGCAGAGTTGACTTTCGGTGCCGGTTTAAACGCGTGCGGGCCAACTTCCAATACCGGTGACACTTGGCAGTAGTATTGTGTCATCACTGTCAGACGGCCATAGTCTTTGCTGTTGGGGCCAGCAGCCAGACGTTCTACCACCTCTTTTTGCAGCATGAAATACATATCAGTAATGTGCTGCGTTTTTTCCAGCAGATGGAAAATCAGAGGTGTTGAAATGTTGTAAGGCAGATTGCCGAAGATACGCAATGGGCGACCGGGTTGCGCCAATTCGTCGAAGTTAAATTTCATCGCATCAGCTTCATGCACGATCAATTTATCTTTCAGGCGCGGGTGTTCACGCAGACGAGCGGCCAAGTCACGGTCGAGCTCAACGACATGCATTTTATCAACCTGATCACTAACAGGTTCAGTTAACGCGCCAAGGCCGGGGCCGATCTCAACCAGCACGTCATCCTGACGTGGTGCTATTGCTGAGACAATTGCATCAATCGTGTACTGATCGTGCAGAAAGTTTTGGCCAAAACGTTTACGTGCGCGGTGACCGAGGTGAACATTGTCGTTAATCATTGTTTATGAGATACCATTGAAATCGCTTGATGTAATGCGGTTAGCAGACTGCCATTATGGCTTTTTCCACTGCCCGCTAATTCGAGGGCGGTGCCGTGATCAACCGAGGTACGAATAAACGGTAACCCCAGTGTGATATTGACAGCACGGCCAAAGCCTTTGTATTTGAGGACGGGTAGCCCTTGGTCGTGATACATCGCCAGTACGGCGTCTGCGCGTTGCAGATATTTATCCTGAAACAGGGTATCAGCAGGTAACGGACCTTCCAGTGAGTAACCTTTACTGCGCAATGTAGCCAGCACCGGTTCAATCACGTCGATTTCTTCACGCCCCATGTGGCCGCCTTCACCGGCATGTGGGTTAAGCCCGCACACCAGAATATGCGGTGCCGCGATACCAAATTGTGTTTGCAGATCGTGCTGCAAAATATCAATAGTTCGCGTTAAGCTCTCGGCGGTGATCGCGTCGGCAACATCGCGCAGGGGGAGGTGAGTTGTCGCTAGTGCAACCCGCAAGCCTTCGGTAGCCAGCATCATGACAACCTGCTCGACGCCCGCTTGTTCTGCAAAAAACTCGGTATGACCACTAAATGGTACACCGGCTTCATTGATGACACCTTTATGTACTGGACCCGTTACCAGTGCGGCAAATTCTCCGCTCAGGCAGCCTTCTGCGGCACGCTGTAAAGTTGCCAATACATAATGGCCGTTGCGTTTATCTAATTGCCCCGCACTCACGGGCACAGACAGTGTGACCGGACATACCGTCAATACCCCTTGTGGCTGTGCTTGAGCTGGTTGGCTGACATCATATTGACGAAGCGAGATCTGTTTTCCTAAGGCGGCTGCGCGTTGTTGCAACAGCGCTGGATCTGCCATGATCACCAGTTCGACCGGCCATGCCTGCTCAGTTAGCGTCAGCACCAGATCTGGGCCGATACCAGCGGGTTCACCGGGCGTAATGACAATACGGGGGATTAGACTCATCAGTTGGTGCTCCCGTCCATCATCTGGATAAACGCTTCATCACGAAGTTCATCGATCCAGGTTTGAGCCTCTTCCGCAAAACGACGGTTGTAGATCAGTTGATAAGCGCGGTTTTCCAGCGCTTCCGGGGTATTCGCCAGACTACGGCGCTCTTCTACCTGAACAATGTGCCAGCCATGCACGGTTTTGAATGGCTGACTGATTTGGTTGAGCGGTAATGTTTTCACCATATCGCGAAATTCCGGCACATACATATCTGGGTTAGCCCAACCCAGCTCACCGCCTTTTGTCGCTGAACCGGGGTCATCAGAATATTTCTCTGCCAGCTTCGCAAAAGACGCTTTACCGGATTGGATATCACGCAGGAACCCTTTCAGCATTTGCTCTGCTTTTTCATCGCTGAGAATGACCGAGGTTTTGATCAGAATATGGCGTGCATTGGCTTCCTGTAGTTCAATGGCTTGTTGTCCCTGCATATCTTTGACGTGGATGATGTGCAAGCCGGCCCCGGAACGTAATGGCCCGATAAATTGACCTTTATGTGCATTGCTGACGGCCTCGGCCATCAGTGATGGCATCTCTTCCACCGTCAGCCAGCCCCAGTCACCGCCATCCAGTGCTTTATTATCTGCACTTTCGGCCACAGCAGCCTGATGGAAATCAGCGCCTTTTTTCAGTTGTTGCAGTAGCTGTTTTGCTTTTTCCGCAACGCGTTCTTGCTCTGCGCGATCAGCATCGGACGGCAAGCTCAGCAGAATATGTTCGATATGAAAGCGCTGCCCTTTACTGCCTTGCTCACTGATCAGCTTAGCCAGTTGTTTGACTTCCTGATCGGTAATATTGATCCGCTGGCGTAATTGGTTACGACGCACTTCCGAGATCAGCATCTCTTTACGCACTGTTTCACGAAATTCGGCAGGGGTTAAACCTTCACGCACCGCTTGAGCCTGCATGCTGGCGACAGATTGACCTTTTTCAGCCGCCACAGAGGCTAGTGCCTGATCCAGTTGAGTATCACCGATCCGCAAGCCCTGACGTTCTGCTTGTTGTAGGATCAAACTGTCTTCAATCAGACGATCTAATACTTGTTTATGCAACTGGTGGTACGGCGGCAGACTTTGATGTTGCTCGGCGGCATCGGTTTGTACTTTCTGTATTAGACGATCCAATTCGCTTTGCAGCACCACATCTTTATTAACAATCGCAATCACATGATCCAGTGATTGTGCGGCAGCCTGAGCGTATAACGGCAGGGCGAACAACACGCCAGCCAGTAACCATTTCGGTGAAAGTTGTTTTAACTGCATGAAAGATACCTTGCTTAATCGTTCAGGTTAAATGGTCGGGAATAAGGTAATAATCGGGTATTCAGATTGTATTTCGGCCCGTTGCCGACACTGCCCAATCCTTTAAACTCAAATTGTAAACCGTATGAGGTTTCAGGTTTAGCCGTTAATGTGGAGTTATCCGGTGCATTGTGCCGTTCAAAGGTAAAATTCACCGCCCAGCAGCAGGAATCATAACGGGCGCCCAGCAGGTTATCGATATTCTGACCGGTCTGTGTATCGCGGTAATGAGCACCAATCAATTGCCAGTCACGGTTAATCGGTAATTTCAGCACGGCACCAGCCTGACTGATATCCCGGCGATCGTCTGAAGCTGTATTTACCACGTAATTTTCTTTGCTGACAAAGCGGTAATTGAGCTGGGTGGTGTATTTCTGTTGCTGATATTCCACCGCGCCATTACCGGATGAGACTTTCTTGGTCTGGGTGTTGTATTCCACACCGGTATGGGTATACCAGTCATCGGTCGGATGAGCATCAGCACGCAATGACAGCAGTGACCGTGAGTTGGTTTGCTTGGTATCGTTAGGTAACAATGTGACCTGTGGGGCCACCAAATCATAAGACTGACCAAGCGTAAAACGCAGTCTTTCGGTGTTTTCACTATCAAACAGCCGCGTCGTCGCACCGTAGCTGACACGGTTGGCATCGCTGATGCGATCTAAGCCGGCAAAACGACGATCACTGAACAGGTTGTAGTAATCAGATTGCATGTTGGTTGTGTCATACAGACCAATGTTGTTCTGATTTTTATACGGGATGTATAAATACTGAACTTCGGGTTCCAGTGTCTGGGTAAATGGCTGGTCATTGAATGAGGTTTTGCGATCGAAGCTCATTCCACCATGCACCCGTGCCTCAGGCAATACACGGCTTACATTGTTATCTAAACTGGTGAGTTGATATTTTTCATAATATAACCCTTGTACATAATCATCAGGTATGTTTTGTTGATAATAAGTTGTGAGAAGTTTGCCTTCTACTTCTAATGAATATCCAGGAGCTTGTGCTATCGGTACTGATATAGCTGGCTCAGCATGCAATCTTTGGCCTGTATAAGCTTTAGATATTTCGGAGTTATTACCAAAATTTGATGCTTCAGAATTGAAGCTGAAGCTGTAGTTATCAGCTGTATAATATTGGTTGTAAGTAATCTGAGGTAATAACTGATGTGGAGCAAGTGTCTTAGGCAGTAGGATCTGATAATCACGGATCTCAGTAGTCAGATTCCAGTCTTTCTGGTAGTAACCGGCTGTGGTGGACTGCAATAACTGGTTATCAACAATCTGACCTACCGGCGGATTCAGCTCATTAAAATAGTTGTAATCGTTGGCATCAACACGGGTGTAATCCAGATTCCAGCGTAGATCGCCGTTTTGGAAACTGGAACCATGCCGGATATTCGCCAACCAGCGAGGATTTAATTCATCGCTGCTGACTTTGCGGTCGTTAGCCATGTATTCGGTATAAATGGTACCGCTATGCCCGGGTTCAGGCATATAACGATATTCAATCTGCTCCATGGTGCCACGCTCTGACATCACGCGAGGTGTCAGCGTCATGTCGTAATTCGGAGCGATGTTCCAATAATAAGGGGTACTGACATCAAAGCCATTCGTGGAACTATTGGTGAACGTCGGGTAAAGCAGGCCTGATTTACGCTCATCTTTTACCGGAAAGGTAATGTAAGGCGTATAAAATACCGGTACGTTTTTTAGCCACAATGTGGCGTTCCACGCTTCGCCAAATACTTCTTCCTGATTGACGTTCACTTCGCTGGCACTCAGCCACCAGCTTTCTTGTCCCACTGGGCAAGTGGTAAAGCGCGCTTTATTCAGTGTCAGTTCTTTCTTCTGGTTATCCAGATGAATTTTTTCGGCTTCACCTCGGGCTGGTGAACCGTGGAGCTGATAGGTGGCATTATCAATCTGCGACTCTTTGGTATCCAGATTCGTCGTCAGCTGATCCTGACTTTTAAGAGTTACCTGACCATCGCGATAGAAAATATTGCCATGCGCCAGCACTTGACGGCTGACCTGATCCAGCTCGGTATAATCGGAACTAAAATATTTGTTACCTTGATTGACCTCAACGCCACCTTCATAGATGGCTTTACCATTTTGTGTGGCGTTCAGCTGGTCAGCAGAGACCTCAACCGGTGTTGTTCGGCTGTATTCCGTTGTGGTTGCAGCTGGAACGTCACTGTAGCAACGTTCGTCGAAGGCGCCAGCGCGGAGATTGTGTGGCACATTGACACTGTTTTCTGCTGCCTGACTTGGGTGTGGTGCGAATGCGAGCCCGGCAGAGACAGAAAAAAGTGCCACAGTAATAGCGTTGATGCGAAACACCATTGGTAATCAGATCCCCTGGCAACTGACGAAGCACTTGAAGCCTTTCGGCGGTTGTGCTTTCACGGTCATTCTTTTATGGTAGCGGGCTATGATAAAGCATTATTCCGATAACGGCTAACACCGAGTAAGAGCCTGCCAGCATGATGACGCAACGCCATGCCCAACTACAGCGATGGGCACAACAAATTGAACAAAATCCTGACTTAACTTTACGTCTGATTTCTGGGGATGCCAGTTTTCGTAAATATTATCGTGCCGCTAATCGGATTTGGGTGGATGCACCACCGGAAACGGAAAAAAATCGTGAGTTCATCGATAACGCGCAAGCTTTACAGCGCACAAACATCGCAGCACCGGTCGTGCATCATTCCGACCTGCAACAAGGTTTTTTGTGTGTTTCTGATTTAGGCGATGACTCATTATTAACTCGTCTCAATGATGAGTCGGTTTCTGCATGGTATTGGAAAGCGTTGCAGTTGTTGCCACAGCTAACCAACATCAAGCTTGAGCTGCCTGTTTTTGATGCTGAATTTATGGCGCGGGAAAACAGCATTTTTCCGGAATGGTTGTTGGAAAAACACTTACAGCTCGCCCTTTCGGTTGCTGAGAAAGAGTTATTGGCGGAGACCTTTGCATTACTGGCTGCCAATAATCTGCAGCAGCCGCAAGTGGTCATGCACCGTGATTTTCACAGTCGCAATCTGATGGTATTAGCGGATGAGTCACTGGCCGTGATCGACTTCCAGGATATGGTGCTCGGCCCATTGACCTATGATGCTGTTTCGCTGCTGAAAGATTGTTACTGTCGCTGGCCTGATACCGTCATAGAGCAAGGGGTGGCGCAGGCTTATCAGTTGTACAACGAGTCAGGAATTTTATCAGATGTGACTTACCCTCAGTTCGTGCAATGGCTGGATCTGACTGGTATGCAGCGTCATCTGAAAGCGGCGGGGATCTTTACCCGTTTGTATCATCGCGATGGTAAATCCGGTTATCTGAAGGATATTCCGCGCACGCTCGGTTATGTGCGTGATGTTGCAGCGCGTTATCCACAACTGGCGACTTTTGCTGCTTGGTTAGCACAGCGCGTGTTACCTGCATTTGAGATGGATTCTGCATCATGAAGGCGATGATCCTGGCTGCCGGGCGTGGTGAACGGATGCGACCGTTAACTGATCATCTGCCGAAACCGTTGCTGGTGGCGGGCGGCAAGCCGCTGATCCGGCATCATATTGAAAAACTGAAACTCGCTGGTATTACGCAATTAGTCATTAATCATGCTTGGCTTGGGCAAAAACTGGTCGATTATCTGGGTAGCGGTGAGCAATTTGGTGTTGAGATCAGTTGGTCTGCCGAAGGAGCTGCCGGGCTGGAAACTGCTGGCGGTATTCGTCAGGCCTTGCCGTTACTGGGCGATGAGCCCTTTTTAGTGCTTAATGGTGATATCTGGTTAGATACCGACTACAGCCAATTTAGCTCGCAACATTTGGCAGACAGCGATCATGCCCATCTTTGGTTAGTAGATAATCCGCCACAGCACCCGCAGGGTGATTTTAGTTTGCGCGATGATAGGGTGGAAGATTGCCCCTGCTTGACCTTTAGTGGTATCGGTATTTATCGCCCACAGTGCTTCTTACCGCTGGAGCCCGGTGTGCATAAGCTGGCGCCAATCTTGCGCCAATGGATGGCTACCCAGCAAGTGGCCGGGTCTCATCTCAATGCGGATTGGCGGGATATTGGCACACCAGAGCGGTTGTGCCAGTTAGATAAAGATTTACAGCGAGTAGATCAGGAATTACAGCGAGGTTCGCATGCCGGTTAAAGGCAAAATTATCGGTTTTCTGGTGGGGTTGTGGATCCTGAATATTCCTGGCGCATTGCTCGGTTTGTGGATCGGTCATATCTACGATCAGGGCTTACAAGCGCAGCGCAGAGGTGGTTTTGGCCGCTGGCGCACACCAACCCGTGAAGAGCAGGCGTTGTTTTTGCACACGGCGTTTGCGGTGATGGGAAATATCGCGAAAGCGGCGGGGCGGGTCACGGAACAGCAAATTCAGGTCGCCACCTTGTTTATGGATCGCATGGGGCTGAATGGCGAGTTACGTCGTGAAGCGCAGGATTCTTTCCGCCAGGGCAAAGAAGCGGAATACGATCTGGAAGGTTCTTTGGCACTGTTTCGTCGTTCCTGCCGTGGTCGTCCAGACCTGTTGCGGGTGTTTCTGGATATGCAATTACAGGCGGCGTTTGCGAACGGTGCGCTGCATGCGTCTTCACGTCAGCGCTTACTGGAAGTAGCGGAGCTATTAGGTTTCTCGCGCTGGGAGCTGGAACAGTTACTGGCGATGGCGGAAGCGGGCTTTAACTTTTCGCACCAGGGGCAACAGCAGCAACGCTATTCTTCATCCGGGGCAGGGCAACAGCAAATGCCGGGACGAGATCGCCTGCGGGATGCCTATGCCATTTTGGGGGTGTCAGCAGATGTCTCCGATGCTGATGCCAAGAAAGCGTATCGTAAGCAGATGTCGCAACATCATCCGGATAAGTTAGCGGCCAAAGGCTTACCACCAGAGATGATGAATATGGCGAAAGAGAAAGCGCAGGAAATTCAGCAAGCGTGGGAGTTGATTAAACAGGCGCGGGGCTTACGCTAATACCCTTCCCACTTGAAGTTGCAGCGGCGTTGGCTGCGTTCATTCGCCCCAATCACATAGTTTATCTATGCTCATGGGGTCTCATTCACTTGCCGCCTACCTGCAATTCCAAGTTGTTTGGGTATAACACTTATTTCCAACCGAGCGTCGTCAGCCAGCCTTTGATGCGCTCGGGGCTGTCGGCTAAGTCATTAATGGTTTGTTGCCGCCAGTTGAGTTTAGTCGCGCGTTTCACTGCGATTTGGCGCTGTTGTGCGGCTTGTGTCAGCCAGTTACTACGTTCTGCCTGATACAGATCTAACACGGGTAATATACTGCTGCTGAGCTGCGTTGCTTGGAGCAGATTTGCTTGTTTATCGGGATAAAACGCATTCAACAAGATAACTGCATCCGGTTTGTTGATCTTATCTGCATTCAGTAACTGCCCCAACCAGACGGCGCTGCTGCCTTGCGCCAGTAATAGCCGATGACCACCCGATGCATTCAGATTTTCGTCCACACTGGCTAAGCGGCTACTCCACCGTTCCAGCTGTTTGTTAATGGCTTCCTGTTGTTTTTCATCGCCGGGATTTATCGTTTGTTGTTGTGGCGTCGGCAGCAGGATCACACAGTCAAAGCCTTGCCGGCTCAATGCTTGTGACAGCGGTAGCAGCGAGGCAGTTTGCTGCCATTCCGGCAGAAAAATGGCAATGCCAGCCTGATAAGATTGTTCACTCTTATGCAGTAATACCCAATCCTGACCGAATTGACGGGCATCGGGATGTTGCTGCCAGTCTTGCTGTTGGGTCAGATATTCTGGATCTTGTTCAGTTGCTTCTGCCGCAGAAGCTGCTGGTTCAGTTGGTGTGGCTGAAGACGCAGCACTCGTCGTGTCAGTCGCGGCGGATATTGCAGGATCACCCGCCGGCACCACCTCATTGGCGGCAGCTTGGGTTTCGGTGGTTGGAGATGCAGGTGCGGCGGCAGAAGTTGTTTCTGCCGCCAGTAGCAATGATGACCACAGAACACAGCAACAGACCAGCCAGCGCATCATGATATTGCTCTCTTAATAATCGGTTATTAAGTCGGAAATGGTGCCGGTGCTTCAAATTGCATCGGTTCACCGGTAACCGGATGATAAAAACTGAGCATAGCAGCATGTAACTGTAAATGCGGCACCAGATCTTGAGCCTCTTTCGGCGCATAGAGATGATCGCCTAAAATGGGGTGGCCTAACTCTCTCATATGCACACGTAATTGGTGGGAGCGCCCAGTATATGGCGTGAGTTTCATCAATGTACGATCAGCTTCGACACGAATACGTTCCCAATGTGTTTGTGCGGAACGGCCATTCACATAATCGACGCGTTGCAGCGGGCGGTTTTCCCAATCGACACATAATGGCAGGTCGATATCGCCTTCGGTGCCTTCAACTTGGCCATACACCCAAGCGTAATAAAATTTGCCGGTTTTGCGTTCCTGAAACTGCTTACCCAGAATACCGGTCGCTTTGGAATATTTCGCCATCAGGATCACACCTGAGGTGCTCATATCCAGACGATGTACGCTGCCGGCTTCCGGGCAACGCTGACGCACGCGCCATGCAATGCTGTCAGCATGTTCAGCCGCTTTTCCCGGCACACTGAGCAGGCCACTTGGTTTATTCATCACAATAATGTGCTCATCCTCGTACAGGATATCGAGATAAGGCTCCATCGGTGGGTTGTAAACAAAGGTGCTCATGTGGTTTCCGTGAATTCAGATGATAAAAAGGGTGCCAGAAGCTGACACCCTGAGTGTGGCTATTGTGCCGTAAATTACTGGTTAGTGACTACTACAAAGCGGATCGCATCTAATTTAAGCTGCGTTTTATCCATCAGATGATTCAGCTCCTGGCGCAGTTCACGCAGATGCTCCAGTTCACTGTCACGTACTGATGGGTTGATGGCTTTTAGCTGTTCCATACGCGTTAGCTCAGCAGTCAGCGTGTGTTGCATGGTCTGACGTGCATCGGCGACAATTTGCTCCATGCGTGGATGGGCCACTTGTTCTGCTTTGCCAATCATCTCATGGATCACTGCCTGCGACGTTGACACTAGTTTACTGGCTAGCTGACGGTTGATGGGCATCAATTGGCGGTGGAATTGTACGAAGCCCACCTGTTCACCGACGTTATTGCCGTTTTTATCCAGTAACAGACGGATCGGCGTTGGTGGCAGGAAGCGATACAGCTGCGGATGACTGGCAGATTCAGCAACGAAGATCAGCTCGAGGAAAATCGTGCCGGCGGGCATTTTGCTGTTTTTCAGCAGCGATACTGCGGTGGAGCCAATTTCGGATGCCAGCACCAGATCGATACCACCCCGAATCATCGGGTGATCCCAAGTCAGGAAGCTCAAGTCTTCACGGCTTAAGGCCACATCACGTTCAAAGGTCACGGTGACGCCATCTTCCGGCAGGCCGGGGAAGCTTGGGATCAGCATGTGATCGGTCGGTGTCAGCACGACCGCTTGTTCACCACGATCATCCTGCGCGATACCGATGTCATCGAACAAGTGCAGTGCGAAGGCGACCAGACTGGTGTCATCGTCTTCCTCTTCCAACTGCTCGACCAGTTGCTGGGCATGTTTGCCACCGCTGGACTGAATTTCCAGCAGACGGTCACGGCCCTGTTCCAGCTTGGCTTTCAGCTCATCGTGCAGGGCACGCGTCTGTTGCAGCAGTGGGGTCATGGCATCATCACTGCTCTGGTTATCGGCCAGCAGGGTGAACAACTGATCTTGCACTTGGTCAAACACCACACGACCGGTTGGGCAGGTGTGCTCGAAGGCATCTAACCCTTCGTGATACCAGCGGATCAGCGTGCGTTGTGGGGTCTCTTCCAGATAGGGCACGTGGATCTGCACCACGTTTTTCTGGCCGATACGATCGAGACGACCGATACGCTGTTCCAGCAGATCAGGGTTCAGCGGCAGATCGAATAGCACCAGATGACGAGCGAACTGGAAGTTACGACCTTCTGAGCCGATTTCAGAACACAACATCACCTGCGCGCCACCATCCGGATCAGCAAAATAAGCGGCCGATTTGTCACGTTCCAGCAGGCTCATGCCTTCGTGGAACACGGTGCAACGCACACCTTCACGAGTGCGCAGGGTGTTTTCCAGCGTCAATGCAGAAGCGGCTTCAGAGCAGATCACCAGAATTTTTTCATGGCGTTCAGTTTTGATCAGGTTCAGCAACCAATCGACACGCGGGTCGAACTGTGTCCACGACGCGTTATCACCTTCAAACTGACCGAAGATTTTTTCCGGGTAGAGATAACGTTTGGCTTTCGCCAGTGCATCACCGGTGTTGCCACCCATCATGCCCATTACGCGGATGGCGGTTTTATATTGATCCGGCAATGGCATCGGGTAAGCGTGCAGTTCACGCACCGGGAAACCGGCACTGGCAGCGCGGGTGTTACGGAACAAAATACGACCGGTACCGTGACGATCAAGCAGGTCTTTCAGCACCTCTTCACGGTAATCATCGGTATGCAGTTGCGAAGCATCCAATTCCGGCAACAAACCTTGTAACACAGCGAGTTGCTCGGCATTCAGTGCATCACCATTCAGCAATGGCTGGGCAGCATCGGCGATCTGACCGTAGGCTTGTTCTTCGGCGACAAACGCCTCGTAATCATAGAAACGCTCCGGGTCGAGCAGGCGCAGACGAGCAAAGTGGCTGGCATGACCTAACTGATCGGGGGTCGCGGTCAGCAGCAAGACACCTGGGATCTCTTCGGCTAACGCTTCCACCACCTGATATTCACGGCTTGGCGCCTCTTCGCTCCACACCAGATGGTGGGCTTCATCGACTACCAGCAGATCCCATTCGCATTCCAGCACTTGTTCAAAGCGGGCTTTTTTCTTACGCAGCCAGTCTAAGCTGCATAACACGAATTGTTCAGTTTCAAACGGGTTAACTGCGTCATGCTCGGATTCAACACAACGCTCTTCATCAAATAGTGAGAACATCAGGTTGAAGCGGCGCAGCATTTCCACCAGCCACTGATATTGCAGTGAGTCTGGCACCAAGATCAAAACACGTTTCGCACGGCCAGACAGCAGTTGCTGGTGGATGATCATGCCGGCTTCAATGGTTTTACCCAGACCGACTTCGTCGGCCAACAACACGCGGGGTGCATGACGATGACCGACTTCACGGGCGATATGCAACTGATGCGGGATCAAACTCACACGACCGCTGGCCAAACCACGGGTTGGGTTCCGACGACGAGCATGCTGGTGGGTCAGCGCTTCATAACGCAGCGCAAAACGGGAATGACGGTCGATTTGGCCGGCAAACAGACGGTCTTGCGGTTTATTAAATTTAATGAAGTTATTCAGCATCACTTCACGCAGTGCGATTTCAGCGCCATCGTCTACACGGGTGCCGTGATAGGTCAGCAGACCATCGGTTTCTTCGACAGCACGGACATCCAATTGCCACTCTTCATGACTGGTAATACGGTCGCCTTCATTAAAACGGACACGAGTGACGGGCGCACTTTCGCGGGCATACAAACGCTGTTCGCCATTAGCGGGGAACAATAGGGTGATCATACGACCCTCTATTGCTACCACGGTACCTAATCCAAGATCAGTTTCGGTATCACTGATCCAGCGTTGGCCTAGTGCAAAGGACATCTACAACTCCACAGGTATCAAAAAATAAGTATTCGAAAGCAACTGCTACGCAGCTTAAACGAAGGTCGGCTGTGCCGACCTGAAAAAGGGGCGCTATATTACCCGAAGCGCAACCTTGGGTCATCCGCTATCAAGTAAAGTTTTTGTGAGGGGGTGAATGAGAGAATAGTCGAAAAATCGCTCAACCATTTGATCATATTGTCAGAAGTTGTCAGTAGTCGTTGCCAAAAAAGATTGGTTTGGTTACTCTGCACATCCAGCCCGAGCGGGCGTCGTATAATGGCAATACCTAAGCTTCCCAAGCTTATGCCGTGGGTTCGATTCCCATCGCCCGCTCCAAATTTCTTAATCCCCTGATTTATCTCTGCCATTCATTTTTAATGATCCCAACCTGATCTTGTTTCAGAAAAGGTAAATAGTATTTCTGTATTAATCAAACGTTGCTAATCTGCTGCAGATGAGAATGACTAACTACTAATCGGTGAGGAAAGGATGCCATTACTGCTGGGTAGTTTACGCGGCAAGTTTGTGCTGCTGATGGCGATGGCTTATATCGTCACTATCGTATTGACCTTGCTGGCGTTTAATAGCGTCAGTAGCAGTATCACGCGCACGCTGGGTGTGCGTTTTGCTGAGAAACAGGTGCTGTATGAAAAGGCTCGGATCCGTGCCCCAATCCTCAAAGAGATCGCGTTATCACGGAAATTATCTGATTCGCCGATGTTGCAGACATGGGCACAAAATGAATCAGATGCAACCTTAAAAGCGCAGGCTTTGCTGGAACTGGAGAGTTTCCGTCAATCTTTTCAAGATGGTAGTTTTTTCTATGTCATTGATAGCTCCCGTCACTATTACTACAACGATCATCAAAAACAATATAGTGGTCATGAGCTGAGATTCACGTTGGATCCGCAAATTCCACAAGATTAAGTGGTATTTCCTTTCTCGTACGCATGATGAAACGTACTCACTCAATGTGGATCATGACGTGGCGCTAGATGTGACCAAAGTCTGGATCAATACGCAGATCCGCACCAAGGATGGCCGCTATCTTGGTATGGCGGGCACCGGCATGGATCTCACGACATTTGTGCATGAGTTTATTAAGAACGGGCATGACGGCGTTACTAACATTTTGATCGATGACAGTGCCGCTATTCAGGCACACCCCAATCGGGAATACATTGATTTAAATAGTCAGACCAAAGATGCCAAGGTGCGTTTTACCTTATTCAATCTGCTTTCTGTACCGCAAGATCGTGTGGCATTGCAAACGGCGATAGCAGAACTGCAAGCGGCACCTGAGCAAGTCAAAACTCTGTTTCTAACGTTAGACGGGCATGTGCAACTGGTCGGGCTGGCCTATTTGCCGGAAATGCACTGGCTAAATGTCACCGTGATGGATCTGGATAAACTGATTGGCGGGCAGATCTTTTCGTCGTTAATACTGGTTTTGGTGTTAGCACTGTTTGTGTGTCTGCTGATTGTTACCTGGATCTTGCAAACGCTGGTATTGAAACGGTTGGATCCGCTGGATGGTGCTGCACGTCAGGTGGCTGCCGGTAACTATTCTGCGCGCTTAACAGATAAGCGGAATGATGAAATCGGCCGGTTAGCTGTCGGGTTTAACCGCATGGCGGAGACTATTCGTGACAACACCAGCTTGCTGGAAGAGCGGGTGCAGCAACGAACTGAAGAGTTGCATAGCGCGAATCTGCAACTGGAACAGAAAAACAAACAGATCCTGGATTCGATCCGTTATGCCCGCATGATCCAAAGCGCCATTTTGCCGCGTTATGACTTGCTGAGTCGTTATCTGGCGGAACACATGGTGATCTGGCTGCCGCGTGATGTGGTGGGCGGCGATTTTTATTTTCTGCAACCCGATGACGATGGTTGTTACATCGGTGTCGTCGATTGTACCGGCCATGGTATTCCGGGCGCTTTCATGAGCATGACGGCGAATGCGGTGATCCGCCAAGTGTTGACCGGATCGCGCAACAAACCATTATCAGATTTACTGCTGTCGATTGATGAACAACTACGGCTGACGCTACAGCATAGCCCCGATTCTGTGGGGCTGGATTATGGTCTCGATATCGGTCTGTGTCGTCTGTCGGCAGCGGAAGTCGAATATGCTGGCTGTGGTGTTGACCTCTATCTGTCTGGTGCCGGCGAGGTACAACGACTGTCTTCCGCTCATAGAGGGTTGGGTTATAAACGCCGTACTCGCCGCGATAAATCGATCACAACTTATCGGTTGCCATTGACCGCAGACCGTCGTTGTTATCTGGTCAGTGATGGTTTGTTAGATCAATCCGGTGAGCCGAATGGTTATGGTTTTGGCCGTCAGCGCTTCCAACAACTCTTGTTGCAATGGCAGTCATTATCGTTAACTGAACAACAAGCTAAGTTAGTCGAAGAGTTGACTCGTTATCAGGGAGACTTCCCACAACGGGATGATATTACTGTGTTTGGTTTCGCTATTTCACCGTTATCGCGAGGGAGCGTTTAGATGCAGCAGATTAATCTATGGTTGTTACATCGTCAGTTTGAAGAAGCGAATATTCAGATCTGTTTTAATGGCCCATTGACGCACAGCATCATTGAAGAACTGGGTATGGCGGTGCGTCGTTATTTGGAAAATGAAACACCGGGCACTGAAAAAATGATGGATATTTTTTCGGTTTACATCGAACAGACACAAAACGTACGTAATTATGCGCGCAAGAAACAATCTGCGGAAACGCCGGCGCTTTACAATACTATCACGCTGACTATTGGTCGGCTGGGTGATCAGTATGTGGTGGTGTCGGGTAATGTGATCGATCAGGCGGATGTATCACCGTTAGTTGCCAAAATTGAACAACTCCGAACATTGGATGCTGCCGAACTCAAAGCGTTATATAAAGAGCAACGCCGGAAACAACTGACTGATGAGGCCAGTGGTGCAGGGTTAGGGCTCATTGATATGGCAAGGAAGACCAGCCAGCCGCTGGCATATCAGGTTCAGCCTATCAATGATAAGACTGCGTTTTTCACTTTACAGGCAGTAGTGTGAGGCTTTTTTGATGGAACATTTATTTATTTCGGCAACCACGTCATCGCCTGCAGTTAGTTTTAATGCGGAGACCGGCGTGTTGCAAATGACGGGTGAAAGTTACCCGGAAAATACCTTTGAGTTTTATCATCCGCTCATCCATTGGGTAAAAGAGTATCTGAAAACCGCAGTAGGCAAAGTGACCCTGCAATTAGAAATGCCTTATCTCAACACCGGCAGTATTAAATGTTTGATGGATATCTTCGATTTACTGGAAGATGCACATGAGAACGGCCAGACTGTAGAGGTGATTTGGCGTTATCATCCGGGTAACCCGAGAGCACAGGACACTGCGGAAGAATTCAGTGAAGATCTGACGTTCCCATTTTTAATTGAGGCGGTTGTTTGTGAGTAATCATACCGATGAACATGAAATGCAGACACGTTTGTCTGTGTTGGC
>CALMKU010000223.1 GCA_937866945.1 uncultured Tolumonas sp.
TTACTAAGCCAGAATAAAACACGATGTCGCCAGATTTCAGCGCGATCTTGAAGTGGTAATTGCTATCTGACAGCAAGGCTGCCTGCATAACTACCTGACCAGCATCAACGGTATCAAAGCCCAAGGTTAAATCTTGTGAGCCATTATCGCGGGTGCCTTTCAGTTTTTGCAGGTTTCTGTCGCCGATTGGATTGTGCTCTGTAACTGCATATTCGGCAGTCAGCGTGCCTAGATCGGTGATTTCGCCGACTTCGGCATATGTCAGTGCGCCGTAACCAGTTGCGTCATAGGTTGCTGGCGGTGTTGCGGTTGTCGATACATAAAACTTATTGCCGGAATTGGTTGAAACGGTCATTTGAGCGTCCTCTTATATTGTCATGACGCCCCAATGATAGCATAAAACTATTGATGTGTAGTTATTGAAAGGTTTTAACGATTGGTAAAGTGTTGATGGTGTTGTATTATCAATTTGCTTACAAACCTCGGAGTAAGCAATATTGTTGAAATTTTTCTTTCCATGGTCGAAACATGAAAAGAAAAGCTAGATATTGAGACCTCATGGCTCTGGCCAGTCGTGAGGTTTTGTTAACTAGACAAGCGCCTCTGAGTTTAACGACTTACGCGCTTGTTTTCATTTACAAGCCTTTCACGGCAGCATCAATCGCACGATTAAACTCAAGCACAGTACCGCGCACCATGCTGTCTAAAGTCTCTAATTTCTGAATATAAGGCACGTTATTCGACAATATCCACCGATGCCCGTACATTTCCGCTATCGCTTGATTGCAATGGCTTAATGCAAATGGAATAGCGGCAGCACCACCACCTGCAAACTCGAAAATATTCTCTTCGGCTTGGTTTATTTCAGCGTGCCAATTCCCACGCGCCCGTCCAGTATCAACGCGGGTTCTACTGATGACCTCATTCGTCATTTGCAGTGCAACAGCGCGCGTTACTTTCTCCGCGTCACCGCCGACTTTCTTTGCCCACTTGTCGAGATTTCTAAGCTGGTAGATGGCCATTATTTATGTGTCCGCAATAGTCCAATCGAGTTAGAATCATTTTGGTTTCAATATTAAAGGAAGGCAAGCAGTGAGCGACTACAAAACTGAAAGTGTTTGGTTGATGAAAGGCGATTGCCTAGAAAGAATGAAAGAGATCCCGAGTGGCTCGGTTGATATGATACTGACGGATCCGCCATATGGGATTATGGCTGGGGCAGAGCACACAAATAAATATGGTAACGCAGACGCGCCAAGGCACGACTGGGACGTAAAACTAAACACTGCCGACATGCTGGCCGAGTGTAACCGAATCTTGCGGCCAAATGGTGCGCTGGTTCTGTTTGCGCAAGACCCTTACACCAGTGAGCTCATCACAGGAGCGCATGGTAACTTACCATTCAGCTATCGTTACACATGGTTAAAGGACAATTTTGCGTTCGCACTAGGATGTAAGAAGGCACCAGTGAATTACACAGAGGATGTGCTTGTTTTCTTTAAGAATCACACGAAGCACGACTTCAAAGGTGATCACCCGTTGCGCGAGTATTCGGCGCGAGTGCTGGCTCATATCGGCAAGAGCTCAAAAGAGATAAACGCGGATTTAGGCCACCAAAAAGCTGACCACTTTTTCCGTGTAGATTCAACGCAGTTTGGCCTATGCACCGAGCAAACATATAACCAGCTAATTGAGGTTTTCGGCTTTAATTCGTGTGAGTGGTTTTTACCATTCTCTGAGCTGTCCATTATCAATGCAAAATATAGAGCTGATTTGATAGCAAAGATGACAGCTGAATTTCCAAAGGTTTTCAACCTGCCGCACGGTGCAAAGTATAAATCCAATGTGCTGGAGTATCGAAAGGATTACAGCGGCCACCATCCAACACAGAAACCTGTGGCGCTACTATCAGACCTGGTGGAGACATACACAGCAGAAGGAGACACAGTGCTTGATTTCACAATGGGTAGCGGCTCAACCGGCGTAGCATGCAGGGGATTAAATAGGAGTTTTATTGGCATTGAGCTGGACGATCATTATTTTGAGATCGGTAAAATCAGGATTTTAGTAGATTAGAAAAAGGCGCACGGATGCGCCTACGCCAACACCCGATAATAAATTGACATCCTGATAACCGAATAAGCTCCTTCTGTACCTGTCGGCACCCAATCAACGCGCATCACTTCAAATCCTGCATAGCGTCCACGCTTGAAATGTGCAGCTAGCAATGTCGCTTTGTCCATTCCTGCCGCCGCTCCGCTATTACTCGGCGTTAGGATCTCGATCTGGTAATAGCCGCGATGGTCAGTTGTCCCGCCGTATTCGATAGCAAGATGATCTGGACTGGCTGAATAAAAACCTTCTCGCAGATACTGCACCCCTGTCGGAGAATAAGGCTGATCAAGGTATGCAATCGGTGGTTTATTAGATAGCGTGTTTAAGTGGGCCCGCATTGCTTTGTAGATTGATTGGTTCATGGCTACTTTCTCAGCTGCACATAGTAAATAACATCAACGCCACTTTCTCTGATTGGCTCGCAGTTCATTACGCGATAACTAACAGAATCAAGCAGACACAACCAGCCGACAACCGGACGCAATTTGCCTGCACTGCAAATCAGCTTAATGTCTCCGCGTTGGATGTTGGTTCCGTCAATCTCTGAGTTGGAATAGTTTTCAGGATATCCGTAGGCTGTTTGTGTTCCTGTTGTTCCGCCTGAAATCAGATCACCGGTGTCATTATCAAAAACCGGATCGGATTGATAGCTGAAAACAGCCTTCTCTCCCGATTCCATTAGCGCTTCAAGTGCTGATTCAATATCCGCTTGTGCGTCTGCTAGGCTCATATCATCTGCTCACATTAAACTGTGTTGAACCATAGCCATTACTGACATATCCACGCAACAGCATTGATAACTTAGGGTATGCGATAGTTTGCGGCCCGTTCTCTGCCCATTTAGTTGTGATCGGGCCGACAGTTTTCTCGGTAACCATCTTACCAATTGACGCCATGAGATTACCGCCTGCATTGTAAACCAGCGCCGCTTCGAGCTGGGCCTGCGCAATCTTGTCAGGGATCTCAGTGTTACCATCGCGGGGCCATTCCAGCACCTGCAATGGATCTGTTTTCTCGCCTTTGAATGGCTGCAATTCAAGCCAATCCAAAGCCAATTGCAAATGCGCCAGAGCATTTCCGGTTAACACATAACCGCGAGAAATGGTATAAGCAGAATATTCGTCATCTGTTGTGTAACCGACCGTTGTTGTCATTGTTTATCCCTTAGCACTCATTTACGCTGTTTTTATTGTACGCTATGACTTTAAAAACCGCACTCCACCGGCTACATAATCAATCATAACGCCGTGC
>CALMKU010000224.1 GCA_937866945.1 uncultured Tolumonas sp.
AGGTCAATTCTTCAAACGTTACTGCGTAACATCAAAGTAAGCATCCCATTGCTCATCGGTATTAAGCGTATCTTTAATTTTTCCGTCAGCCTCACTAATTAGTTTTTCCAGCATTTCTCGTTTTGTTACGCCGTAACGTTTGGCTAATCGATTCAATGCCATATGTGCTCCGGTGGATACCCATGTATTGATCCGTCTTTCACCACTTTCTCCAGCCATAGAGCGTCCATTCCTGTAGTGAGCTTGCCGTTCTGCTGCTGTTTTTGCCATATACCCCCCTTGTGTTACGCAGTAACTATGTACGGGATAGTAATTCGTTACTGCGTAACCATCAATTGGAGCTACAGTGTTTGTAGCAAGTATTTTTTGACCTTTTCGAGGGGATGGGCATTTTTACCTAAATTTCGCCTAGACGAAAAATCAAAGTTGAGGTTTACACATGTATGACACTAAGTATTATACTTCATGAAAGGAGAAAATATGTCCGCATTCATGTCAAAACCGTTTAGCAAATGGGCAGCTTCGGAAGAGATCAGTAATGACGATTTACGCGGTGCACTGACGGAAATCGTCGGTGGTTTAATTGATGCTGAATTGGGTGGTGGTGTCATAAAAAAAGAGTGGGTGTTGCGAATTGCGTATTTCGGTTTGTCCGGCCACCTGTTCCGGTTTCATCCGGCCAGGCGTTTCGGTGTGATCCGGCCAGCATGATCTGACCTTCGTTTATCCTCTCTTTTTACCCGACTTCTTCACCCTGAACCAGTGTTTTTTTACGTTGTGACTCACCTGTTAATTCCAGTCGGTGGGCATTGTGGATCACTCTGTCTAACAGCGCATCTGCAACAGTTGGATTATCCATTAAGCCGTACCACTCCGAGACCGGTAACTGACTGACGATGATTGTGCTGCGTTGCTCGTAGCGATCTTCAATGACGTCCAGTAAATCGCTGACTTGTTTACCTTTAAATCCCTCAAGGCCCCAATCATCTAGGATCAACATATCTACCTTTTGTAGCTGTACCAGTTGTTTCAGATAGCTACCATCAGCATGCCCCATTTTCAGGCTTTCCAGTAACCGACCTAACCGGTAATACAGCACGCGTTTATTCTGTCGGCAAGCTTGCTCACCTAAGGCGCAGGCAAGATAGGTTTTGCCGCTGCCGGTGGGCCCGGTTATCAAGATATTCTGGTGGTACGTCAGGTGATGTCCTTGCATAAGTGGTGTAATTTGTTCAGCTCGCAAGCCGCGCTTTGCCGGATAGCGTAAGCCTTCTGGTGTCGCTTTAAGGCGCAGATTGGCTTGTTTGCGCAAGCGTTGTAAGCGGGTGTTATCCCGCGCCAGATGTTCTTGCTCGACCAGCAATCCCAATCGTTCATCGAAGCTAAGTTCGGCATAGGTATGGGGCGCAAGACGTTGTTGCTCCAGCGCACTGGCCATGGCCGCCAGCTTAAGCTGGCGCAGTTGGATAAGCAGTGAGTCCATTGGTGGTCCTTATTGGTAGTATTTTGAGCCACGGATGTTGGTGTGTGTGCCAGGGATAATGGTTTTAGTTTCATCCGGTTGCCAGCGCATATCTTCACCGTTTTTCAGTAGCTTTTTGATGACCGGTATATAAGGTAGTTGGCGACTGATGGCCAGTGCGCAGGCCTTTTCCAGCCGGTCACTGCCATAGCGCTTTTGCTCGCTCAGGAGTCCCAGGCAGGTGCGCTGCGCTTGGATAAGATGGTCTTTGTTACGCTCAACCGCTAAGACCACCGCCAGCGTGTTAGTGCCGATATGGGTTGCCCAGCTGCGAATGCGCTCAGGGCTCCATTCCAGATGGGCAGCATGGTTTTCTGGCATATGCGCTATATCAGTCGTGTGCCGGTAGCGGGTATAGCTGCGCGGATGCTGAGCGACGCATTTCGCCTGATGGTAAACCTTTATCAGCGTCTGCGTTGCACTGATTTCAACCCGCTCACCGACTAAACGGTGTGGCACCGAGTACCAGTGATAGTCGTATTGTACGTGGTAGTCTTTGGCGACTTTGGCAATGCGATAATCGGTGTACTCATAAGCGTAAGGCGGCAGTGGTTGTAATGCAGGCGCATCGAGCAAGTTAAACAACTGCTCACGGCTGGCACCGTTGTAATGCTTCATTGGCCGCTGATTGAGTTCTGTATTCAATGCGCGGATGGCCTGATTTAACGCTGCCAGTGAGTGAAATACCTGATGGCGCAGCCGGGCTAATACCCAGCGTTCCACAATCAGCACAGCCGATTCGACTTTGCCTTTATCCTGCGGTTTGCGTGGTCGGGTCGGCATCAACGCACAGCCATAATGTCTGGCCAGCGCTTTGTAATTGTCGTTAATCACCGGCTCGAACTTATCCGCTTTATCAACCGCCGCTTTGAGATTGTCGGGTATCAATAATGCGGGTACGCCACCTAAAAAGGTCAGGCAACGACTGTTCGCCATCAGCCAGGATTCCCTATCCTGACCTTTACAGGCTTCAATATAGGTGTAGTTAGATGCGCCCAGGGTGGCGACGAAGATAGCGGCCGGTTTTATCTCACCTGTTTCTGGGTTCACAATCGGCACTGTCGGGCCACAGAAGTCGATAAACAGCTTCTCACCGGCTTCATGATGCTGTCGCATCGAGCGTTTTTGTACAGCACACCAACGCCGGTAATGTTCACAGTACTGCGTGTAGCCAAGTGCTTTACTGCCGTGCTCTGCCTGATACTCCTGCCATAACAGCAGTTTGGTGACGCCTTTTCTACGCAGCTCAAGATGTACCTGCACCCACGACGGCAAGACCCGCTGCGTACTGTAATCACGGCCAGGAAATAACTGTTTGTCGAGGCTATCAAGCGGATAGTCGGCTGCCAGCGGCCAACTGAGGCCTAAGTTGTTAAAGCGGATAACCAAATCACTGATGGTTGCCCGGCCAATATTTAGCGCCTGAGAGATTTGCCTGTCACTTAACTTGGCCTCAAATTTGAGGCGGAATATATCCAGATAAGTTTGCATATCTGTCCTTACCATTTTCTTTTTACGTGTCATGACTACTCCGGCAAACAGTTAAAAAACTGTTATGCCAAAGACCGTAAAACGAAGGAAGAACAAACTGGCCGGACGATACCGAAACAGGTGGCCGGATGAAGCCGAAATCAGTGGCCGGATGATACCGAAATGGGTGGCCGACTCATGCCGAAATCGCTGGCCAGATCATCCCGAAATATGCA
>CALMKU010000225.1 GCA_937866945.1 uncultured Tolumonas sp.
GTGGTAAAGCGGCGGCGAAAGTAAAAGATGAAGACTTTGTTGAACAGCTGCTGGTGGCAAATACGCACGATACCATTCTGTGCTTCTCGACCATGGGTCAAGTGTATTGGCTGAAAGTGTATCAATTACCAGAGGCCAGCCGTACTGCGCGTGGACGTCCAATTATCAACTTGTTGCCGTTGGATGAAAACGAACGTATTACTGCGATCCTGCCAGTGAAATCTTACGATGATGATAAATATGTCTTCTTCGCAACGGCTAATGGCACCGTGAAGAAAACAGCATTGTCTGCATTCTCTCGCCCATTAAGTTCTGGTATCCGTGCGATCACCTTGAAAGAAGGTGATGAGCTGATCGGTGTTGATATCACTGACGGCAGCAACGAAATTATGCTGTTCTCTGATGCAGGTAAAGTAGTTCGTTTCGCGGAAGGTAATAACCGTGGCACAGAGTCTGACAATGATTCAGATGATGATGCAACCGATGATGCAGAAACTGAAAACACTGAGAATGCGGAAGTTAGCACGTCTGGTAAGGGTATCCGTCCAATGGGCCGTACCGCAGCAGGTGTTCGTGGTATCAAACTGGCGGAAGGTGATCGCGTCGTTTCACTGATCATTCCGCGCAGTGAAGGTGCAATTCTGACCGCCACAGAAAACGGCTACGGTAAACGTACTGCGTTGTCTGAATATCCCGTGAAGAGCCGTGCGACACTGGGTGTTATATCCATTCAGGTTTCTGAGCGTAACGGTCGTGTGGTGGGCGCTATTCAGGTTGATGAAGCTGATGAAATCATGCTGATCACCAACGGCGGCACACTGGTGCGAACTCGTGTTTCAGAAGTTGGTCTGATTGGTCGTAACACTGCGGGTGTTCGTCTGATCCGCACGTCGGAAGATGAAAAACTGGTTAGCCTGGAACGTGTTGCGGAGCCGGAAGGTGACGAGTCTGATGTTTCAGAGATCAATATCGACGCAGATACTGGATCATCTGAAGAATCATCGGCTGAATAAGCCAGAGCGAGGAAGTAGTACATGAACGCTTGGAAATTCTGTTTGGCAGCTGTGCTGTTTAGTGGGATCCAGACTGTATCTGTGGCTGCAACAGACTCAGGTGAAAAAAACGCACCAGCTAAACCATCGCTGGTGACGCCGGAAATGATGGCAAAGTATGCCATCACTAAGCAAACGTTAGATAAAAAACCGAACTGTAACGATGTTACAGTTCCACTTTTACAAGCGTTTTGTGAACGGCCGATCCTGAATACGTTGGATGGTCAGATCCGGAAACTGATGGCTGATCTCGTTGCTAAACAGGCGCAATATCCACATGTTGATTTACAAAAAGATCATCAGGCTTGGACGTTACGTCATGATGAATGTATGAAAGACAAAGACCTGAAAATGTGCCTTGAACTTTCATACATGGAGCGTTTATCGGAACTGCAGTCACAATTTGACTTAGTGCCGAAAGAAGGCCCCATTCATTATCAATGCGGCGCAGAGAAGCAAGATGTCTGGCTGACTTTTTATGCGACATCACTGCCTGCAGTGATAGTTAAATATCATGATCAGTATCGTGAAGCCTTTATGGGGCCGCTCAGTCGGGGTGTGAAATATACATCACACGAGTTGACGGTGATTGAGCATAAGCAAGCAGCGACTATCGTTTGGGATGACAAAACGTTGGAATGTCAGCAATTAGCCGATTAATTTCAACAGGTGTTAACCCAATCAAAAGGACGACCTCGGTCGTCCTTTCTTTTTATGACTACACTTACTCCGATGTTCATGAACAACATGAAGAAAAATGCGGGGTGTGGATATGCAGACGAAAAATGGTCACTGCCGGCAACTTGGCGCTACCATTGAATCGGGAGGCGTTAATTTTTCTTTATGGGCTCGTTTAGCCAGTGCGGTTGAATTGCTGCTTTTTGCCTCGCCGGATGATGTGGCCCCCACCATTATTAAATTAAACCCAAAAGTAAATCGCACAGCGTATTACTGGCATATCTGGGTTGATGGTATTGGCGATGGCCAGCTCTATGGCTTTCGTATTAATGGCCCATGGCGTCCGTATGAAGGTACGCGCTTTGATCCGCAAAAAGTCCTGCTTGATCCCTACGGGGTCTTGGTTAATTTTCCGCATAATTATGATCGTATGGCGGCCGCGCGGGTCGGTTCTAACATGCACTGTTGTGCCAAAAGCGTGGTGGTCGATATTCATAATTATGATTGGGAAGGTGACATCTTGCCTTGCCATCCATTATCCCGATCAGTCGTTTATGAATTACATGTCGGCGGGTTTACGAAACATCCTTCTTCTGCGGTGTCGGAAAGTCTCAGGGGCACTTATGCCGGGCTGATCGAAAAAATACCTTATCTGAAGTCATTAGGTATTACCGCCATAGAATTATTACCAGTCTTTCAGTTTGATCCGCAGGATGCACCTGCAGGCAAAAGTAATTACTGGGGATATTCGCCGATGTCGTTTTTTGCGCCTCATCATCAATATTCCAGTGATCAAAGCCGGACTGGCCCGATTAATGAGTTCCGAAAAATGGTGAAAGCGCTACATCGTGAGGGCTTAGAAGTCATTTTGGATGTGGTTTATAACCATACGGCGGAAGGTGCCGAGAATGGCCCGCTATTTTGTTTCCGTGGTACCGATCATGAGGCTTATTACATTCTGGATCCGAAAACGCGGGCTGATACCAACTATTCCGGATGTGGAAACACCCTCAATGGCTCGCATCCGGTCACGAAACGGATGATCGTGGATAGCCTACGTTTTTGGCGTGAGTTCATGCATGTGGATGGATTCCGTTTTGATTTGGCATCGATACTCTCGCGTGATGAAGATGGCAACCCTCTGGTTAACCCGCCGACATTACTGGCTATCGATACTGATCCGGTGTTGTCTAATTGCAAGATGATTGCGGAAGCGTGGGATGCAGGGGGGTTATATCAGGTTGGTTCTTTGGCGGGATCTCGCTGGCGTGAATGGAATGGGCAATTTCGCGATGATGTCAGAGATTTTATTAAAGGTGAGGAAAATACCACTCGACGATTTGCGGATCGCATGATGGGTAGCCCGGATATTTACCAGTACCATCATTCTGATCCAGAAAAGAGCATCAACTTTGTCACCTGCCACGATGGTTTTACGTTGTGGGATCTGGTTAGTTACAACGGTAAACATAATGAAGCCAATGGCGAAAATAATTGTGATGGTTCCGATAACAACCATAGCTGGAATCATGGGGTCGAAGGCGAAACTGATGATCCGGCAATTAATGCATTACGCATCCGGCAAGCGAAGAACTTAATGACAGCTAATTTACTGTCTATTGGTATGCCAATGTTGCTAATGGGCGATGAGTTATTGAGAACACAGCATGGTAATAATAATGCTTACTGCCAAGATAATGAGATCAGTTGGATGCAATGGGAAACAGGCCCGCGTGGGCATGACATGTTTCGATTTGTCCGCGAGTTGCTGAAATATCGCCGCTATTTGTTTAGCCGGGAACGAGAAGATGGCAGCATCTTGTCGTTGGCTGAAATGTTGCGGCGAGCCGACATTTGTTGGCATGGCGTTCATTCCTATTCACCAGACTGGGGAGCGAAATCCCATGCATTGGCATTTTCAGCCATCTCACTGGATGTTGATATGGCGATTTACATCATTTTTAATGCGTATTGGGATGAGCTGTCGTTCATTTTACCTCTACCACCGCATGATATTGAAGGCTGTTGGCATCGGGTATTAGATACATCATTACCTTCACCGAGTGACATTATTCCTATAGGGGAACAGTTGCCAGAGATAGGCACTAGCTATCTGGCTAAAGCGCGTTCTGCCAGTTTATTTGCTTGTGGAAATTTTGCCGGCATAGAGCATCATTTTCTTTAATACTGCTGGAGTGTCGGGGATAGATCAGTAGAATGGCGGCCTGCAACATTGAGGTCGCCATGCCATTAAATTCCTTATCAACCACTGCGCCACAAGGCCGCATTATTCTTGCACCGATGGAAGGTGTGCTCGATTCTTTACTGCGTGAGATCCTGACGGCAGTAAATCACTACGATCTGTGTGTTACCGAGTTTGTGCGTGTTGTTGATCAACTCCTTACTAAAAAAACACTCTATCGGCTTTGCCCTGAACTGTTACAAGGCGGTAAAACAACCAGCGGTACACCAGTTCGTGTGCAGTTGTTAGGGCAACATCCGCAATGGCTAGCGGAAAATGCCGTGCTGGCGACAGAGTTGGGCTCTCCAGGTATTGATATTAACTTCGGTTGCCCAGCGCGCAGAGTGAATAACTCTTGTGGTGGTGCAGCGTTACTGAAAGAGCCGGAAAGCATCTACCGGATCTTGCGCACCGTTCGTGACGCATTACCTGTAGAACAACTGTTATCGGCCAAAGTCCGGCTCGGCTGGAGTTCGCCTGATGAGTGCCATGAAATCATTGATGCGGTGTTGCAAGGCGGTGCTGGAGAGTTGGCGATCCATGCCCGCACCAAAGAAGATGGTTATAAAGCGGAAGCGATAAAATGGGAATGGATTGATATTCTGCGACCAAAAATCAATATTCCGTTGATCGCCAATGGTGAAATCTGGAATGCCGAAGATGCTGCCAATTGTCGCCAGATCACCGGATGTCAGGATGTGATGGTTGGGCGAGGGGCATTACAGTTGCCTAATTTAGGCGCAGTTATCGCAAAAAATCAGCAAGCCATGGTATGGACAGACGTGCTTGATTTGTTGATCCAATATGCGGATGCAGCTTTGCAGCTACCAAGATCAGACTATGTTCCCAGCCGATTGAAGCAATGGCTGGTCTATTTGAAACATCAATATTCGGAAGCGGCTGAATTATTTATGTCGATCCGCACCGAACATGACACGACTAAATTTATTGAACGATTAAGAGCTGCAAAAACAGAGCGGGCCTGAATACCCTTCGTACTTGAAGTTGCAGCGTCGTTGACGGCGTTCTCTCACCCCAATCACATAGCATATCTATGCTCATGGGGATTCGCTCACTTGTCGCCTTGCTGCAACTCCAATTACTTTGGGTATATATCCAGAGTTACATTGTTACTCGGTTTCGGCTAATGGCCAGCCACCCAGCGACTTCCATTTATTAACGATATGGCAAAACAGCTCTGCCGTTCGTTCTGTATCGTACAAAGCAGAGTGTGCTTCACTATTATCAAACGGAATTGCAGCTGTCTGACATGCTTTAGCCAGCACAGTCTGGCCTAATGCCAGACCAGCCAGAGTTGCTGTGTCGAAAGTAGCAAACGGATGGAATGGATTGCGTTTCAGTGATGCGCGCTCAGACGCTGCCATCAGAAAGTTATGATCAAACGCCGCATTATGAGCAACCACTATAGCGCGATTGCAGCCTGCAGCTTTCATTCCTTTACGAATAACTTTAAATATCTCATGCAACGCATCATGTTCACTGACTGCACCGCGTAACGGGTTAAATGGATCAATACCATTAAAATCAATGGCGGCTTTTTCAATGTTGGCTCCTTCAAAAGGCTCAACATGGAAATGAGTGGTCTGGTCGAGTGCCAACCAGCCGTCCTGATCCATCTGTAATGTTGTCGCTGCAATCTCCAGCAATGCATCCGTTTTCGGGTTAAACCCGGCAGTTTCTACATCGATCACAACCGGGTAATAACCACGAAAGCGTTCTTTCAAGCACATAAACAGATACCAACTCAGAATTAATTATAATTTTTACGGTTCGATGATTTCTTGGGTGCTCATCAGACCCAATTTTTCAAACAAACCAAACAGCAAGCTCACTACGATGGCCAGCAATGTGGCTAATGCCATCCCTTTCAGCGAGACAGTGCCTACTTCGACGTGTGCGCCAGATAAACCAACGGTCAGCACGATAGAGGTTAGGATCAGGTTTTTCGGTTTGCTGTAATCCACTTTAGATTCCACCAGCATACGCACACCTGACGCGGCAATTACACCGAACAGCAACAGAGAAACACCGCCCATCACTGGTACAGGAATGCTGGCAATCACCGCTGTAAATTTGCCCATGAATGCCATGGCAATCGAGATCACCGCCGCACCACCAATAACCCAGACACTATACACGCGGGTAATTGCCATGACGCCGATGTTTTCACCGTAAGTAGTGGTTGGTACAGAACCAAAGAATCCTGACAATGCTGTTGATACCCCATCGCCCATTAGAGAGCGGTGCATACCAGGGTCTTTTCTCAGGTTTTTACCGATAATTTTTTCTGTCACGATAAAGTGACCGATATGTTCAGCAATCACTACGAAAGCAGCTGGAATAACGGTAATGATGGCTCCCCAGTTTAATTCTGGTGCGTAAAATGTCGGCATCGAGAATACGGCTGCTGTATCAACAGCATCAAATTTGACCATTCCCATCGAGAGTGCCAGCAAATAACCTGCCACGATCGCGATCAGAATTGGAATAACGCCCAGAAAGCCACGGAATAACACAGAACCAAAAACTACGACACCAAACGTAAACATGGAGACAGTAACGGTATTAGCATCCAACGTTTTTGCGGTTAAACCGGCCATATCTGCAGCGACAGGAGCGAGTTCCAGACCAATGATGGCAACGATGGCGCCCATAGCGGCTGGTGGGAATACGACCTCAATCCAGCGATGACCAAATGTTTTGATAATCAAGGCGACCGTAATGAAGATCAGACCTGACGCAATAAAACCGCCCAATGCGGCGTTATAGCTGGCGCTGCTCATGACTGCAAAAACAGGTGATAAAAACGCGAAGCTGGAACCTAAATAAGCAGGAACTTTACCCTGACACAATGCCAGATAAATCAAAGTACCAATACCGTTAAATAACAGCACTGTGCCCGGATCGATTTTGAATAACATCGGAACCAGCACTGATGCGCCAAACATGGCGAATAAATGCTGCAGACTTAACGGGATCGCTTGTAGTAGCGGCGGACGTTCATCAACCTGAATAATCTGTGTGCGCACAGACGTCTCCTTTCTCTGAGTGTTGCAATAATTAAATCCAA